>NZ_JBIGIA010000002.1:86586-461469 GCF_043555975.1 Pelomonas nitida | reverse complement strand
GGGGGTGTTTGGGGGGGGGGGGGGGCGGTGTTTGGGGTGGGGGGGGGGGGGGGGGGGGGGGGGGGGGGGGGTGGGTGGGGTTGCGCCAGCCTTCCCCCCGTGCCCCCCCTTTAGAGGGATGGACGTTGAAGTTTTCGCCCTATTGCCTCATCACCGTTGTCCTGCCGCCTGGACTGCGGGCATGTTTCACCCGGCTGGCTCACGCCCGTTACCGGGGCGATCGGCTTTCTGTTGGCCGATTCCACGTGGGAGATTGGCCGGGGCGGCAGGAGCCGAACACGCTTGATCGGCACGTTCGCTGCCGCAGACTGCGCCGCCTACAGGCGAGCTGCGACCTCTTCGGCCAGTGCGAGGGCGGCGGTCAGGCCTGGTGACTCGATGCCAAACAGCTGGATGAGGCCAGGTGAACTTGTGTCGATACAGAAGTCAGCTGGCGCATCGCCTGGGCCACTCAGCTTGGGGCGAATGCCGCTGTAGGCCGGTTGCAGCGCTCCTGCGGGCAGATCCGGCCAGTAGCGACGGATTTGGACTTCGAAGCTTGCGGCCAGGTCGGGTGCCACGCCGTAGTTCAGCGATTGCGGCGAGCTGTCCGGCAGCCATAGAACGTCCGGCCCGAAGCGGGCTTGGCCGGCCAAATCCAAGGTCAGGTGAACGCCGAGCCCGCCGTCGACGGGCAAGGGGTAGATGAGTCGCGAGAACGGCGCGCGGCTGGCCAGCGAGAAATAGTGGCCACGCGCGAATCGCAGCGGCGGCGCGAAGGCGCCGAGCGAAGCGGCGACCTCCGCCGCGAACAGGCCGGTTGCATTGACCACCTGCCGGGCCCCCAGCTCGAAGCCCGTGTCGACACGCAGCAGCCAATGGTCGCCTGTACGCCGGCCGCCCGCGAGCGGGCTGGCGAGCGCGAGGGTGGCCCCAGCCGCTTCGGCATCGGCCAACAGGGCCGTCATCAGCGCGTGGCTGTCGACGATGCCGCTGGCGGGCGACAGCAGGGCGCCGGTTGTCTCCAGTGCGGGCTCCAGCGCTCGTGCCTCGGCAGGGCTGAGGAGGCGCAAGCCCTGGACGCCGTTGGCGGCGCCATGCGCGGCGATCTGCTCCAGCCGCGGCAGATCGCCGGCCCGGGTCGCGACGACCAGCTTGCCGCAGCGCCGGTGCGCGATGCCGCGTGTGGCGCAATAGTCGTACAGCAGGGAGTGGCCGCGCACGCACAGCCGCGCCTTCAGGCTGCCGGCGGGGTAGTACAGGCCGGCGTGGATGACTTCGCTGTTGCGCGAGGAGATGCCGGTGCCGATGGCCCCGGCAGCCTCGATGACGACCACCTCCCGCCCGCGCTGCGCAAGTTCTCGCGCCACCGCGAGGCCGACGACCCCGGCGCCGATGACGGCAACATCGATCTGATCCATCGCCCGTTACTCCGCCGGCGGATCAGGCTGCGCGGTTGCCGGCCTTGAGCAGGCTCATCGCGGAGCCGATCAGGCCGGCGACTTCGCTGACATTGCCTGGCACGATCATCGTGTTGTTCTTCTGAGCCAGTTGGGCGAACGCCTCGACGGCCTTCTCGGCGACCTTCAGCTGGACGGCCTGGTCACCACCGGGTTGCTGGATGGCCGACGCAATCTTGCGGATGGCGTCCGACGTGGCGTCGGCAACCGCCGTGATGGCCGCCGCCTCGCCCTGGGCCTTGTTGATCTCCGCCTGCTTCTGGCCTTCCGACTTGGCGATCGCCGCCTCGCGCTCGCCGGTGGCGATGTTGATCTGCTCCTGGCGCCGGCCTTCCGAGGCGGCGATGAGCGCACGCTTCTCGCGTTCTGCGGTGATCTGCGCCTGCATGGAATGCAGGATGGCGGGCGGCGGGGTCAGGTCCTTGATCTCGTAGCGCAGCACCTTGACGCCCCAGTTCAGCGCGGCTTCATCGAGTGCCTGCACGACAGAGCTGTTGATGAGGTCTCGCTCCTCGAAGGTCTTGTCGAGCTCCATGCGGCCGATGACGGAGCGCAGCGTCGTCTGCGCCAACTGCGAAATGGCGACGATGTAGTTGCTGCTGCCGTAGCTGGCGCGCATCGGGTCGGTGATCTGGAAGTAGAGGATGCCGTCGACGGTCAGCTGGGTGTTGTCCTTGGTGATGCAGATCTGGCTGGGCACGTCGAGCGGGATTTCCTTCAGCGAGTGCTGGTAGGCCACGCGTTCGATGAAGGGGATCAGCACGTGGGGGCCGGGGGCCATCGTGCGGTCGTACTTGCCCAGGCGTTCGACGACGAAGGCGTGCTGCTGGGGCACGATCTTGATCGCGCGAACGACGAAGACGATGGCGACGACGGCCAGGACGAGGGCGATTTCCATGGGTCAGGCTTTCACGAGTTCGAGCAGGTTGCCGTGTAGCGCGGCGATGCGGTGTGGGCCGGGCGCCGGGGCGCCGTCGCCGATGAAGCGGGCGCGCCATTGCGAGCCGCGGTAGTTCACCTGCGTGCGGCCCTGGTCGTCCCATTGCGCGACATCGACGGACTCGCCGACGTCCAGATTGACATCCGGGTTGGCGCGCGCATCCGGCGCATCGACGGCGCGATGGCGGTTGCGCCAATGCCAGAGCGCCGTGGCGCCGCCGCCGGCCAGTGCGGCCAGCGTGATCTGCAGGCTGATGCCGGCGCCGGCATGGGCTGCCAGCGCCCCCGCTGCGGCGCCCAGCGCCAGCATCAGCAGGTAGAAAGTGCCGGTCGCCAGTTCAATGGCGACAAGCGCGCCCGCAGCCGCCCACCAGGCGGTTGCCGAATTCCAGTCCATCTCGCCTCCCCGGGCTGTTGGTTGTCGACACAGTTTATAGACGCACCGACATGGTTCGAACACAGTGCGGCCCTACACTTCGCCGCTTCGTTTTTTGATGCCCGCCCGCTGGAGGCCGCGATGATTCGTTTTCACTTTCCCATCGTCATCATCGACGAGGACTACCGCTCCGAGAACACTTCGGGCCTGGGCATCCGCGCGTTGGCCGAGGCCATCCAGAAGGAGGGCATGGAAGTCCTGGGCGTGACGAGCTACGGCGATCTGTCGCAGTTCGCCCAGCAGCAAAGCCGTGCATCGGCGTTCATCCTGTCGATCGACGACGAGGAGTTCACGCCCGGCCCCGACCTCGATCCGGCCGTGCTGAATCTGCGCAAGTTCATCGGCGAGATCCGCTTCCGCAACCCGGACATCCCGATCTACGTCTACGGCGAGACGCGCACCAGCCAGCACCTGCCCAACGACGTGTTGCGCGAGCTGCATGGCTTCATTCACATGTTCGAGGACACGCCGGAGTTCGTGGCCCGCCACATCATCCGCGAGGCGCGCAGCTACCTCGACGGTCTGGCGCCGCCGTTCTTCAAGGCGTTGATGGACTACGCGGCCGACGGCTCGTACTCGTGGCACTGCCCTGGCCACTCGGGCGGCGTGGCCTTCCTGAAGAGCCCCGTCGGGCAGATGTTCCACCAGTTCTTCGGCGAGAACATGCTGCGCGCCGACGTCTGCAACGCCGTGGAGGAGTTGGGTCAGCTGCTGGACCACACCGGCCCCGTCGCGGCCTCCGAGAAGAACGCCGCGCGCATCTTCAATGCGGACCACTGCTTCTTCGTCACCAACGGCACGTCGACGTCCAACAAGATGGTCTGGCACCACACGGTGGCGCCGGGCGATGTGGTCGTCATCGACCGCAACTGCCACAAGAGCAACCTGCACGCCATCATCATGTGCGGCGCTATCCCCGTCTTCCTGACGCCGACGCGCAACCACTACGGCATCATCGGCCCGATCCCGGAGAGCGAATTCAGCCCCGAGACCATCCGCGCCAAGATTGCTGCCAACCCGCTGCTCTCGCATGTCGATGCGGCCACCGTCAAGCCGTCCATCGTGACGCTGACGCAGAGCACCTATGACGGCGTGCTCTACAACACCGAGACCATCAAGAAGAAGCTCGACGGCTACATCCCGACGCTGCACTTCGACGAGGCCTGGCTGCCGCACGCGGCCTTCCACGATTTCTACGGCCAGTTCCACGCGATGGGCAAGAATCGCCCGCGCCCGAAGGAGGCCATGGTTTACGCGACGCAATCCACGCACAAGCTGCTGGCCGGCATCTCGCAGGCCTCGCAGGTGCTGGTGCAGGACTCGCAGTCGGTGAAGCTCGACAAGCACCTCTTCAACGAGGCCTACCTGATGCACACGTCGACGTCGCCGCAGTACTCCATCATCGCGAGCTGCGACGTGGCGGCCGCCATGATGGAGCCCCCCGGCGGCACGGCGCTGGTGGAAGAGAGCATCAAGGAGTCGCTGGACTTCCGCCGCGCGATGCGCAAGGTAGAGGGGGACTACGGCACGGACTGGTGGTTCAAGGTCTGGGGGCCGGACTACCTGCGCTCGGAAGAGGGCAGCGAGCCCGTTGCCGACGACTGGATGCTGCATGCCGATGAGGAGTGGCACGGCTTCGGCGCGCTGGCCGAAGGCTTCAACATGCTGGACCCGATCAAGTCCACCATCATCACGCCCGGCCTCGACATGGAAGGCCGCTTCGCGGCGTCCGGCATCCCCGCGTCGGTGGTCACGAAGTTCCTGGTGGAGCATGGCGTCGTCGTGGAGAAGACGGGCCTGTACTCGTTCTTCATCATGTTCACCATCGGCATCACCAAGGGCCGCTGGAATACGCTGTTGACGGCGCTGCAGCAGTTCAAGGACGACTACGACAAGAACGCGCCGCTGTGGCGCATCCTGCCGGAGTTCTGCGCGCAGTTCCCCAAGTACGAGCGCATGGGCCTGCGCGACCTGTGCCAGAGCATCCACCAGGCCTATGCCGAGGGGGACATCGCCCGCCTGACGACGGACATGTATCTGTCCAACCTGCAGCCCGCGATGACGCCGACCGATGCCTACGCACACATCGCGCAGCGCAAGACCGAGCGCGTGGGCATCGACGAACTGGAAGGGCGCATCACGACGTCGCTGCTGACGCCTTACCCGCCGGGCATTCCGCTGCTGATCCCGGGCGAGCGCTTCAACAAGAAGATCGTCGACTACCTGAAGTTCACGCGCAGCTTCAACGCCAAGTTCCCCGGCTTCGCCACGGATGTGCACGGGCTGGTGCACGAGGTGGACGAGGAGACCGGGCGCGGCCACTACTACGTCGACTGCGTGAAGCAGTGAGTGGCGTGGCCACACGCCGGCGCGCATGAAAAAGGGCCCCTCGGGGCCCTTGTCATTTCAGTCGCTCGGACTTGTTACTCGGAGTCGGCGAGGGCCACATGGCTGAAGCCGCCGTCCACATACATGATCTCGGCGCTGACGCCGGCGGCCAGGTCTGACAGCAGGAAGGCGGCGGCGTTGCCGACGTCCTCGATCGTCACGTTGCGGCGGATGGGCGCGGAAGCCGCGAACTGGTTGAGCAGCTTGCCGAAGTCCTTGATGCCAGACGCGGCCAGCGTCTTGATCGGGCCGGCCGAGATGCCGTTGACGCGCACGCCCTTGGCGCCCAGGTCGTAGGCCAGATAACGCACGCTGGCTTCGAGCGCGGCCTTGGCCATGCCCATCGTGTTGTAGTTCGGCACGAAGCGCTCGGCGCCCAGGTAGCTCAGCGTCAGCAGCGAGGCGCCGGCGCGCAGGCGCGGGGCAGCCAGCTTGGCCATCGCGGGGAAGCTGTAGGCGGAAATGTCATGGGCGATGCGGAAATTCTCGCGGGTCATGCCGTCGAGAAAATTCCCGGCAATGGCTTCGCGGGGGGCAAAACCGATGGAATGCACGAACCCGTCGAACTCCGGCCACACCTCGCCCAACTGGGCGAACAGGTTTTTCATCTGCTCATCGCTCGTGACGTCGCAGTCATAGATGAGCTTGGAATCAAATTCGGCCGCAAATTCGCTGATGCGGTCCTTGAATCGTTCGCCCTGGTAGCTGAAAGCGAGCTCGGCGCCTTCGCGGTGGCAGGCGCGCGCAATGCCGTAGGCGATGGAGCGGTTGGACAGCACGCCCGTGATCAGCAGCCGCTTGCCGGCGAGAAAGCCCATTCTTATCTCCTGTGAGGTCTCAGACAGCCTCGGATTCTGGCATGCGCGCGCTCGGGTCACTTGCCGGCATAGGACTTGCACAGTACAATCCGAGCTTCACCAGAACCGAGGTCAGGCCTCGCGAGTGCCGGATGAGATCCCCCGGTGCTGGCTTTGGTGAACGAGTTGGGCGGATTCATCCAGCCCATTTTTTTTGCTTTTTCGCTTTTCGCCCCCCTTATTTACCGCATGAGTTGGCAAGCCGCTGTTGAAACGACCGTGACCGGATTGGGTTACGAATTCGTGGACTGCGATCGCAGTGCCAGTGGCGGGACTCTGCGCGTGACCATCGACAAACTGCCGGCCGAGGCCGAGGCAGGTGAGTTGATCACGGTCAACGACTGCGAAAAGGTCACCCGCCAGCTCCAGTATGTGCTGGAGGTCGAGGGTCTCGAGTATGGGCGGCTGGAGGTTTCGTCGCCGGGCCTCGATCGGCCGCTGAAGAACGCTGCGCACTACGCGCGGTTTGTCGGTCAGGAAGTCGACATCACGCTGAAGCTGCCGTTCCAGGGGCGCAAGAAGTACCGCGGGGTGCTGGGTGCGCAGCCTGACGTCGTGAATGACCAGGCGTGGCGCCTGGTGTTCGACGACGGCGAGGCCGAGCAGGCGCTCGATTTCACGCTGGACGAAGTGCGCGAGGCGCGCCTGGTGCCGGCATTCAGTTTCAAGGGGCGCGGCGGCGAGCCGGCGCCCGATCGGAAGCCCGGCCAGCGGGGTGTCATCAAGCCGAAGAAGGTGCCGAAGAAGGCAGCGGCCAAGAAACAAGCGGGCGAGCCCTCGGAGGCGGCGCCCGGCCAAGACAAGGTTGACGGAGGTCTCAAGCAATGAACCGCGAAATGTTGATGCTGGTGGACGCGATCTCGCGCGAAAAGAGCGTGGAGCGCGATGTCGTGTTCGGTGCGGTGGAGGCCGCGCTGGCCTCGGCCTCCAAGAAGATTTATGGCGGCGAGGCTGACATCCGTGTGGCCGTGGACCGCGACTCCGGCGAGTACGAGACCTTCCGTCGCTGGCATGTCGTGCCGAACGAGGCCGGCCTGCAGAATGCCGACGCCGAAATCCTGCTGTTCGAGGCGCAGGAGCAGATTCCGGACATCGAGGTGGACGACCACATCGAAGAGCCGGTCGAGTCCGTGCCCATCGGCCGCATCGGCGCGCAGGCGGCCAAGCAGGTCATCCTGCAGAAGATCCGCGACGCCGAGCGCGAGCAGCTGCTGAACGACTTCATGTCGCGCGGCGAAAAGATCTTCGTCGGCACCGTCAAGCGCCTGGACAAGGGCGACATCATTGTCGAGAGCGGCCGCGTGGAAGGCCGCCTGAAGCGCAGCGAGATGATCTCGAAAGAGAACCTGCGCACCGGCGACCGCGTTCGCGCCGTGATCCTTGGCGTGGACCCGACGCAGCGTGGCCCGCAGATCATGCTGTCGCGTTCGTCGCCCGAGTTCATGAAGGAACTCTTCGCGCAGGAAGTGCCGGAGATCGAGCAAGGCCTGCTGGAGATCAAGAGCTGCGCCCGCGACAGCGGTTCGCGTGCCAAGATCGCCGTCATCAGCCATGACCGCCGGGTCGACCCCATCGGCACCTGCGTCGGCGTGCGCGGTTCGCGCGTCAACGGCGTGACGACCGAGCTGGCCGGCGAGCGCGTGGACATCGTGCTGTGGAGCGAAGACCCGGCGCAGTTCGTCATCGGCGCGCTGGCGCCGGCCAATGTGCAGAGCATCGTCGTCGATGAGGAGCGCCATGCGATGGACGTCGTCGTCGACGAGGAAAACCTCGCGATCGCGATCGGCCGCGGTGGTCAGAACGTGCGCCTGGCGTCCGAGCTGACCGGCTGGCGCATCAACATCATGTCGGCCGAGGAATCTGCGGCCAAGCAGGAGACCGAGGCTGAAAGCGTGCGCGCGCTGTTCGTCGAGAAGCTCGACGTCGACGCCGAAGTCGCCGACATCCTCATCGCCGAAGGCTTCACGAGCCTGGAGGAGGTCGCCTACGTGCCGATGCAGGAAATGCTCGAAATCGAGGCCTTCGACGAGGACACCGTCAACGAACTGCGCACCCGTGCAAAGGATGCGCTGCTGACGATGGAAATCGCCAAGGAAGAGAAGGTCGAGGAGGTTTCTCAAGACCTGCGTGACCTCGAAGGCGTTTCTCCCGAGCTGCTGGCCAAGTTGGCTGCCGGCGGCATCAATACCCGCGACGACCTGGCCGATCTGGCCGTGGACGAGCTGGTCGAACTGTCTGGCCTGGAAGAAGCGGCGGCACGCACGCTGATCATGAAGGCCCGCGAACACTGGTTCAACGATTGATTGATCTCAACACGCCGCGCCGCACCGAAAGCAATTTGAAGGATTCCCACATGGCCGTGACTACCGTCGCCCAATTCGCTGCCGAGCTGAACAAGCCGGCGGGCACGCTGCTGGAGCAGCTGCAAGCCGCGGGCGTCAAAAAGTCTTCCGTCGACGACTCGCTCTCCGAGACCGACAAGGAACGCCTGCTCGACCACCTGCGCACCGCTCACGGCACTGCCGGCACGGAGCGCAAGAAGATCACCCTCGTCAAGAAGCAGACCACTGAAATCAAGCAGGCCGATGCCTCCGGCAAGGCCCGCACGATCCAGGTCCAGGTCAAGAAGACGCGCACCTTCGTCAAGCGTGACGAATCGGGTGAGGAGGCTGCTCGTTCCGATGAAGCCGAACTGCTGCGCCGCGAGGAAGAAGCCCAGGCGCAGGCCGAGGCCCTGCGCCGCCAGGAAGAAGAGCTTGCCGCCAAGGTGAAGGCTCGCGAGGAGGCCGAACGTGCCGCCCGTGAAGCCGCTGCCGCCGCCAAGGCTGCTGCCGAAGCCGCCGCTGCGGAGGCCGCTGCCAAGGCTGCTGCCGAAGCCGCCGCTGCTCAGGCCGCCGCCGAGGCCGCCGCAAAAGCGGCCGCGAAGACTGCGGACAAGCCGGCCGACAAGACGGACGAGCAGGCCGCTGCGGCCCGCGCGCGCAGTGCCGCTGCAGCTGCCGCTGAGGCTGCTGCCATCAACAAGGCCGCTGCGGCCAAGCGGGCGCCCAAGCCCGCGCCGGCACCCGCACCGGCAACGCCCGAAGTGGTCGCGCCGCCGCCGCCGGCTCCTGAAGTCGTCGCCCCGCCTCCGCCCGCACCCGAGGCCGTCAAGCCCGCGCTGCGCGTCGTCAAGGCGGTCGATGCCGCTGCCGAGGAAAAGCAAAAGCAGGACGACCTGGCTCGCCGCCGCAAGGCCGCCGAGGATGAGGCCGCCAAGATCCGGGCGATGATGAACGCGCCCAAGAAGGTGCTGGTCGCGCCCAAGAAGGAAGAGCCCAAGCCGGTCGAAGGCGCAGGCATCAAGGGCACCATCCACAAGAAGGCCGGTGCACCGGCGCCGGCCACTGCGGCGCCGAGCACGGGTGCGGGCAAGCCGGGCGACAAGAAGTCCGTCAAGTCCGAGAAGCTGTCGTCCAGCTGGGCCGACGACGCCGCCAAGAAGCGTGGTCTCAAGACCATCGGTTCGGGCCCGGCGGGCGCTGGCCGGCCGGGTGCCGGTGGCAACTGGCGTGCGCCTGCGCGTGGCGCGGGTGGCCGTGGCGGCCGCGGTGGCCGTGACGGCGACGCCGGCTCGAGCTTCACGCCGCCGGTCGAGCAGCAGATCATCGAGGTCCATGTGCCGGAGACCATCTCGGTCGCCGACCTGGCCCACAAGATGTCCGTGAAGGCCGCCGAGGTCATCAAGCAGCTGATGAAGCTGGGTCAGATGGTCACCATCAACCAGCAGCTGGACCAGGAAACGGCCATGATCCTCGTCGAGGAAATGGGCCACAAGGCCATGGCCGCCAAGCTGGACGACCCGGACGCCTTCCTCGAAGAAGAGGGCACGGCTGCCGAGCAGCAGCACGAGTCGCTGCCGCGCGCGCCGGTCGTCACCGTCATGGGTCACGTCGACCACGGCAAGACCTCGCTGCTGGACTACATCCGCCGCAGCCGTGTGGCAGCGGGCGAAGCCGGCGGCATCACGCAGCACATCGGCGCTTATCACGTCGAAACGCCGCGCGGCATGATCACCTTCCTGGACACCCCGGGTCACGCGGCCTTCACGGCCATGCGGGCTCGCGGTGCCAAGGCGACCGACATCGTCATCCTGGTCTGTGCGGCCGATGACGGCGTCATGCCCCAGACCAAGGAAGCCATCCACCACGCGAAGGCCGCTGGCGTGCCCATCGTGGTCGCGATGACCAAGATCGACAAGCCGGACGCCAACGCCGAGCGCGTGAAGAGCGAGCTGGTGGCCGAAGAGGTCGTGCCGGAAGAATTCGGTGGTGATGCGCCGTTCGTGGGCGTGTCGTCCAAGACCGGCCAGGGCATCGACGACCTGCTCGAGCAAGTGCTGTTGCAGGCCGAAGTGCTGGAACTGAAGGCGCCGGTCGAGTCCATGGCCAAGGGCCTGGTCATCGAAGCCAAGCTGGACAAGGGCCGCGGCCCGGTTGCGACGGTGCTGGTGCAGAGCGGTACGCTCAAGCGCGGAGACGTCGTGCTGGCAGGCTCCACCTTCGGCCGCGTGCGCGCCATGCTGGACGAAGACGGCAAGGCTGCCACCGAGGCTGGCCCGTCCATCCCGGTGGAAATCCAGGGCCTGACCGAAGTGCCGCAAGCCGGTGACGAGTTCATGGTGCTGGGTGACGAGCGTCGTGCCCGTGAAGTGGCGACCTTCCGTTCGGGCAAGTACCGCGACGTGAAGCTGGCCAAGCAGCAGGCCGCCAAGCTGGAGAACATGTTCAGCGAGATGGGCGCCGGCGACGTGCAGACGCTGCCGCTGATCATCAAGTCCGACGTGCAGGGTTCGCAGGAAGCGCTGGCCGCCTCGCTGCTTAAGCTCAGCAACGCCGAGGTCAAGGTGCAGATCGTCCACGCGGCGGTCGGCGGCATCAGCGAGAGCGACATCAACCTCGCCATCGCGTCCAAGGCCGTCATCATCGGCTTCAACGTGCGTGCCGATGCCGGCGCGCGCAAGCTGGCCGAGGGCAATTCCGTCGATCTGCGTTACTACAGCATCATTTACGACGCTGTGGATGACGTGACCAAGGCGATGTCCGGCATGCTGGCGCCCGAGCAGCGCGAAGAAGCGCTGGGTACGGCCGAGATCCGCGTCGTGTTCGTGGCCTCCAAGATCGGCACGGTGGCCGGCTCCATGGTCACCAGCGGTCTGGTCCGTCGTGGCGCCAAGTTCCGCCTGTTGCGCGACAACACCGTCGTCTACACGGGCGAGGTGGAATCGGTGCGCCGCGAGAAGGACGATGTGCGCGAGGTCAAGGAAGGCTTCGAGTGCGGTATCAAGCTCAAGAACTACAGCGACATCAAGGAAGGTGATCAGCTCGAATTCTTCGAGATCAAGGAAGTGGCCCGCACGCTCTGACGTGACGCTCCAAGGGTGACCCCCGCAGACCCCGCCCAGAAGGGGCGGGGTTTGTTCTTTCAGGACACCAACATGAGACACAAACGCGCCATCCCCAACCGCAGCTTCCGCGTTGCCGACCAGATCCAGCGGGATCTGGCGGAGCTCATCCGTGAGCTGAAGGACCCGCGCATCGGCATGGCGACCATCAGCGCCGTCGAGGTCACGCCCGATTACGCCCACGCCAAGGTGTTCTTCTCGGTGCTGATCGGTGACCCCGCCGAGACGCAGGACGCGCTGAACGAGGCGGCCGGATTCCTGCGCAACGGCCTGTTCAAGCGGCTGCAGATCCACACCGTCCCGACACTGCACTTCCAGTTCGACCGCACGACCGAGCGGGCGGCGGAGATGAGCGCGCTCATCTCCAAGGCCAACGCGACGCGGGCGCTGGAAGATGGCGAGGAACCCAATGACTGACGTGGCCATCGCAGCCGCCACGCCAGCGGAGGCCGCACGGCCCCTGCGCGTGCGCGTGCAGCGCCGGGCGCTGCACGGCGTGCTGCTGCTGGACAAGCCGCTGGGCCTGTCCAGCAACGATGCGTTGCAGAAGGCCAAGTGGCTGCTGCGCGCCGAGAAGGCGGGCCACACCGGCACGCTGGACCCGCTGGCCACCGGCCTGCTGCCGCTGTGCTTTGGTGCCGCCACCAAGTTCAGCCAGCTCAGCCTCGATGCCGATAAGCGCTACCTCGCAACGCTGGCGCTGGGCATCCGCACGACGACCGGCGACGCCGAGGGCGAGGTGCTGGAGCGCCGCGACGTGGAGAACATCCCGGCCGAGCGCATCGCTGCGGCATGCGCGGCGTTCGTGGGCGAGATCGACCAGATGCCGCCCATGCACTCGGCGCTGAAGCACGAGGGCAAGGCGCTGTACGAGTACGCGCGCCAGGGCATCGAAGTTGAGCGCAAGAGCCGTCGCGTGACGATTCATGCCATCGACATCGTCGCCATGCACGCTGGCACCGTGACCCTCGACGTCCGTTGCACCAAAGGCACCTACATCCGCACGCTGGCCGAAGACATCGGCGCGGCGCTGGGCTGTGGCGCGTCGCTCGCGGCGCTGCGGCGCACCGGCTCGGGCGGCCTGACGCTGGACGGCAGCATCACGCTGACCGCACTGGAAGCCTTGCCCGAAGGGCAGCGGGCCTCGCTGCTCATGTCGCCCGACCGGCTGCTGGCCGAAGCGCCCGAGCTGCGTCTGCCGGCGGCCGAAGCGGCACGTTTCCTGTCGGGCCTGCGCCGCCGCGTGGATGCGCCCGACGCCGAGCGTGTGCGCGTCTACGGCCCCGAAACCCGCGCCTTCCTGGGCAGTGCCCACATCATTTCTGGCGAGCTGATCGCCGACCGTCTGTTGACCCCGCCGGAGGTCCAGGCGCTGCTCTCCGCCTGAACCGGTTTTTTTAGAAGCAAGCTGTCATGACCACCCCGATCCGCAACATCGCCATCATTGCCCACGTCGACCACGGCAAGACCACCATGGTCGACCAGCTGCTGCGCCAGAGCGGCACCTTCGCCGACCACGAAAAGGTCGTCGACACCGTCATGGACAGCAACGCCATCGAACGTGAGCGCGGCATCACCATCCTGGCCAAGAACTGCGCGGTCAGCTGGGAAGGTACGCACATCAACATCGTCGACACGCCCGGACACGCGGACTTCGGCGGCGAAGTGGAGCGTGCGCTGTCCATGGTCGACGGCGTGGTGCTGCTGATCGACGCCCAGGAAGGCCCGATGCCGCAGACGCGCTTCGTCACGAAGAAGGCGCTGGCTCTGGGCTTGAAGCCCATCGTCGTGGTCAACAAGGTCGACAAGCCCGGCGCCAAGCCCGACGCCGTCATCAACGCTGCCTTCGACCTGTTCGCCAACCTCGGCGCCAACGACGAGCAGCTGGACTTCCCGGTCGTCTACGCCTCGGGCATCAACGGCTGGACCTCGCTGACCGAAGGCGCGCCCGGCGAACAGTGGGGCCCCGACATGTCGGCCCTGTTCAACACCGTGCTGAAGCATGTGCCGCCGCAAAAGGGTGACCCGGCTGCGCCGCTGCAACTGCAGATCTCGGCGCTGGACTTCTCCACCTTCGTCGGCCGCATCGGCGTTGGCCGCATCAGCCAGGGCACCATCAAGCCCGGCATGCAGGTCAGCGTCATGGAAGGCCCTGGCGGCAAGGCTGTCAACGGCCGCATCAACCAGGTGCTGACCTTCCACGGCCTGGACCGTGTGCAGGTGACAGAGGCCGGCCCCGGCAACATCGTGCTGATCAACGGCATCGAGGACATCGGCATCGGCGTGACCGTGACCGACCCGACCAACCCGCAGCCGCTGCCCATGCTGAAGGTGGACGAGCCGACGCTGACGATGAACTTCTGCGTCAACACCAGCCCGCTGGCAGGCCGTGAAGGCAAGTTCGTCACCAGCCGCCAGATCTGGGACCGCCTGCAGAAGGAGTTGCAGCACAACGTCGCGCTGCGCGTCTCCGAGACCGACGAAGACGGCATCTTCGAAGTCTGCGGTCGCGGTGAACTGCACCTGACCATCCTGCTGGAAAACATGCGCCGCGAAGGCTACGAGCTGGCCGTGTCCAAGCCGCGCGTGATGTTCAAGGACATCGACGGCGTGAAGAGCGAGCCGATGGAAATGGTCACCGCCGACGTTGAAGAGACCCACCAGGGTGGCGTCATGCAGGCGCTGGGCCTGCGCAAGGGCGAGATGATCAACATGGAGCCGGACGGCAACGGCCGCGTGCGCCTGGAGTACCGCATTCCGGCGCGTGGCCTGATCGGCTTCGCCAACGAGTTCATGAACCTGACGCGCGGTTCGGGCCTGATCTCCTCCATCTTCGACGGCTACGAAGCCCACAAGGGTGAGATCGGCGGCCGCAAGAACGGTGTGCTGATCTCCATGGACGAAGGCGAGATCTTCACCTACGCGCTGGGCAAGCTGGACGACCGCGGCCGCATGTTCGTCAAGCCCAACGACCCGGTCTACGAAGGCATGATCGTCGGCATCCACAGCCGCGACAACGACCTCGTCGTCAACGCCACGCGCACCAAGCAGCTGACCAACTTCCGCGTGTCCGGCAAGGAAGACGCGATCAAGATCACGCCGCCCATCGACCTGACGCTGGAGTACGGCGTGGACTTCATCGATGACGACGAGCTGGTCGAGATCACGCCCAAGAGCGTGCGTCTGCGCAAGCGCTTCCTGACCGAGAACGAGCGCAAGCGCGCGGCACGCTCTTAAGCGCACGCAGCGCGCTCGCGTCCCGCGGGAATGTTGCGCTCCCCCATGTCGGGGCCAGAGGCCCCGTCCTTCGCCAGGCATAAACAGTCCTCAGGACTGTTTATGTCCGGGCTCAGCCCCCTCCAAGGGGGGCTTTAGTCAGAGATTTGCCCGCGCCCCTTTTCAGGGGCGCTCTTCGTTGATGAGCCACCGGTCTGCTGTCTTGCTGATGCTGCTGGTCACGCTGATGTGGAGTTCGGCGGGCGTGGTCACGCGGCATCTGGAGGCGGCGAGAGGCTTCGAGATCACGTTCTGGCGCAGCAGCTTCAATGCCGTGGCGCTCGTTGCCATCCTCGGCGTCATGCGGGGCAGGGGGCTGTTGGCGTCGATGCGGGGCCGGCTGGTCTGGGCCTCGGGTGTTTGCTGGGCCGTCATGTTCACGGCCTTCATGGTGGCGCTGTCGCTAACGACGGTGGCCAACGTGCTGGTGACGATGTCGCTGTCGCCGCTGTTCACGGCCGTGTTTGCCCGTGTTTTCCTGCGGCAAGCCATTCCTGCGCGTACCTGGGCAGCGATCGGCGTGGCGGCCGTCGGCATTGCGTGGATGTTCGGCCGGCAGCTCGGTGGGCCGCTGGCGGGCGTTGGGGTGGCGCTGGCCGTGCCGATCGCCGCCGCGACGAACTGGTGCCTGCTGCAGAAGGTGGGGCAGGGCGATCAAGTCCCCGACGGCTGCGTCGCTTCCGTGTCCCCGGGCGGCCCTGGCACAGACATGCTGCCTGCCGTGCTCATCGGCGCGCTGATCTCCGCCGCGGCCACCTTGCCGCTGGCCTGGCCCCTGCAGGCCAGTGCGCATGACATGGGCCTGTTAGGCTTGCTGGGCTTGTGCCAGCTCGCCATTCCCTGCCTGTTGGCGGTGCGGCTGGCGCGGGAGCTGCCGGGGCATGAGATCGCCTTGCTCGGGCTGGCCGAAACGGTGCTCGGTGTGTTGTGGGCGTGGGCTTTTGCGGGCGAACACCCAGGTCAGCCGGCGCTGATTGGCGGTAGCCTTGTCATCGGCGCATTGATCGCCAACGAGACACTGGCGCCTGGCGCCGACCGAATCGTCACAAAGAACGCATGAACGACTTGATTCCCCCGCTGGTTTCCGACGGCCAGATCCAGGCCGACGTGAATGGCTGCCTCGGCCTCATCACGCTGAACCGCCCGCAGGCGTTGAACGCACTGTCGCTGGCCATGATCCGCGACCTCACGACGCTGCTGGTCCACTGGGCCGGCCGCCCGGAGATCCAGGCGGTGGCGTTGATGGGCGCGGGCCGCGAAGGCAAGGCGCCGGCTTTCTGTGCTGGCGGTGACATCCGCTTCTTCCACCAGGCGGCGCTCGCTGGCGACCCGGCGCTGGGCGACTTCTTCACCGAGGAATACCGCCTCAACCACCTGATCCATGCCTACCCGAAGCCTTGCATCGCGTTGATGGATGGCATCGTCATGGGCGGCGGCATGGGCATCAGCCAGGGGGCCAAGCTGCGCGTGCTGTGCGAACGCTCCCAGCTCGCCATGCCGGAGACGGGCATCGGCCTGTTCCCGGATGTCGGCGGCGGCTTCTTCCTGGCGCAATGCCCGGGGCATATCGGTGAGTGGCTGGCGCTGACGGGCGAGGTCATCGCCGCGGGCGACGCCATCGAGTGGGGGCTTGGCGACGTCTTCGTGCGCGCCGAGCAATGGCCATCGCTGATCGAGGATCTGCGCCATGGCCACCAGCCGACCGCCGAGCATGTCGTCGCCTCCGTCATGGAGCGCGTCGACCTCGCGCCGCCGCCCGACCCCAAAGCCATCGCCGCGCACGTCGACCGTCACTTCGGCCTGCCGACCGTGGCGGCCATCCTGGCCTCACTGGCCGACGCCAACGAAGAATGGGCGCAGCGCACGCACGAGACGCTGCTGAAGCGCTCGCCGACGATGTTGGCCGTTGCGCTGGAGCTGGTGCGTCGCGGCCGTTCGCTGAGCCTGGCCGATGACCTGCGCCTGGAGCGTGGCCTCGTGCATCACGCTTTCCACCTGCGCGGCGCCGCGCGCAGCGAGACGGTGGAGGGCATCCGCGCGTTGGCCGTCGACAAGGACCATGCACCGCGCTGGCATCCCGCGTCGATCGCGGCGATCGATGCCGCAGAGGTGGCGGCCTTTTTCGTCAGCCCCTGGGCGCCCGACCAGCACCCCTTGCGCGATTTGACCTGAACCAGGCGACCTCATGGCGCCGGCAGCCGCCGGGCGGTGAGGTCGCGTTCACTTGAGACCTGTGCCGACATGGCTGTATCCAAAAACCGTATCGACTTTTCCCAGTTCCTGCTGCGCCTCGCGATCGGCGGCATGGCGGCGTGGCTGGGCCTGCAGGGGCTCCGGCACGGCGGTATGCCCGCCACGCTCATGCAGGGGCTGCACACGCTGCTCCATCTGACGCAGATCCTCTGCGGGCTGCTGGTGGTCATCGGGCTGCTGATGCCGGTGGCCAGTGTGGTGCTCGCGGTGATCGTGGCCTGGCCGCTGGTGGCCGGCTGGATGCACGGTGCGCCGCTGCTGGGCAATCTGCAGGGGCTGTTCCTGCTGCTGGTGACGCTGGCCGCCGCGCTGGGCGGTGCTGGCAAGTGGGCGGTCGGCAGGGACTGAGGTCCCGTCGTTGCTTGGGCCAGGCTCCGCCGCCCGCGTTGGCGGCCGGCGGGCTTGCTACGCGCCGCTCCTGGGGCTCGCGCGGGATAATTGGGCCAACAGGGGCGAGTCAATCGGTGCGGTGCTGCGGCGGGCTCTGCCGGGCATCAGGACGTTGAGTGGAAGTCAGTCGAGATGAGTGGGAATGACAAGGCGGCAGACGAGGGCCGGGCTTCGGTGAACGGCGCTGGCTTCAGCCCGTGGCGCCTGTCCGTCGCGCCGATGATGGACTGGACCGATCGCCATTGCCGCTATCTGCACCGGCTCATCACGCGGCATGCCTTGCTCTACACCGAGATGGTGACGACCGGCGCGTTGCTGCATGGCGACCAGCCGCGCCACCTCGACTTCAACGCCGAGGAGCACCCGGTGGCGCTGCAACTGGGCGGCAGCGAGCCGGCCGACCTGGCGGCCTGCGCCAAGCTGGCCGAGCGCTGGGGCTATGACGAGGTCAATCTGAACTGCGGCTGCCCGAGCGAGCGTGTGCAGAAGGGCGCCTTCGGTGCCTGCCTGATGGCGGAACCGCCATTGGTGGCGGACTGCGTGAAGGCCATGCGCGATGCAACGTCGCTGCCGGTGACCGTCAAGCACCGCATCGGCATCGACAAGATCGAGCGCTATGAGTTCGTGCGCGACTTCGTCGGCACCGTTGCCGCGGCCGGCTGCGAGGTGTTCATCGTCCACGCCCGCAATGCCTGGCTGCAGGGCCTGAGCCCCAAGGAGAACCGCGAGATCCCGCCGCTGCGCTACGAGGTCGTCGCTCAACTCAAGCGCGACTTCCCGCAGCTGACGATTGCCGTCAATGGCGGGCTCAAGACGGCTGACGAGATCGCCGACCAACTGGACCGCGTTGATGGCGTCATGATCGGCCGGGAGGCTTATCACGAGCCCTGGAGCATGGCGCAGTGGGATTCGCGCTTCTTCGGCGCGGCCGACCCGGCCGGCAGCCGTGAGCAGGTCGAGGCCGCCTGGCTGGACTATCTCGACCGGCTGCACGCCAGCGGGCGGTCCTGGCCGCACGCCATGCGCCATGCGCTGGGCCTGTGGAACGGCACGCCGGGCGCGCGGCGCTGGCGGCAGGTCTGGAGCGACCATCGCCTCAAGACCCTGCCACCGCGCGACGTGGCTGCGCAGGCCACGGCGGCGCGGCTGTCCGGCATGACGCTCGCGGCCTGATCGGCCCACCATGACGCCGCCATCTGCTCGGCTGCCGATGGCTGACGACGAGCGCTCGCCGGACGAGCCGTTGTGGTGCCACAGTTTCCAGACCGCGCTGGGCCGTTGCGGGCTGGTCTGGAGCGAGCGGGGCATCGTTGCGTCGCTGCTGCCAGACGCCAGCCCGGCGCTGCTGATGCGCCGGCACCCCGCCGCCCGGCGTGTCGACACGCTGCCCGCACCCATTGCCCAGGCCGTGGCGGGCATCTCGGCGTTGCTCGCGGGGGAGCTGCGGGATCTGCGAGACCTCGTGCTCGACGAGCGCGGCATTCCGGCGTTCCGTCGCCAGGTGCATGCGCTGACGCGGGCCATCGAGCCCGGGCAGACACGCACCTACGGCGAGATCGCCATGGCGCTGGGGCAGCCGGGCGCCGCGCGTGCCGTCGGGCGGGCAGAAGGTGACAACCCGTTTCCACCCATCGTGCCGTGCCACCGGGTCATCGGCAGTGCTGCGGGTGCGTCGGTGCAGGCCGCGGGGGTGTTGACGGGCTTTTCGGCGCCGGGTGGTGTCGAGACCAAACGGCGCCTGCTCCTCATGGAGGCGCGCGCGGCCGGGCAGCTGGCGGGTGATCAGCAGCCGCTTTTCTGAGGCGCCTCTTCCGGATTCAGCGCATTCCCGCGATTAGGGGGGATGTGTGGCTTCGCGCCGCCGTCCGACATGGCTGCTGCGCGCTTACCGATGTGCACAACGGTATCGGATCGCTTTAATTACGCTGGCGTGCCGGCATGGGCCGGTTCAGGAGATGTTGTGCAGTACAAGCGCCAAGCCTTGGTGATCGCATCCGTGTGGCTGACGGCGTCGGCCTTGACGGCTTGCGGCGGTGGCGGTTCTTCGGGCGACAGCGCGAGCAGCGCTCCCCCTGCGGCCACGCCGGCGACGCCTGCGGCGCCAGCGCCGACGGCGCCGGTGGTCACCACACCGGCGCCTGCCCCGGCCCCTGCGCCCGCACCCGCCCCTGCGCCGACACCGCCGGCCATCGAGCAGCCGCCCACCGTGAGCTGCGCGCCCGGGGACTCGCCGCAGACGCGCGCTTCGGTGTTTTCGTTCATCAATCTCGTGCGGGCCACGATGGGCCTGCCCGAGCTGGCGCGACAGCCGCTGGTCGACCTCACGGCGCAAGCCCATGCGCAATATGCCGTGGCGAACAAGAGCACCGCGGTCGAGGAAACCGCTGGCAGCGCTTGCTTCACCGGCGCCGACCTGACTGCGCGACTCAGCGCCGTCGGTGCGCAGACCACCGAAGTGATGGGGCTGCGCCAGCGCAGCGAAGTGGTCCTCGCCTACCAGGCGTCCGCCGGCGAGCCCCAGACCTGGGACTATGTGAACGACACCTTGAACAGCCTGTACGGCCGCATGGTGGTGCTGGACCCCCGACTGCAGCAGATCGGTGTCGGTGCGTCGGCCGAGCCCGGCGGCACTGGGCGGTCCATGGTGCTCGATACGGCGCTGCTGCCAGGCGCGGCGACGACGAACAACCTGTTGGCCTTGTGGCCGCGCGATGGCGCCACCGGGCTGCCGTTGCGCATGGCCGCGATGAACATGACGCCGCTCGAAAGCGGGGTGACGCAGGGCTACCCGATCACCGTCCACGCCGGCGCGGCGCTGCAGGTCAGCCGTTTCGTGCTGACCACGGCGACCGATGGGCAGGTGGTGGCCACCACGGTGTTGACCGCCGCCAACGACCGCAACCGCTTCTTCGCGGAGGGCGAGGCCGCGTTGCTGCCGCATGCGCCGTTGCTGGCCGGCACGACCTACCGTGTCGAATTCGACGGCACCGTCGGCGTGACGGCAGTTCACCGCAGCTGGTCGTTCACGACGGCGCGCTGAACGACCTGATGCGCAGCGCGGCGCAGCCGCGACAATCGCGCATGTCCTTCGCATCCCTGGGCCTGTCGCCCGCCTTGCTGCGCGCCGTGCGCGAGCAGGGCTATCACGCCCCCACCGCCATCCAGGCGGCCGCCTTGCCGCCCATCCTGGCCGGTGCCGACGTGCTCGCGCTGGCCCAGACCGGCTCCGGCAAGACCGCCGCTTTCGTGCTGCCGCTGCTGCAGCGCCTGGTGGACGCGCCGCGCCCGGGCCAAGCCACAGGCCCGGGGCCCCGAGCCCTGGTGCTGGCGCCCACGCGAGAGCTGGCCCAGCAGACGGCCGAGCTGCTGCGCGAGGTGGCGGCGCTGCTGCTGCACCGACCGCGCATCGCGCTGGCGTTCGGCGGTGTGTCTATCAATCCGCAGCTGATGGCACTGCGAGGCGGTTGCGACGTGATCGTGGCCACCCCCGGGCGGCTGCTCGACCTCATCGATCACAACGGCCTGCAACTCGGTGGCGTGCAGTGCCTGGTGCTGGACGAAGCCGATCGCCTGCTGGGCCAGGGCTTCGCCGACGAGCTGGCGCGCGTGCTGGCGCTGCTGCCGGCGCGGCGCCAGTCGCTGCTGTTCTCGGCCACCTTCCCGCCGGCACTGCAGGGGCTGGCGGACGGGTGGCTGCACGACCCGGTGCGCATCCGCATCGACGAGGCGCCGCCGCAGATCACGCAGCGCGCCATCCAGCTCGACCGTGCGCAGCGGCAGCCGGCCCTGCGGCAACTGCTGCGCGACGAGGGCTGGCAGCGGGTGCTGGTGTTCGTGGCCAGCCGCTATGCGGCCGAGCTGGTGTCCGACAAGCTCTTCGCCCATGGCGTCAAGGCCGGTGTGCTGCACGGCGAGCTGAGCCAGGGCGCACGGCGTGACGTGCTCGCGGCGCTGAAGGCCGGCGACGTCCACGTGCTGGTGGCGACCGACGTGGCCGCCCGCGGCCTGCACATCGATGCGCTGGATGCGGTGGTGAACTACGAGCTGCCGCGCTCTGCGGCCGATTACACGCACCGCATCGGCCGCACGGGGCGCGCCGGCGCCGCGGGGGTGGCCGTCAGCTTCATCTGCGCAGACAGCGCCGAGAACACGGAGAGCCATTTCCGCCTCATCGAGAAGCGCCAGGGCGAGCGCGTGCCCCGCGAGCGCCTGGCGGGTTTTGAGCCGCAAGCCGTGGCCAGCGAGGCGCAGGCCACCGGCGGCATCAAGAGCACGACCCGCAAGAGTAAGAAGGACAAGCTGCGCGAAGCCGCAGCACGCGCCGCAGGAGGCACCGAGCATGGGCATTGAGATCGAGCGCAAATTCCTCGTCAGCGGCGAGGGCTGGCGCGATGCGGCCACGGCCAGCACGCGCTACAGCCAGGGCTACCTCAGCCGTGACCCGGCGCGCACGGTGCGCGTGCGCATCGCGGGCGACGCGGCCTTCCTGACCATCAAGGGCGCCACGCAGGGGGCGACCCGGGCCGAGTTCGAGTACGCGGTGCCGCTGGCGGATGCGCAGCAACTGCTGGCGCTGTGCGACGGGCCGGTGGTGGAGAAGTTCCGGCACCTGTGCCCGCACGAGGGCATGACCTGGGAGGTCGACGAGTTCCTCGGCGCCAATGCCGGCCTCGTGGTCGCGGAGATCGAGCTGGTCTCGGAGACGCAGTCGTTCGGGCGCCCCGGCTGGCTGGGCGCGGAGGTGACGGGGGACGGCCGCTACGTCAACGCCAACCTCGCGGTGCGGCCCTTCAGCAGCTGGGGCGGCTGAAGCGGCGGCGCGCTGTGGCGCCCATGGTGCAAGCCACCGCCCGATGTGATGGCGGTGCCGGGCGGGTGCGTGACAATGCGCGCCCCTTCGGCTGGCCCGCATCGCTTTGCCCTCTGTCCTGTCTTCGTTGCTGCTGCGCTCGCGCGCCGGGTTGCTGACGCTGCTGTTGATCGTGCTGCCGCTGCACGGCGCCTTGCAGCTCGTGGCGGGCCTGCAAGCGCCTCGGCATCGGCACACGAGTGCTGAGTTCGCCGCCGTCTCAGCGCCGTTGCTGGGGAAGTTGCTCGACGGGCTGCAGGCCGAGCAGGCGCCTGGCTGGACCGGCGCAGGCGGCTGGCATGCCCACGGCGGCCACGTTCACCGGCATGGGCCGCTGGATCATGACGACGAGATCGACGTCGCGGACGCGGCGGATGGTGGCTCGCCAGGCGGCCTGACGGCTTTTCTGGCCTGGCTGCCGGGTGGCCCGGCTTTGCCCGAGGCCCGGCTGGGTAATGCACCCCCAGCGTGGGCGCCGCCGCATTGGCTGGAGCGGGTCATCGCGCCGCCGCTGACGCCACCGCGCGCCTGAGTCGCGTGCGCGGCGTCTGCCGCGCCGCCCTGGCTGTTCTGCTGAAGCCGGCCTGCCATAGGAGGCTGTCGGGCCTTGGGCCTCCAGGTCCAAAGCCCGACAGCCTCCTAGTGCGGCCGGCCTGTCTGCGCCTGCGCGCTGCTACAAGGGGCCATCCCCAACCCGTCATGTCATCACGTTATCAACGCCAGCGCCTGCTGCTGGCCATCGCCGGCTGCTGTGCCGGCGGCTTCGCCCTGGCCCAGTCCGACGCTGGGTCGCTTCCCGCGGCCCGGCTCGAGAAGGTCGAGATCTCCGGCCGCCACTACGACAACGCCATCGGCAGCGCCGACGCCGCCTCCCAGGGCAGCATCCGCGCCGAGCTGCTGAAGAGCCGCCCCGCGCTGCGGCCCGGCGAGATCCTGGAGTTCGTCCCCGGCGTCATCGTCACGCAGCACTCGGGTGACGGCAAGGCCAACCAGTACTTCCTGCGCGGCTTCAACCTCGACCACGGCACCGACTTCGCGACGCATCTCGACGGCATGCCCGTGAACATGCCCAGCCACGGGCATGGCCAGGGCTATACCGACCTCAACTTCCTCATCCCCGAGCTGGTCGACCGCATCGACTACCGCAAGGGCCCGTATGCCGCCAAGGACGGCGACTTCGCCGCCGCAGGCTCGGCGGACATCGCCTACCGCCGCACGCTGGAACAGAGCTTCGCCGCGTTGACGCTGGGCCCGAACCAGTTCCGCCGCCTGGTCGCGGCAGCCTCCACCGGGCTCACCGCCGGGGTGGCGGTGATGGGGGGTGTCGAGCTGCAGCACAACGACGGCCCGTGGACGCTGCCCGAGGGGCTGCGCAAGCGCAACGGCGTGCTGATGCTGTCGGGCGGCACCCGCGCCGAGGGGTGGAGCGCCAGCCTGATGGCCTACGACGCGCGCTGGGCCTCCACCGACCAGGTGCCGGAGCGGCTCATCAGCGCCGGCAACCTCGCAGGCCAGCCGTTCGGGCGCTTCGACGCGGTGGACCCGAGCGACGGTGGCGACACCCGGCGCAACAGCCTTGCCGGTGAATGGCATCGCAGCCTGGGCGGCCAGGACACACGGGTGTCAGCCTATGCGCTGGACTATGGCCTGCAGTTGTTCTCCAACTTCACCTATGCGCTGGAGCGCCCCGACGAGGGGGACCAGTTCCTGCAGCGCGACCGCCGGCATGTGGTTGGCGGCAGTGCCAGCCAGACCGTCGAGCACCGGCTCGCGGGCTTGCCGGCCGTCAGCGAGGTGGGCCTGCAGTGGCGCCATGACCGCATCCGGGTGGGGATGTACGACACGGTGCAGCGCCGCGTGACGGCGATGCGGCGCGAGGACGCCGTGCGCCAGACGCAGCTGGGCCTGTACGGCCAGACCACGCTGGAGCTGGCGCCCTGGTTGCGCGCAGTCGCGGGCCTGCGCGTCGATGAGGCGCGTTTCGCGGTGGACGGCCTGAGCGATGCCGCCCATTCGGGTGATGCGTCGTCCCGGCGCGTGTCACCCAAGCTGTCGCTGATCGCGGGGCCGTGGGCGCGCACGGAGTTCTTCGTCAACGTCGGCCGCGGCTTTCACAGCAACGATGCGCGCGGTGTGACGGCGGCGCCCGAACCGGGGGCGGCCAAGGCGCCTGGCCTGTCTGCGGCGCGTGGCGCCGAGGTCGGTGCGCGCACGGAGTGGGTGCCGGGCTTGCAGAGCTCGGTGGCGCTGTGGGCGCTGGACTTCGATTCCGAGCTCGTCTATGTCGGCGACGCCGGCGCGACGGAGGCCAACCGCCCCAGCCGGCGGCGTGGCATCGAGTGGAACAACCGCTTCGTGCCGGTGCCCTGGCTGCTGGTGGACGCCGACCTCGCCTGGACGCGGGCCCGCTTCGCTGACGCGGACCCCGCGGGCGATCGCATTCCCAACGCGGTGGACGAGGTCGCCTCCCTGGCGGTCACGTTGCGCGACATCGGCGCCTGGTCTGCGAGCCTGCAGTGGCGCTATCTGGGGTCGGGCGCGCTGATCGAAGACAACAGCGTGCGTTCCCGGTCATCCCTGACCACGAATCTGCGCGTCAGCCGCAGGCTCTGGGCGGGCGGCGAGCTGACGCTGGACGTCTTCAACCTCTTCGACCGCGAGCTCAACGACATCGAGTATTTCTACGAGTCCCGCTTGCCCGGCGAAGCCGCGCCCGTGGCCGACCGGCACATCCATCCGGCCGAGCCCCGCACCTTGCGGCTCACGTTGAAGCTCGGCTTCTGATCCCGCTGGCGCGTGCGCGCCAGCAGTGTCGGTGTCACCAGGGCGGCGAGTCGCTGGCGGCTTCTTCTGCTGTCGGCTGAGGTAGTGCGGTCGGCACAGGAGGGGGCGTGGCGCCGCCTGCCGCGGCGAAGTCATGCTCACCGCCCAGCCCTTCGATGAGTGCCGGAATCAGCCCGCTCAGCTCGCCGGTGGCCAGGGCCAGGTCGGCGTCGAAGGCTTCGTCGCCGCTGGCTTCCGGCCGGCCTTCGAAGGCCAGGTCCAGGAAGCTGATCTTCTTGATCGCGAACGCCTCCGTCAGCGTGAACGCGACGCGCTCCTTCCAGCTCAGCGCCAGGCGTGTGGGCATCTTGCCGCTGGTCAGGTGGGCTCGCACCTCGTCGATGTCCAGCGGGTGGCGCGCGTAGCGCACGACGGACTTCTGCTCGTCGCTGCCCTTGAGCTCGCATTCGCGCTCGATGTTGAAGCCCTCGGGCGTCACGCCGTCCATCAGCCAGGCCGCCATCACGGCCGCGGGGCTCTCGGCGGTCTGCACCAGCTGCAGGCTGAGGCCCGGGCTGGCTTGGATCAGCAGCGTGACGACCTCGTCGGCGCGGCTGCTGGAGCCGGCATCGACGAACAACAGCCCTTGCGCCGGGGCGATCCACACCTGGGTGGCGGAGGTCTTGGTGAAGGCGCGGGGCAGCAGTTCGTGCTGGGCCTGCTCCTTCAAGTCCTTCTTGGCCTTCTTGCCGGGCTTGCGGCCGGTGGTCTCCTCGATGTGCTCGGCGAGCTCATCGACACGCTCCTGCACGACGGATGACGGCAGCAGCCGGGCTTCGCGCTTGAGCTTGATGAGCCAGTGGCCGTCGACGACTTCCACCAGCGGCGCGTGCTCGACGCCCCGCGGCGGTGCCCAGCCGACGGCCAGCGGTTGCGTGGGCGCACAGGGGATGAAGGGTTCCTTGGCGAGCTGTTCGCCAAGCAGCTGGGCATCGGCAGTCCAGCCGTCGCCGATGCGGTAGGTGATGAGGTTCTTGAACATGGGCTTCGTGCAAACGACAAGCCCGCCAACGGCGGGCTTCAGGACGCGAGCGGCATTGTCTCAGGTCCCCGTCTCGGTCAGCCTTCGGCCATCGCTTCGCGCAGCAGTTGTTCGAAGGCCTCCACCGGCTGGCCGCCCTGGATCAGGTGGCGCTGGTTGACGATGATGGCCGGCACGGCGCGGATACCCTGCTGCTGCACCTCGGCTTCAGCGGCTTGCACCTCGGCCGCGTAGCGGTCGCCGGCCAGCAGTTCGCGAGACTCAGCGCCTGGCAGGCCGGCGGCGATGGCGACGTGCAGCAGCACCGCGGGGTCGGACACGTTGCGGCCTTCGGTGAAGTAGGCCGTCAGCAATGCCAGCTTCAGCCTGCGTTGCACGGCGGCGCCGTGTTCCTCGCCGGCCCAGTGCAGCAGGCGGTGGCCGTCACGGGTGTTGTAGATGCGGCTGCGCGCTTCCATGCGGAAGTCGAAACCCAGCGCGGCGCCGCGCTCGCGGATCGCCTGACGCGTTTGCGCCAGTTGCTGCGGGCTGGCGCCGTACTTCTGGGCCAGGTGTTCCTCGATGTCCTGCCCCTGGGCCTCGAGGCCGGGGTTGAGCTCGAAGGGATGGAAGTGCAGATCCAGCGTCAGGCCCGGAATGCGCGCGGCGGCGGTTTCCAGGGAAAGCAGGCCGATGGCGCACCAGGGGCAGACGATGTCGGAGATGAAGTCGATACGCATGCGCGGCATTGTCACGACGCCACATCAAACCCGAGGCTGCAAGGGGATGCGAAGCGTGATGGGGTCGTCGCCAGCGGGGGGGCGGGCAGGGGCGGGGGGCTTGCGGGGCGAGGGAGGGGGCGGCTAATAATCCCTGCACCGTCGTTGTGCTGCCATGTCGATGAACATCTCTGGAATCCGTCGTTCCTGGATGCTCGGCCTTGTCGCTGGGGCTTTGGCGGGCGCGTGCGCGGGCCCGGCCTCCGCGCAGGAGGCGCAAGGCCGTGCGTCGGAGGATGGCAGCGGCTTGCGGTTCAGCGGATTCGGCACGCTGGGGGCCAGCCGGGTCCACGCGCCGGCTGGCTGGGGTTTCCGGCGCGACCTGACGCAGTCGGCCAGTGACGCCCGGTGGCGCGCCGACGTGGACAGCCGGCTGGGCGTCCAGGCCAATTACGCGCTGAGCGAGCGGTGGGAGCTGGTCGGCCAGGTCATCGCCCGCAAGCGCGGCACCTACGCGCACGACAGTGACGCGGTGGAATGGGCGTATGCCGGCTACCGGCTGAACGCCGACTGGACGCTGCGGGCTGGTCGCGTCAACGTCGACAGCTTCCTCATGGCCGACTACCGCAATGTGGGCTATGGCTTCCCGACGGCGCGGCCGCCGGTCGACCTTTATGGCGTGTTGCCGACGACGCTGGACGGCATGGACGTGACGCGCAGCTGGATCCACGCGGACGTGCAATGGCGGGCCAAGATCGCAACCGGGCGGGCCAGCATCGGTGATGTCGACAGTGCCCCGCAGGGCGATGTGCATAGACTCTTCGCCGTCATGGCGTCCCGGGAGGAAGGGGGGCTGTTGCTGCGTGCGAGTTATGCGCACATGCGCATCGACATGAATCCCCCGGTGGAGGCGATGAATGGCTTGTTGCAGCTGGCGAGCCTGCCGGTACCTGCGGCGGCTGCGCAGGCCAGCCTGCTGTTCCGGCGAGCGGGGGCGCGCAGCCACTGGGGCACGTTCACCGGGTTTGGCTTACGCCATGAGCTGGCGGACTGGCAGTGGAGCGCGGAGTGGGTCCGCATGGCAGCAGAGCCGCTCATCCGCCAGACCTCTGCCTACGTCGTTGTCGGGCGCCGATGGGGCGACTGGACGCCTTTTGTCGGCTACGGCCGCACCCATGATGCGATGCCGGCGTTGGTGGTGCCGGACTGGCAAACCACCCTCGCACCGGTGCTGGGCCCTGCCGGAGCGGCGCAGGCTCAGGAGCTGGGGGCGGCCGCAACGGCGGCGGTGAATGCGGCGCGTGCGTTGCAGTCGACCCGGCTGATCGGTGTGCGCTGGGACGTCCATCCGCAGGCGGCGCTGAAGCTGCAGTGGGAGCACGTCGACATCCGGCCCATCGGATCGAGCCTGTGGAGTCGCGCCAATGGGGCGGCCGGGCGGGCGCACGTGGTGACGGCCGTCGTGGACTTCATCTTCTGACGGCCATGCGCTGGTGTGTCTTGCTCATCGCGATGCTGCTGGTGCCCGCGTCGGCCGCGCGCGCCGACTTCTACATCGTCGTGCACGCCAGCAACCCGCAGCGTGCGCTGACGCAGAAAGCGGCGGTGGACCTGTTCATGGGGCGCAACCGCGCGTTCGCGAATGGAGACCTGGCGTTGATCTTCGACCTCCCGCGCGACCATCCGCGCCGCGCCGCTTTCTACGAGGCCCTGACCGGCATGAGCGTGGCCCAGGTGAACAGCTACTGGTCGCGCCTGATGTTCTCGGGGCAGAGTGCGCCACCCCAGGCGCTGCCGGACGAGGCCGCCATGCTCACGATCCTGCGGCGCAACCCCAGCGCGCTGGGCTGGTTGAGCCGCGAGCCGGCCGAGCCCGGGCTGCGCACGGTGCTGGTGCTCAAGGAAGCGGCCGACAAATGACGCCCTCCACCGCGCCCAGGGTGCGGGGCGTCCACAGCCTGCAGATCCGGTTCATGCTGCTGGTGGTCGCCAGCGCCACGCTGCTGGCGCTGGCGGCGGCGACCATCGCGTATCAGCTCGGCCAGGCCCGTGCGCTGGCCAACAGCCGCAGCAGCGTGGAGGCGCTGGCCGCCGCCGTCGAGAAGACGGTGTCCATCGGCGTCTACGCCGAAGACGAGGTGCTGCTGCATGAGGTGACGAGCGGGCTGGCCAGCAACGAACTGGTGGACGTGGTGGAAGTGTTGTCGGCCGACGGCCGGGCGATTGCCAAGGGCCTGCGCCAGGGCGCCCGCGAGGACACCGGTGCCACCTTGCTGACGCGGCCGGTGGTGTCGCCGTTCGACGCGCGTGAGGTGGTGGGGCAGCTGCGCATCCGCCTCAATGACGCCAAGGTGCGGGCCGATGCCAACCAGGAGGCCTACACGCTGGCCGCGGCCATGGCGGGGCAGGCGGCGCTGCTGGCGCTGGTGCTGTATCTGCTGGCGGCGCGCATGGTGTCGGGGCCCATCGTGCGGCTGGCCGACGCCTTGCGGCGCATGAAGCCCGGCGCCGCGGAGCGGCTGCAAACCCCGCCCCGCCATGTGGCCGACGAGATCGGCGTGCTGATCTCGGGCGCGAATGCGCTGCTGGAGGCCAATGAAACGGCGCTGCGCAACGAGCGCCGCCTGCGTGCGGAAGTCGAGGCGATGGAGGCGCGCTACCGGCAGATTTTCGACGCCAGCAGTGCCGGCATCTTCGTGCTCGACGGCATCGGCCGCCTCATCAACGGCAACCCGACGATGTCGCGCGTGGTGGGCGTGCCGATGGCAGCGCTACGCGAGCTGGGTGAGCAGGATTTCGTCGCCGCCGTGTTCAACCGGCCCGAGCTCGTGCGCCAGATGATGGCCGACGCTGCGGCGCGCGGAGAAACGGTGTCGGCCGACCTCGAGCTGGTGCCGCTGGGCGAAGCGCGGCGATGGGTGCATTGCCTGATCTCGGTGCCGCGCGATGGTGGGAATACGGTGGAGGGCGTCATCTACGACATCACCGAGCGCAAGAGCGACGAGAACGCCGTGCGCCATCGCGCCGAGCATGATGGGCTGACGTCGCTGAAGAACCGGGACGCTGGCCTGGCCGTGCTGGCGCGCTTCGTGGCCGATGCCCGCACCCGCCGGGCCGTGCTGACCGTGGCCTGCATCGACCTCGACGGTTTCAAGCAGATCAACGACACCCATGGCCATGCGGCCGGGGACGCCGTGCTGGTGGCCTGCGCAGAGCGCATGCGTGCGGCGGTGCGGCGCGCCTCCGATCTCGTCGCGCGGCTGGGCGGCGACGAATTCCTGGTCGCGCTGCGCGACGTGGGGCCGGGCGACGGCGTGCTGTCGCAGGTCATGCAGGCCTTGCTGGAGGGGCTGGCCCAACCCGTGCGTCTGGCCAGCGGCGTGGAGGTGCGCGTGGGTGTCAGCATCGGCGTGGCCTGTGCGCCGCTGCACGGCAGCGACCCGCTGCAGCTCATGCACGCGGCCGACGAGGCGCTGTATCACGTCAAGCGCAACGGGAAATTGGCTTTTGCGCTAGCGTTGCCGGCTTTGGCCTCTTCAACGCCGGCATGAACGACACGACGACTGACTACACCCCGCCCCAGGTCTGGGCCTGGAACCCGAGCAACGGCGGCCAGTTCGCCAACATCAACCGCCCGGTGGCGGGGCCCACGCACGACAAGCCGCTGCCCATCGGGCGCCATCCGCTGCAGCTGTACTCGCTGGGCACGCCCAACGGCGTGAAGGTGACGGTGATGCTGGAGGAACTGCTGGCGCTGGGCCACGTGGGCGCCGAGTACGACGCCTGGCTGATCCGCATCAACCAGGGCGACCAGTTCGGTAGCGGCTTCGTCGAGGTCAACCCCAACTCCAAGATCCCGGCGCTGGTGGACCGAAGCGCGGCCGAGCCCGTGCGCGTGTTCGAGTCCGGCGCCATCCTGGTCTACCTGGCCGAGAAGTTCGGCGGGGCTTTCCTGCCGGCCGACGGCGCCCGGCGCGCCGAGACGCTGAGCTGGCTGTTCTGGCAGATGGGCAGCGCGCCGTTCCTGGGCGGGGGCTTCGGGCATTTCTACGCCTACGCGCCGACGAAGCAGGCTTACCCGATCGACCGTTACGCGATGGAGGTCAAGCGCCAGCTCGACGTGCTGAACCGGCTGCTGGCCGAGCGGCGCTATCTGGCGGGTGACGAGTACACGGTGGCCGACATCGCCACCTGGCCGTGGTACGGCGCACTCGTGAAGGGGCAGCTCTACGGCGCGGGCGAGTTCCTGTCGGTGCACGAGTACGCGAACGTCATCCGCTGGGCCGACGAGATCGCGCAGCGCCCGGCGGTGCAGCGGGGCCGCAAGGTCAACCGCGTGTTCGGCGAGCCGTCGACGCAACTGCATGAGCGCCACGATGCCAGCGACTTCGACACCCGCACGCAGGACAAGCTCTCGCCCGCGCCATGATCACGCTGTACGACTGCGCCACCGCGCCGAGCCCGCGCCGGGCCCGCATCCTGCTGGCCGAGAAGCGCGTGCCGCACGAGACGGTGCAGGTGGACCTGCGCAGTGGCGAGCAGCTGGGCGAGGCCTTTCGCCGCGTCAACCCGCAATGCACGGTGCCCGCGCTGGTGACGGAGGAAGGGCCGGTGCTGACCGACAACGCCGCCATCGCCGCCTATGTGGAGGCGCGGTTCCCGCAGCCGCCGCTGCTGGGGCGAACGCCGCTGGAGAAGGCCGACATAGCGGGCTGGCAGGCCCGCATCGAGTGGGAGGGGCTGCTCGCCATCGCCGAGGCGTTTCGCAACAGCAGCCCCGCCATGGCCGGCCGCGCGCTGACCGGCCCGGTGGGCTATGAGCAGATCCCCGAGCTGGCCCGGCGTGGCCTGGCGCGGGTGCAGCGCTTTTTCGTGATGCTGGACGAGCATCTGAGCGGACGCGACTTCATCGCCGCCGGGCAGTTCAGCCTCGCCGACATCACGGCCGTCGTGGCGGTGGACTTCGCGCGGGTCGTGAAAGTCAGGCCGGGCGACGAGCATCCGCACCTGCGCCGCTGGCGCGAGGCCATGCAGGCGCGGGGCACGATGGATTGAGGCCCGCGCCCGACCCGTTGGCCCTCGGTGTTGCTAAAAGATCCGGTTTGGCGCGACAGCCGATGACACAGCAGGCCAAGCTCAACACCGCCACGTGAGTCTCGACGGCGCGCTCGAACCGGATGCGCAGCTTGCGTTGAACCCCGGTCAGCAGGCGCTCCAATTCCCGGCCATTTTCGCCGCCAGCACCGGTTGGCTGGACGGTGTTGTCCGCAGCGGCGTCCGCTGGGGGTTCACAGTGGCCAGGTTGGCAGCTTGAGTTCCCGCGGCGGCTTCAATGGTGAATACAGCCACAGAGGTCACCAGCTGTTCGGCCTGGCGCCGCAGGCTTTCAGCAGCCGCTGCGCTTTCTTCGACCAGCGCAGCGTTCTGCTGCGTCACTTGATCCATCTGGGAGACAGCATCCCCCACCTGACCAACACCGGTACTTTGCTCTCTGCTCGCCACACTGATTTCGTCAACGATGCTGCTCACGCGTGAGATGGCTCCGACAACTTCTTGCATGGTGGCGCCTGCCTGATCGACCAGCGCTGATCCACGTTCCACCTTCTCCACGCTGGCGGCAATCAGCCCCTTGATTTCCTTGGCCGCTGTGGCGCTTCGCTGCGCCAACGTGCGCACCTCGCTCGCTACAACAGCGAAGCCACGCCCCGCTTCGCCTGCACGTGCGGCTTCCACTGCCGCATTCAAGGCCAGGATGTTCGTCTGAAAGGCAATGCTGTCGATCGTGCCGATGATGTCCACGATCTTCTTGGAGCCGTCGTCGATTTCCCGCATTGTTGTGATTACGTTGCCGACGACATCACCCCCTCGGGCTGCCACTTCGGTCGCGGTCTTGGCCAACGTATTGGCCTGCCCGGCATGGTCAGCGTTGTTCCGCACCGTGGTGCCCAACTCTTCCATCGTTGCCGCTGTCTGTTGCAGCGCGCTCGCTTGCTCTTCGGTGCGTTGACTCAAGTCTGCGTTGCCGGCTGCGATTTGCGCCGAGCCGGTTGCGATGGACTCGGACGCACCCCGGACTTGGTGGACGATCTCTGCCAAATTGCGACGCATGGTTTCCAGTGATGCGAGCACGCTGCCCTCGGGCGCCCGTTCGTTGTATTCCACAGGCAGCAGGTCCCCGTCGGCTACCCGACGGGCCGCAGCGCTCAAGGCGGCCGGTTCGGCGCCAAGCGCGCGGGTCAGGCTTCGAACGATGAGTGCTCCGCTGACGATTGCGACGCCGAATGCGAGCGCCGTGATGACCAGAAACACATTCATCTCGCGGGCCACCCGAGCCTCGGAAGCATGAATCAGCTGCTCGGCACGGTTGGCGGTGTAGTTGGAATAGGCGTTGGTTGCATCCACCAACTCGGCCAGGAGCGGGCGGCATTGTTCAATCATCTTCTGGTTGGCCTCATCGCGCTTGTGCTCGAGCGCGAGGTTGACGATGCCCAGAGCCACCGGCGCATACCGCCGCTCCACGTCGGCAATGGCGGCGATGAGTTCCCTGGCCTTGTCGGAAACGCCGTCCGCACGCGACATCTCCTGCAGCTTCTTCAGTTGCTCGGTCGTCGTGGCATGTGCTTGCTCGACCTTGGCGCGCTCAGCTTGCAAGTCCTCAGGCCGGATGACCAAAACAAGGTTGCGTGCCGCAATAGCCCTTGCATCGACCGCCTGGCGAACAGCGTTGGCAACGTTTGCCCGCGCGTTGATGCCTTGGACGAAGTCCTCGAACGCGGTGCTCTCGACGTTCAATGCTCGCCAAGCAAGCATGGCGACAAGCAGTAGCAGAGCTGCCAGCACGCCGAATGCCATCGACAGTTTGGCTCGGATAGTCAAGGAGGAGAACTTCATGGGAGGCCTTTTCGGTTGCCGAGAACGACATTCGTCCAGTGCCAGCAGGTTAACTCAGCACGGATAAATTTGATGCATTTGATAAAAACAAAATGCAAACAACTGCACGCTATGCCTCAGGTGGCAAGAGGCTCGCGCCAGCAATGGCCGCGAGAAGCCAACAATGATCGAGCGTCGAAGTCGGACGGCGACGTGGTGGCGCGTCCGTGACCAACCGACATGGCGTTCACGGCCAATGCACGGGCTCACGCTGCCGCAGGCACCTCCAGCGAGGGGGCATCCAAAGCCGCATTGCACGCCGACGCGTCGAATGCAATGACTAGCTGGGGCGTCACCGCTGGGTGGTGACGCGCACGCTTGCGTGGCTGGCGGCCTTCGGCAAGCTGCGCATCCGGTTCGACGCGCCGCCTGGACCCATGTGCGCTGTTGAGCTTGGCGCGCCGTGCCATCTGTTGTCGCGCCTTGCCCGAATTTTGCTGGCAGCACTCAGTGCGCCGGCTGGGTCTCGAGGTGTTGGCGCAGGCGGCTGACCTGGCTCTCGGACACCGGCGCGGCCTGGTTGCCCCAGCCCTGGCGCACGAAGCTGGCCAGGGCCGCCACTTCGCGGTCGTCCAGCCGCTGGGCGAAGCCGGGCATGACCAGCACCGAAGGCGCCTTGTCGGTGGAGGGCGTGCTCGCCCCGGCGAGGATGACGTGCAGCAGGCCGCTGGGGCTGTCCGCATTGACGACGGTGGCGCCGTCCAGGCGCGGGAACACGCGTGTCGCGCCCTGGCCGGTCACGAAGTGGCAGGCCGCACAGTTGTCCAGGTACAGGCGCTCGCCCAGCGTCAGGTCCACGGCGGCGGTGAGCTTGCGCTGGGTCTCGGTGGCACCTTGCGGCTTGACGGCGGCGCTGCGTTCGGCCACCGGGCTCAGTGTCTTGAGGTAGGCCGCCATGGCGCGCAGGTCGTCTTCGGCGAGGTGGGCCGTGCTGTGCTCCACCACCTGTGCCATCTCGCCCGCGACGGCGGCGCTGCGGTTGCGGCCGGTCTGCAAGTAGTCGACGATGTCTTTTTCGGTCCAGTGCGGCAGTCCGCGCAGCGACGGCACTTCCCAGCCGCCCAGCTCGCCGCCGGACAGGAAGCTCGCCTGGTCGGAACGGTCGGCCTTCTCGTTCATCGCAAAGCCTCGCGGCGTGTGGCAGCTGCCGCAGTGCCCCAGGCCTTCGACGAGGTAGGCGCCGCGCGTGACCTGCTGGTTCCAGCCGGCTTGTGCGCGGAAGGGTTGGTCCGACGTGAAGAACCAGTTCCACAGCCCCATGGCCCAGCGCTGGCTGAACGGGAAGCTCAGGTCGGTGGCGGGCGGCGTGACTGCCGCCGGCTTCACGCCCTTCATGAAGAACACGTAGAGCGCGTGGACGTCTTCGTCCGAGACCTTGGCGTAGCTCGGGTAGGGCATGGCCGGGTAGAGGTGCTGGCCGTCGGCCCGCATGCCGTGACGCAGCGCGTCGGCGAACTGCGCCTCGGTGTAGCGGCCGATGCCATGCGCCGGGTCGGGTGTGATGTTCGTGGAGTAGATCAGCCCGTGGCCGCTGTCGATGGGCAGGCCGCCGGCGAAGGCGGGCTTGCCGGGCGCACTGTGGCAGGCGATGCAGTCGCCCGCGCGGGCGAGGTATTCGCCGCGCTGGATGAGGGCTGCATCGGTGGGGGCAGCGGCGGCGGTACCGGCGCTGGCGTTTTCAGCGGCAGTCGAAGAGCGCCAGGCGCCGGCGGCCAGCAGGCCCAGCACGGTGGCGGCGAATGCGAGCTTCAGCGGGGCCGAGACGCGGGGGAACTTGAGGGACTTCTGCGTGTTCATCGTGCTCGCCTCCCGCTCATGCCTGCACCAGCGGGCCGGGATTCTTGAGGTACTGGTCCTTGATGGCCTTGGCCGCCATCAGCGTGATGGCGCCGATGGTGGCGGTGGGGTTGGCTTGGAAGTTCTGCGGGAAGGCATTGCCGCCGGGCACGAAGACGTTGTGCACGTCCCAGGACTGCAGGTATTTGTTGAGCGCCGAGTCGCGCGGTGACGTGCCCATGATGGCGCCGCCCACGTTGTGCGTGGACACGTACTTGGTGATGTCCCAGTGCGAGTCCAGCGCGAGGAAGTTCTCGTTGATGGCGTCCGGGCCCAGCTCCTTGGCGATCTTCAGCACGATGTCGCGCAGATAGCGCTGCAGCTTCAGTTCGTTCTGGCGCCAGTCGAAGGTCATGCGCAGCAGCGGCGCGCCCCAGGGGTCTTTGTAGGTCGGGTCCAGGTCCAGGAAGTGGCCGCGGTAGGACATGCAGGTGGTGGTGATGCCCACCGTCATGGAGCGGCCATACCAGTCGACCATGCCTTCCTTCCAGCCCTTGCCCCACTGCGGCGTGCCCTTGGGCAGCGCGGCGCCGATGGGCGCGCCGGTGGACTGCGAGCTGTGGATCTTGGCGCCGCCGATGAAGCCGAGCTTGATGCCGTCGTCGAAGTTGCCGGGCGAGATGTCGTTGAACATTTCGCCGGTGGCGCCGGCGGTGGCGAACGGGTTGAAGTGCTTGTCCTTGAAGAACAGCGTGGCGCTGCCGTTACTCAGGAAGGCGTAGTTGCGGCCGATGGTGCCGGTCTCGGTGACGGGGTCGTAGGGCTTGCCGATGCCCGACAGCAGCATCAGCCGCACGTTGGCGAACTGGAAGCTCGCCAGGATGACGATCTTGGCCGGCTGGAAGACGGTGTTGCCGGCTTCGTCAACATAGGTCACACCCTTGGCGGTCTTCTTGTCGGCGTGCAGCTCGACGCGGATGACGTTGGCGTTGACCTTGTAGTCGAAGTTGGGCATGCGCTTGACCACGTCGAGGATGGTGGTCTGGGGCGATGCCTTGGAGTAGTTCAGGCAGGGGTATTTGCTGCAGTAGCCGCAGTAGTTGCACGGCGCCAGCTGCGCGCCGTAGGGGTTGGTCCAGGCCTGCGACACATTGGCCGACGGGTTGGGGAAGGGGTGGTAGCCCAGCTTGCTGGCGGTCTGCGCGAACAGCGAGCTGTTCAGCGTGTCCTGCAGCGCGGGCAGCGGATAGGGGTTGGAGCGCGGCCCTTCGAACGGGTCGCCGCCGGGCTGGATCTGGCCCTTGAGGTTGCCGGTGTTGCCGGACAGCCCGCAGACCTTGTCGAAGAAGTCGAAGTGCGGCTCGATCTCGTCCCAGGTGAACGGGAAGTCCTTGATCCGCATCTCGGGGTCGAGCTTGCCGCGGCCATAGGCCTGGTCGGCATAGGTCTTGAGCTTGATGTCGGTCTGCGTCGGGCGGATGAGCACGCCCGTCCAGTGCAGGCCCGAGCCGCCCACGCCGGTGCCGGGGGCGAAGGCGCCCCATTTGCGCGTCGGCAGCGCGGTTTCGCCGGCGTTGTAGCGCACGGTCAGCGCCGCGTCCTTGGGCGTGGCGAAGACCTTGTTGCGGATCGCGTGGGCGTATTGGTCGGCCGGCTTGGGGTAGGCGAAGTCGGACGGCGGGCGCTCCGGGCCGCGTTCCAGCGCGCGGACTTTCAGGCCGGCCTGCGCCAGTTCGATGGCCATGAGGGAGCCGGCCCAGCCGAGGCCGACGATGACGACATCGACGTCGTCGTTGGTGAGGTTTTTTGCCATGGGGTGTTGGGTGCGGGGCGCCACGAGGGCGCCGGCAGGAGGCTCACGTCGGCCCGCGGTGGCGGGGGGCGCTGTCGCCGGTCAGTCAGGAAAGCCGAAGCTGGCGGGCGCCGCGCCGCGTGCGGCGGTGTGGCGCGTCGTGCTTCAGGCGCGGCGGCCGCTCAGGCTCACGGGGCCCAGTGGGTAGGGGCGGTTGTGCTGGTCCACCCACTCCGTGTAGGCGCCGCGGGCGCCGGGGAAGCCGATCGCCACCCAGGCTTTCATGTCCTTGTTGCCGCCGTACATGGGGTCGGCCAGATAGCCGTTCTTGGCGTCGTCCAGCAGCTGCCCGAAGAACTGCGAGGCCTTGAGCACCGGCTCGCCGAGCGCGGCGAAGTCGGCGCCGTTCTTCTGCAGCGCCGTCAGCAGCGCGTCGCGCTGGGCGGGCTCCAGGGCCTCGAAGCGCCGCCCCTCGTGCTGGGCCTGGCTGTAGCGCTGTGCCAGGGCGATGCCGCGCCGGTAGACGTCCTGCGGGCTGTAGGGCAGCTGGAAGCCCAGCGTGGCCGGAGCATCCGGCTGGTGGGGCGCGGCCAGGTAGATGTCGCTGCCCAGGCCGTTGTGCAGTTGCTGGTCGATGAAGACCGGCACATGGGTCTCCAGCGCGCCGGGGCCACGCCCTTCGGCCGGGATGAGGCGGTCACAGGCGGCGAGCACGAAGCGCCATTCCTCGGGCGTGAAGAACACCGGCTGGTAGGACTGGAGATCGATGCCTTCCAGCCCTGGGGCCCGGCGCGGCTGCAAGGGCAGCGCAACGACCGGCACGGCAACGGCAGACGCGAGCAGCAGCGCGCGACGGGAAGGGGAGGGGTTGTCTGACATCGGCACTCCTGGCGTCAGCGGGGCGTTGCGGCCCGTGCTCTACGCGTAACTACTAAGAAATACGATGTCATACATCCTATGCCGCAGGCCGGCCAGGCGTGTCGCCTCGCTGCGAATAACCGCGCTGGCGTTGTGGTTTGTTAGCAGTTGTTTCGGGGGCGAGAAGGCGCGCCTCCGGGCAAGCGCCTGCCCCGGCTCACCGGGGGCACTCGCGTGCGGGCCGAACGGCGCCGCTCAACCCAACCGGCGATCGCTGGGCCGGGCGAGGTAGAACCATTCCGTGCCGGGCTGCGACTTCACGTTCGGGAACACGATGCGGCCCTCGCTGGGCGCCAGCACGGCCTCGCCGCTGGCCCGCGTGCCGATCGCCTGGCCCTGCTCGATGGCATCGAAGCTGGCCCATTCGCGCGCGAAGCGGTCGCCCATGTCTTCGCGGTCGATGACGTCGTAGAGCTGCAGCAGCTCCGGCGGCTGCGCCGGCCGGTGCGGCTCGACGGCGCTCTCCTCCAGCATGCCGAGAAACACCAGCGCGCGCAGGATGGCCAGCCGGGCCACCTCGGGGCCGTTGGGGTCCAGATGCTGGCCGCACTCCAGCGTGATCGCCCAGCCGCCGGTGGAGCGCATGTATTCGGTGGTGCCCACGCCGTAATGCGGGTCGGAGATCAGCGAGGCCCGGCGCGAGCCGTCGTGGGCCCGCTGCTGGCGGCGCTGCAGGCCCAGCGCATAGGTGGACAGCCAGCCCTCCACGATGCGGCCGACGCCCAGCCGCGCGGCCAGCGCGGACTCCGTCGCCTCCTGCGAGAACGGCTCCAGCTCGCCGCTGTTGTTGCGCGGCCCGATCATCGCGAAGGCCGGGCCGTTGCCCTGGAAGCTGTGCAGGTCCAGGATGCCGTCGTGCTGGGCAATCAGCGGGCACAGCACGCGCGCGATGCGGTCCTCGAAGTCCTGCGCAATGATGGGCGGGCGCAGGTTGCGGTTCAGGTTGCGGTCGCCCTCGCGGCGGTCGAGCTGGTGGGCCAGCGGGTTGACGATGGGCACCAGCGTCAAGGTGCCGCGCAGCAGCGTGAGTTCGCCGGCATCCAGCTGCCGAATGATCTCGGCCATCGCACGGGTGCCGTGGATCTCGTTGCCATGCACCGCGCCGGTCACGAGGAAGCGCGGCCCCGGCTGCAGGCCGGCAAATTGATGGATGCGGAGGTGGGTCGGTCGGGTCATGGCTGGAGCAGGTCGGAAGACAGCGCCTGATCGGCGGGAAAGACGCGGGGCGGCAGGTCACCGGCAGGCTGGCCCGCACGGTAGCTGACCAGGCGGTAGAGCGTGGCAAACGCGAAGTCCGGCGGCGCCTCGCCCGCGCCGAGCACCAGCTCGCCGCCCCGGCGCACGGCATCGGCCAGGAAGGCGGGCAGGCGCAGGTGGTAGGGGTTGCGGGCAATCTCGCCGGTGTGCCGCTCCAGCGCCGCGATGAGGCGGGCGGTGTCGGCGATGTGGGTCTGCACCAGCGCGTTGGGCCGGGCTTGAGTCGACCAGAACTCGGTCAGCGCCAGCACGGTGTCCAGCCGCGTGGCGGCGATCGCCTGCACGACCAGCTGGTGCACGCCGCGGTGGCTGGGGTTGTCGTCCAGCGCGTGCGGCGCGAGCACGAGGTCGGGGCGATGCGCTTCGAGGACGGCGGCGAGCGCCTGCACCTGCTCGGCGCGAATAGGCTCCGCGCGCACGTCGGACAGGCCGTGCTCGCCGACACGCTGGCACTCGAAACCCAGCACGGCGCAGGCGTCGAGCAGTTCGGCCCAGCGCGCCTCGCGGCGGGCGGCGTTGCTGCCCAGCGTCACCGCGACGTTGGTGACGCGCCAGCCGGCTTCCTGCTTCAGGCGCAGCGGCAGCGCACCGACGATGCATTCGTCGTCGGGATGGGGCGAAAACACCAGGCAGCGGCCGGGCCTGGATGCCGGCGCCGGGGCAGCCTGGCGGTCGGGCGGGTTGCCCAGCAGGGCGGCGAAGCGGGTCAGGTGCTCGCGCCAGCGCGCGAGATCGGTTTCCTCGGACATCCCGTCATGCTACCGGTCAGCGGTTTTCGCGGGCCATGTCGCCAGCAGCACGCCCGATAAGGCCAGGCCATAGGCCAGCGCCTGCTGGGGCGACAGCGTCTCGCCGAGCAGCAGCCCGACGAGCGCCGTGCTGATGGGCAGGAAGACCATGAACACGCCGGCCTTGGCAGCGGGCAGGTGGCGCAGCCCGGCCATCCACAGCCAGACGGTGAAGACGCTGGCGGTCGCGGCGTAGTAGGCCAGCAGGCCCCAGTCCTGCACGCGCGGGCCGCCGAAGTCGAAGCTCAGGCCCTGCCACAGCGCCAGAGGCGACACCAGCACCAGGCCCCACAGGTTGATCAGCGCGCTGATGCGCCGCGGCGTGAGCCCGGCCGTCAGCTGCTTGCCGATGACGACGTAGCTCGCCTCGCAGAACACGGCGGCGATGAGCAGCAGGGCGCCCAGCGGCGTCGTCTCGGCGCCGCCCTGGCGGCCACCGGCCACCAGCGCGATGCCGGCCACGGCGCAGGCGACGCCAGCCAGCGTGCGGCGGCCCGGCTGCTCGCGCAGCACCACCCAGCTCAGCAGGGCGACGGCCGCCGGGATGCCGGCCATGATGACGCCGGCCACCACCGCCGAACTCTGCCGCAGCCCGAACAGCATGCACAGCGAGAACAGGAAGTTGCCGAGAAAGGACTCCAGGAACAGCAGCACGCGGGAGCGCGCGTCCAGCGGCCCCTCGTCGGCGGGCTTCTTCAGCCAGGGCAGCATCAGCAGCGCCGCGAAGCCGAAGCGCAGGCCGGCCAGCAGGAACACCGGAAACGCCGCGACCAGCAGCTTGGACAGGCCGACATAGCTGCCGATCAGGCTGGTGCTGGCCGCGAGCAGCGCGTAGGCGCGCCAGGGAACGGGAGACATGCGGATGGCGAAGTGGTGCGGCGCCTCGCGCGGTGCCGGCGCGAGCGTGCCGGCGAGGCGGGCGCGGTCAGTCCAGGCTCAGCACGACGAACTGGGTGAACTGCTCGGGGTTGAAGTTGTTGTCGGACGCGAGCACCAGCGTGCGCTTGCCCTGGACGGTGGGCCCGAAGGTGATGCCTTCGATGTTGTCGACCGCCAGCGCGCTGCCGTCGTCATTCTTCAGCGTGGACAGGTCCAGCAGCAGGCGGCGCTTGGCGGGCACCCATTCGCGGCCCTTGATGGACGGCCAGCCGGCGACGTTGGTGGCGCCGCTGGTGTCGACAAGGTAGAGCCGGATGGTGTTGCCGGTGGGCTTGCCGGTGTGCGGGCCGAGGCCGGCCGTGGCAGCGCCGACGGCGTAGGAGCGCTCGATGGCGATGAATTCGTGGTCCGACAGGGCCAGCATGTCGGCCACGCCGTTGGTGGCGAAGTCGCCGTCCTTGGTCGGCGGGAAGGCGACGGGGCCGACCTCGTAGACGTATTCGGCGCCGGCCTTGCCGGTCTCCAGGTCGAAGGACAGCATGCGCGCGTGGCTGGTGCGGTCCACGGCGGTCGGCAGGTCGTCCTGGGCGAGAGCGTTCTCGGTGATGGTCCAGAGCGTGCGGCCGTCCGGGCTCAGCGCGATGCTCTCGAAGGCGAGGTTGTTGTAGACACCCATGTCGCCGGCCGCCAGCCCGCCCGCGCTGCCGCTGGGGGCGTAGTAGTCCGGCACGGGGAACTCGCCGGCGGGGCGGCCGTCGAGGTGCATGCGTCGCACGGTGGGCTTTTGCAGCGCGCCGTTCTTGCGCTGGCCTTCGTTGCTCCAGTAGATGAGCTGGCGCCGCGCGTCCAGGCGCAGGCTTTCCGGGTCCACTTGGTTGCGGGCGAAGGGGTGGCCGTCGAGGTCCTGGATGGTCGTCGACGCGATGAAGCGCACGCCTTCGTGGCCCGGCGCGGCGCTGCGGCGGAACTTGGACAGGTCCAGCGCCAGTTCGTAGAAGCGCGCCGGGGCGAGATCGCTGCGGTCGTCGCAGATGGCGAGGTAATGGCCCGTGGCGGGGTTGTAGTCCAGGCTGGAGAGGCCGCCGACCGGTAACTCCTGGAACGGCGTGCCGGTGGGGACGATCTGCTGACCGAGGTAGGTCAGCGTCTGGGCGCTGGCCGACAGGCCCAGCAACGAAAAGGCCGCTGCTGCGGCCAGGTGAGACAACGACTTCATCTTTTTCCTTGGCGCCGCTTGTCGCGTGCGCAGCGGGAGTCTATCTGCCCGCCGGCGCGGGGCGCTCAGGCGGCGCGGCGCAGCGCCCCGCGCAGCGTGTCGATGATGCGCTCGATGTGGCTGCTCTCGATGATGAGCGGCGGGGACAGCGCGATGGTGTCGCCCGTGGTGCGGATCAGCAGCCCCTTGTCCCAGCAGTCCAGGAAGATGTTGAACGCACGCTTGGCCGGCTGGCCGTCCAGCCCCTTGAGCTCGATGCCGCCCACCAGGCCGATGTTGCGGATGTCGATGACGTTGGGCTCGTCGCGCAGCGAATGCAGCGCCTTGGCGAACTCGTCCTGCATGCGCGAGGCGCGGGTCAGCAGGTCGCCGTCGGCGTAGGTGTCCAGCGTTGCCAGGCCGGCGGCGCAGGCCAGCGGGTGGGCCGAGTAGGTGTAGCCGTGGAAGAACTCGATGAGGTGCTCGGGCCCCGTCATGAAGGCGTCGTGGATCTTCTGCTGCGCGAACACCGCGCCCATCGGCACGCAGCCGTTGGTGATGCCCTTGGCCACGGTCATGAGGTCGGGCGTGACGCCGAAGGTCTGCGCGCCGAAGGGGTTGCCGGTGCGGCCGAAGCCGGTGATGACCTCGTCGAAGATCAGCAGGATGCCGTGCTTGTCGCAGATGTCGCGCAGCCGCTGCAGATAGCCGGCCGGCGGGATCAGCACGCCCGTGGAGCCGGCCACCGGTTCGACGATGACGGCCGCGATGGTCGACGCGTCGTGCAGCTGCACCAGGCGTTCCAGGTCGTCGGCGAACTCCGCGCCATGCTGCGGGACGCCCACCGAGAACGCGTTGCGCGCCGCGTCGTGCGTGTGGCGGATGTGGTCCACGCCCGCCAGCAGGCTGCCGAACATCTTGCGGTTGGCCACCATCCCGCCCACCGAGATGCCGCCGAAGTTCACACCGTGGTAGCCGCGCTCGCGGCCGATGAGGCGTGTGCGGCTGCCTTCGCCGCGCACGCGGTGGTAGGCGATGGCCATCTTCAGCGCCGTCTCGACGGACTCGGAGCCCGAGTTCGTGAAGAAGATGCGGTTCAGCCCGGCCGGTGTGATCTGCGCCAGCCGCTCGGCCAGCTCGAAGGCCTTGGGGTGGGCCATCTGGAAGGGCGGCGCGAAGTCCAGCTCGGCGGCCTGGGCCTGGATGGCCTGGACGATCCGGGGCCGGTTGTGGCCGGCGTTCACGCACCACAGGCCGGCGATGCCGTCGAGCACCTCGCGCCCCTTGTCGTCCCGGAAGAACATGCCGTCCGCACCGGTCAGCAGTCGCGGCGACTGCTTGAACTGCCGGTTGGCGGTGAAAGGCATCCAGTAGGCGTCAAGCTTGGAAACGTCAGCGCTCATGCAGGCTCCTGGCGAGGGGCGTGGTCGGATGCGCAAAGTCTAAAAGCTAATTTGACGGGTTCGTCAAAATTTGCCGTCGTCTCAGGGTTCCTACCAGCGGCATCAGCTGCACCGAAAGAATGCACGCCAGCATCAGCCCGCAGCCCAGCCAGCCCGCCGCGTTCAGGTGCTCGTTGAGCAGCAGATGGCCGAACGTGGCGGCGAACAGCGTCTCGGACGACAGGATGATGGCCGCGTCGGCGGCATGCGCGTAGCGCTGCGCGATGACCTGGCCCGTGAAGGCCACGCCGACCGACAGCACGCCGGTGTAGAGGATGGGCCCGGCGGCACTGACGAGGCCTTGCCAATGCAGTGGCTCGGTGGCGAGTGCGGCCAGCAGCGACAGCAGCCCGCAGACCGCGAACTGCCCGCAGGCCACGAGGAAGGGCGCGCCCATGCGGTCCGCCCAGCGGCCGACCATCAGCACGTGGAAGGCCCACGGCAGCGCCGAGGCGATGACCCACAGGTCGCCCAGCCCGACCCGCAGCTCATGCGCGCCCGACAGCAGGAACGCGCCCGCCAGGCAGCCGAAGGCCGCCGGCCACACGGACCAATGCGCCACCTGGCGCAGCAGCGCCCAGGCCAGCACCGGCACCAGCGGCACGTAGAGCGCCGTCAGGAAGCCGGCGTTGGTGACGCTGGTGAACTGGATGCCGACCTGCTGCATGACGGCGCCCAGCGTCATCAACACGCCCAGGCCGGCGATGTGCAGGGCATCCACGCGGCCCAGCGGCCGGCCCGCGCGGCCCAGGCGCCGCCATTCGAGCACCGCCAGCGGCAGCACGACGGCGGCGCCGATCAGGAAGCGAACGCCGGTGAAGAGCAGCGGGCCGACGTCGGCCATGCCCTGGTTTTGCGCAACGAATGCGGAGCCCCAGATCAGCGCGACGAGGGTCAGGAGGAGGTTGGCCTGCAGGCGGGTCATGGGGCGAGGAGGGCGGCCAGTTCGGCGTCGTCGAAGCCGGCGGCACGGCGGGCTTCCAGGTTGAAGGGCGCGCGCAGCCGCGGGGCCTGGTGGCGGGCTGCCAGCTCGGCGTAGGTGGCGATGGGGTCGAGCCCGCGCTGCTCGCACAGGAAGCGGTACCAGCGGTTGCCGGCCAGCACATGGCCGATCTCGTCGCGCAGGATGATGTCGAGGATGGCGCCGGCGCGGTGGTCACCGGCACCGACGAGCTTGGCCCGCACGGCGGGCGAGGCGTCCAGCCCGCGGGCTTCGAGCGTGCGCGGCACCAGCGCGATGCGCGCGAGCAGGTCGTGCCGGGTGCGCTCGGCCATGTCCCACAGCGCGTTGTGCGCGTCGAAGTCGCCGTAGTCGAAACCCAGCGTCAGCAGGTGGTCGCGCAGCAGCGTGAAGTGCGTGGCTTCCTCCTGCGCGATGCGCAGCCAGTCGCGGTAGAAGGCCTCGGGCATGCCGGGGAAGCGCCAGCAGATGTCCAGCGCCAGGTCGATGGCGTTGAGTTCGATGTGGGCGATGCTGTGCACCAGCGCTGCGATGCCGGCGGGCGTGCGCATCGACGGCGGCTTGAGCCGGATGTGCTCGACGAGCTGCGGGCGCGGCGGGCGGCCGGGGATGCCGGCGGGGGCGTCGATGGCCGCCTCGGTGTCGACGGGCAGGTCGCGCGCGAGCGCCAGCGTGGCAGCGGCCTTGGCGGGGGCATCGGCGATCAGGAGCGGGCCGAGCGTGGCCAGGCGAAGGTCGGACATCCGCGCAATTTTAGAATCGCTGGTTTTGACGGGAGGGCCGCGATGGCGATCTACCAGCTCGACGAGCACATGCCCGACGTGGCCGACTCGGCATACGTGGCCGACAGTGCCGAGGTCATCGGCCGCGTGACGCTGGGCGCGGACGTCAGCGTCTGGTTCAACGCGGTGCTGCGTGGCGACAGCGAGACGCTGACCATCGGTGCGGGCAGCAACATCCAGGACGGCGCGGTGCTGCATGCCGATCACGGCTTCCCGCTGGTGCTGGGGCAGAACGTGACGGTGGGCCACCAGGTCATGCTGCACGGTTGCACGGTTGGCGACGAAAGTCTGATCGGCATCGGCGCCGTGCTCTTGAATGGTTCGCGCATCGGCCGCAACTGCGTCGTTGGTGCGGGGGCGCTGGTGACGGAGGGCAAGGTGTTCCCTGACGGCAGCCTCATCGTCGGCGCGCCGGCGCGTGTCGTGCGCGCGCTGACGCCCGAGCAGATCGATGGCCTCAAGGCCAGCGCCCTCCATTACGTGAACAACGGCCGCCGCTATGCCAGCGGCCTGAAGAGAATCCGATGAGCGAATTGCACAAGTTCCTGTTCGATGGCCTGCCCGTGCGCGGCATGCTGGTGCGGCTGACCGACTCCTGGCGCGAGGTGCTGGCCCGCCGCGAGCCGGGGCAGGCCTACCCGACCGAGTTGCGCAACATGCTCGGCGAGATGAGCGCGGCGGCCGTGTTGATGCAGGCCAACATCAAGTTCAACGGCGCGCTGGTGCTGCAGGTCATGGGCGACGGCCCCGTGAAGCTCGCGGTCGCGGAGTCGCACCCCGATCTGTCGTTCCGCGCCACGGCCAAGTGCGTCGGCGAGGTGCCGGCCGGGGCGACGCTGGAGGCCATGGTCAACGTGCACGGCCAGGGCCGCTGCGCGATCACGCTGGACCCCAAGGACAAGTTCCCCGGCCAGCAGCCCTACCAGGGCATCGTGCCGCTGCATGGTGACCGCCGCGAGCCGCTGAAGCAGGTCAGCGAGGCGCTGGAGCACTACATGCTGCAGTCCGAGCAGTTGGACACGCGCCTCGTGCTGGCGGCCAACGGTGACATCGCGGCCGGCCTGCTGATCCAGCGCCTGCCCGTCGAGGGCGAAGGCAACCTGGCGGGCCGCCGCAACGAGGACGACATCGGCCTGTCGGAGGCGTTCAACCGCATCGCCATCCTGGCCGGCACCTTGACGGCCGAAGAACTGCTGACGCTGGATGCCGACACCATCCTGCGCCGCCTGTTCTGGGAGGAAACCGTCACGCGCTTCGAGCCGCAGGCGCCACGTTTTGCCTGCACCTGCTCGCGCGAGCGCGTCGGGCAGATGCTGCTGGGCCTGGGCCGCGAGGAGGCCGACGACGTGCTGGCCGAGCGCGGCGACATCGAGATCGCCTGCGATTTCTGTGGCCGGCACTACCGCTTCGATGCCGTGGATGTGGGCGCGCTGTTCGCGCCGCCCGGGCGCCAGCCCGATGGCGCCGACGCCACGCTGCAGTAGCCCTGTGCGGGGCCATGGCCCCGTCATGTGTTCTGAGGATGCTTTCGCCCTTGGCGATTGACGCCTCCCTGGCGAGCTGAGAGTGTCGCCCCTGGCCCTGTGTTTGCAGGGACGGAGGCGACATTGGCGGACAAGCTCGGCATTGGCAACATCCCTTGGACCAGCATCGCTGTGCTTGCGGCTTTCGTGGCCAGCACGCAGTTGGTGCCTCATGCGTTCGAGCCGTTGCGGCCGGCCGAGAAGGCCCGGGCGCAGGTGCCGCTGGACCCCGATCTCGACGTCAACGCGCGGTTGTGGGAAGACCCGTTCGCTGCCGTGCGCCGCTATGAAGCCGAGCGTGCCGAACGCTGCGAACGCGTGCGCAAGCAGGCCTCGGCGCCACAGGGGGTCGACTGCCTGGCGCATGTCGACGACGTGCGCGACCCGCAGCGTCTCCTTGCCCGGCTGGACCGCGACCATGACCAGCGCCTGGACGACACGCTCATCATCATGGGCCTGATGCCCGGGGCCGACTTCGTCGGCGCCGAAGAAGCCCGTCGGCGCCTGCGCTATGCGACGCTGGCCGGGTTGATGGCTCAGGACTACGTGCCAGACAGCGCCGAGCGGTTGAGCCTGCTGCAGTTCGACCTGCTGCGCGGCCCGCCGCCTGCAACCGCCGCCGTGTCCAGCCCGGCTGCAGGCGATGCCAAACCGGCGGCGCGCGCGGGATGCCTCACCGACTGCTACCTCGTGCCCTACGAGATGCTGTCGGTGCGGGCGGAGCACCGGCGCAAGCCGGACGCTGGCGGTGACGGCCGGGGCGAGAAGCCGCGGCGCTACAGCCAGATCGCCTTGCTGTGGGTGGACGAGAGCGCGCTGCCGCAGCGCAAGCTCGATGCGCTGGCGCGTTTGACGCGTCAGTTGATCGGCGCGGCCGTCATTTCGCAGGAGGCGCTGAGTGAGGCGACGTTGAACGGTACGGCCTCGCGACGCATGCCCAGCCTGGCGGTCATCGGCCCGTCGTCCACCGATGCACTGCGCGCCGCGCTCATGGACCTGCGTTGTGCGGCCGATCGCAAGCATTTCGCGCGGGCGCCCGCCAGCCCGGCCGCGAGCGCCGCCGCTGCCCGCTGCAGCTCCGGTGTGGCGGGCGATGGCGCAGCGGCCTTGCCGGATGACCTGGCGGATGGCTATCGCCTGCTGTCCAGCGCCGAGTTCTACAACTCGTCGTCCACGGCGCCCAACAGCATGATCGGCGAGCTCAGCGACCAGAAGCTCGACGCGTTCGTGACCGACCAGTTCAACCGCATCACCGACGCCAACCCGGCACGTCCGGTGCCCATGCTGCGCACGATCGGCAATGACGCCGATCTCATCAAGCGTCTCGTCAACGAGTTGGTGCTGCGCCTGCCGCGTGAGCCCAGGCGGGTCGTCATCGTGGCGGAGCGTGACTCGCTGTATGCGCAGGCGCTGGTCAGCGAGCTCCGTTACCGGCTGCGGGACAGCCGCTCGGCTGAGCAACTGCAGAGGATCGAGGTCATCTATTTCTTCCGTGGCCTGGACGGGGTGACGACCCGCGATGCGAGCGCGGCCGCCGCCCCCGGTGCTGGTTCCAAGAACGCGCCGCTGGAATGGCCGGAGAGCCGCGACCAGCTCGACTACCTGCGCCGCATGGGCGCCGACCTCAAGCGCAGCGAGACCGACCCGAACCGTCTGCCGATCGGCGCCATCGGCATCTTCGCCAACGACGTGCACGACAAGCTGCTTGTGCTGCAGGCCATGCACGAGGACTTTTCCGATCGCATGTTCTTCACCACCGACATGGACGCGCGCTACCTGCATCCCCGCACGCAGGCCTTTACGCGCAATCTCGTCGTGGCCAGCAGCCTGCCCCTGGCCTTCTACCCGCCAGCGCCCGGCGCGTCGGCGGTCGATCTGCAGGCCGGCACGCCGCCGTTTCGAGATATCTATCAGGTCAGCACCTACGCGGCCGCGCGACGCACGGGTTGTCGCAGCGAGAGTTGCAAGCGCGAGGAGCGCCTGGCGCTGGAGCCGGTGCTGCAAAAGCCGTCGATGTATGAGATCGGGCGATCCAGCGCCGTGCCGCTGTCGGGGTATGCGCTGGAGGCCGGCCCGCCGCGGCCTGACGCGGGGCGAACTGCCCTGGCTGCATTGATGGTGGTGGTCATGGGCGTCGTGCTGCTGGTGTGGCCGTCCACGCCGTCGATGCGGCAGGCTAGGCAGGCGTTTCTGCGCGAGCCCACGGCAGTCAACCAGCCGCACATGGACATGACGTCGATCGTCCTCGTCGCGCTGCATGCCGGGCTGTTCGCCTACGTGCTGGCGAGTCTGATCGAGTTCCTCCGGCCCTCGCAGCTGGGGTTCGTCCAGGCCTTGCTGCTCGCCAGTCTGGCCGCGTTCGGTGCGCTGCTGGCGGTGCTGCCCGCGTTGTTGCAGGCCCGGCGCGAGCTGCCTGCGCCGCCTGATCAGCCTGCCCGGGTCGACCGTCTGCACTTGATCGTCGTGCTGTTCGTCGTGGCCTTGTGGGTGTGGCTGGCCTGGCCGGTGGGCGGCTGGCGCGCGGCCGTCCTCTGCGAGAGCTGCGAGCCCGTCACCTGGGTGGAAGGTGTCAGCGCCTGGCCGTCGCACCTGATCCACCTGCTGGCGCTGTTCGCCATTCTGTGGGCCCTGGACTGGGCGTGGGCTGACACGGTGGAGCAGTTGCGTCGTGATGCGGACTGGCTGCGGCTGCCTCGCGCCATGCCCGCGCCCATGGTGCGCAACGACCTGCGCCTGCTCGTGGGCGGCTGGTTCGAGCATGTCAGCGTGCTCTTCTGGCGCAGCGGTGTCGGCTACAGCTGCGACTTTCAGCAGCTCTGGAAGGAATACGGTGAGCGCGGCGAGGCAAGGCCGCGCGCGGCACGCACGCTGGTGTGGTTCGCCTTGACCGTCTGCTGCGCGGCGCTGCTGTTCATGTGCCTGTCGGAGGGGCAGATTCCCGCCGTGCCGGTGCGCGGTGACGAGCACCGGCAGATGGTGACGGTCACGCTCTACGCCATCTTGTTGCTGCTGCCATTGCTCATCGTGGCTGTGGCGGATGCAACCGTGTTGCTGCTGCGTTTCGTGCGTCATCTCAACGCCGGCCGCAGCTTCTATCCGGAGGCCACCGTCGAGATGTTCGCCAAGGGCCTGGGCGAGGAGCACAAGGCCTTGTGGTCGCAGCGCTTCTGCGGTCGGCCTGAAGAGCGTGGCAGGGACGGCGGAGGCTTTGCCGTGCATACGCTGCTGGACGACTGGATCGACGTGCAAGTCGTCGCCCGACGCAGTGCGACGGTGGCGCGGCTGGTGATCGGCCCCTTCGTCGTGCTGGCGCTGCTGGTGGTGGCGCGTAGCCGGCTCTTCGACAACTGGGCGTTGACGACGGCGGTCGCCGTGGGGGTGAGCTGTTATGTGCTGGCGTTGATCGGCCTGACGTTGCTGCTCAAGCAGTCCGCCGAGGCCACGCGCCGTCGCGCGCTCGAATCCATGCAGGCCGACCTGCGCTGGCTGGCGGGCAGCGGCAAGCCGCTGAGCGACCTGGTGGAGCCTTTCAAGCGCCTGATCGCCCAGGTCGAGAACAACCAGCAGGGCGCCTTCGCTCCATTCTTCGACCAGCCGCTGCTGAAGGCGATGCTCGTGCCGCTGGGCGGCGCCGGTGGCACGCAGTTGTTCGACTATTTGCTGCTCGGGCGTTGACGGCGAGACACGCTCCGGGGCGCGCGCGCTGGCGGGAAGCCGTGCGTCACGTCCGCATCGCAGGAGTCCGCGCAGGCCCGTGGGACGCGCTCAGGCAACCGGGCGGTGCGGCATCAGGCCGGCGCCTGCAGTGCCCGTAGCGCGCCGGAGAGACGCTCGTCGTCGCTGCCGGCGATGTCGGTCCAGGGGAGGGCGTGCCGGGTCATGGCGTCGCGCAGCCGGGCATCGAAGCGCTCGCGCACCGCCGGGCCGTCACGCAGGATGCCGTCGGCCTGCCAGGGCAGGTCGGGCGCGCACAGCAGCGTCAACTGGCAACGGCGCTGAAAGGCCACGGCACCGGCGGTCAGCGAGTCGTCGCTGAAATAGTGCTCGCTGCACAAGGCCGTGATGAGCGGTGTCGTGTCGCAGAAGACCAGGGCATGCCGCTGCGCGGCCACTTCGATGCGCCGCGCCTGCTCTGCGGCGATGGCCGCCTGTTCGTGGCGTTCGGGCGTGCGGGCGTGCGTGTCGCACCATTCGCGCAGATATTCGGTCACGAGGCCGGCGTTGAAGCGCCTCGCCAGTGTCTCGGCCAGCGTGGACTTGCCGGTGCATTCGGCGCCCACCAGCGCCACGATGCGGCTCATGCCCGCCGCCATGCGCGCCAGCCGAGCACGCTCATCGGGATGAAGGCCGCGTACAGGACCACGGTCAGCCAATAGCCCTTCAGCCCGAACAGCACGACGCTGACGGTGTTGACGACGATCCAGGTTGGCCAGTTCTCTTCATACTTGCGTGCGAGCAGCCATTGGCCCAACAGGCTCGCGACGGTGGGGAACGCATCCCAGTAAGGCAAGGGGCTGTCTGTGAACCGGGCGAGGAACAGGCCCAGCAGCGGCCAGGCACCGAGGGTGAACGCGGTCGGTGCGATGAGGCCGCGCAGGCCCAGCCGGCGCACGGTCAGCAGCTCGCCGCTGCTCGTGCGGCCGAAGCGCCACTGCCACGCCCCCCACAGGGCCAGCGCGGCGAAGACGAGCTGCAGGCCCGCCTCGCCGTACAGCTTGCCGTCCAGGAACAGCGCGAAATACAGCAGCGATGCGATGAACGCGAGCGGCCAGGCCAACGGATGGACGCGCATGTTGCAGACGACCATCCACACGGACAGCACGAACGCTGCCAACTCCAGCCAGGTGATGGGGCTGCCAAAAGCAGTGAAGGCCGGCGCCAGCAGCGCCGACCACAGTGTCATGAGCATCAGGGCTTGGGGCTGGAGGCGGCCAGCGAAGCGGTTCTGGCGCCCGAGATGGGCACGAAGACCTCATCGGGCTTGATCATGCCCAGCTCAAAGCGGGCCTTCTCTTCCACCATCTCCAGGCCTTCGCGCAGGTCGCGCAGTTCGGCCTGCAGCTGCGCGTTGCGCAGGCGGGCCTGTTCGTTGTCCGCCTGTGCGGCAGCCACCTCCTGCCGGAGGTGGGCCACGTACGGCACGCTGCCCCGGCCCACCCAGAGCTGGGCTTGGATGGCGATCAGGAAGATCACCAAAACGGCAGCAAGTGCTTTCATGTCAAAGCGTCCTCGGCCCACGAGGCGAGCCAAGGGCCGGGCCGCTCCCAAGCCGGCCCGCCGTGGCGAAGCGCTGCGGCACACGCCGCAGCGCGGTCCCAGACCAGGCTCGCCTGCGTTCAGCAAGGCGAGGATGGGCGAGGAGCCTGGTCACTTCACTTCAGGTTGTAGAACGCAGCGCGGCCGGGGTAGGCGGCGATGTCGCCCAGGTCTTCCTCGATGCGCAGCAGCTGGTTGTACTTGGCCATGCGGTCCGAGCGCGACAGCGAACCCGTCTTGATCTGGCCCGCGTTCAGGCCCACGGCGATGTCGGAGATGGTGCTGTCTTCCGTCTCACCCGAGCGGTGCGAGATGACGGCCGTGTAGCCCGCGCGCTTGGCCATCTCGATGGCGGCGAAGGTTTCCGTCAGCGTGCCGATCTGGTTGATCTTGATCAGGATCGAGTTGGCGATGCCCTTCTCGATGCCTTCCCTCAGGATCTTGGTGTTGGTGACGAACAGGTCGTCGCCGACGATCTGCACGTTCTTGCCCAGGCGGTCGGTCAGGATCTTCCAGCCGTCCCAGTCACCCTCGGCCATGCCGTCTTCGATCGAGATGATGGGGTACTTGTCGACCCACGTGGCCAGCATGTCGGTCCACTGCTGCGAGGTCAGCTGGATGCCGCCTTCGCCGTCGAGCACGTACTTGCCGTCCTTGTAGAACTCGCTGGCGGCGCAGTCCAGGCCGATGGCGATCTGCTCGCCGGCGGTGTAGCCGGCCTTGGCGATGGCGTCCAGGATCAGCTGGATCGCGGCCTCATGGCTCTCGACGCTGGGCGCGAAGCCGCCTTCGTCGCCCACGGCGGTGGAGATGCCCTTGTCGTGCAGGATCTTCTTCAGTGCGTGGAACACCTCGGCGCCCCAGCGCAGCGCTTCGCGGAAGCTCGGCGCGCCCACGGGAATGATCATCAGCTCCTGCAGGTCCAGCGAGTTGTTCGCGTGGGCGCCGCCGTTGATGACGTTCATCATCGGCACGGGCAGTTGCAGGCCGCCCATGCCGCCGAAGTAACGGTACAGGGGCAGGCCGGATTCCTCGGCGGCGGCGCGGGCCACGGCCATGGAGACTGCCAGCATCGCATTGGCGCCCAGGCGGCTCTTGTTGTCGGTGCCGTCCAGGTCGATCAGCGTCTTGTCCAGGAAGGCCTGCTCAGAGGCGTCCAGGCCCAGCACGGCTTCGCTGATCTCGGTGTTGATGTGCTCGACGGCCTTCAGCACGCCCTTGCCCAGGTAGCGGCTCTTGTCGCCGTCGCGCAGCTCGATGGCTTCACGGCTGCCGGTCGACGCACCCGACGGTACGGCCGCGCGACCCATGACGCCGGACTCCAGCAGCACGTCGCACTCCACGGTGGGGTTGCCGCGGCTGTCGAGGATCTCTCGGCCGACGATGTCAACGATGGCGCTCATTCAGTATCTCCAGGAAGTGAAAAATTCGGGCGGGCGCAGTGTGCCTAAGGACAGTTACGGTGTCAGAACAAGCGACCGTGGCTGGCGCCGCAGTTTAAGTGCTGGTGTCGACCGCCGGCCCCTGGCGCCACAGCCGCCAGGTCAGCGCCGCGAGCGCGGCCACGCCCAGGCCTAGCACGGCCCACAGCAGAAGCCGGCGCGGCGGCAGCGCGGGTGGGGCCGGTGCAGCTGCCGCCGGCTGAGCAACGAATTCACCCACGCGGGCCCGGCCCAGGCGTGCCTGCTCGGCCGGCCAGTCGGGAACGACGTCCGGCAGCGGCCGCGGGCCGGCCTCGGGCGATGTCACTCCGACCTCCAGGCTGAAGGGCGGCTGGCCCTGGACCGCCCAGACCAGCCGTGGCGTGCGGGTGGTCCAGCTGAGTTGCAGGGTGCCATTTGGCGGCATGGCGGTGCCGCGCGGCGGCAGCAGGCGCACCTCGCTGACGGCCAGTGTCAGCGGCACGGCGGGTGCGGCATCAGCCGGCGCAGTGCCCCGGTCGACACGGTAGAACACCGCGCGGGCCACGGTCTGCCACGGCGCATGCGGGTCGGCGCGCGTCTGCACCTGGACGGGCAGCACCCAGGTACCCTGGCTGCCGCTCAGCGCAAGACTCATCAGCGGTTGCGGGCCGCCCAGCGGAATGACCCAGCCGCCGTCGGCGTCCGGCGCGGGCAGCGGCGCCGTGCGCGCCGTGTGCGAAGGGGGGAGGCCGCTGGGCTGCCAGGCCAGCGTGGCGGCGTCAGGCTTCACGGCACGGGCCGCGTCGTCCCACAGCAGTCGCAGGTAGCGCTGCGGCGAACCGGGCAGGTCCAGCGACGGTTGCGTCAGCGGTGCGCCGTCGGCGGTGTGCACGCCGAGCAGCTGGCCGGTGCCGAGCGGCCGCCAGGTCTGCAGGTCAGCGCTGGTTTCGAGCCGGTAGCCCGCCTGGAACGGTGCAGCGTCCGCGGGCCAATGCAGTCGCAGTCGGGCTGGTGCCCCTGGCCAGCCGGGCGGCTCGCCCAGGTCCACCAGCCACCCCGCTGGCGCGCGGACCGCGGGTGTCGGGGCGTGGCTGGCAGACGCGGCGGCGACTGGCGGCGGCAGCGCGAACAGCGGGACCGCGCGGTCCGCTGGCGCGACGGGGCCTTCGTCGGGCTGCAGGGCGAAGGGCACGCGGCGGCCGCTGGCGTCGAGCAGCTGCCAGTCCTGCAGATCGGCGCGCCGGCCGTACCGCCAGGCGTCACTGCCCACCTCCAGCGCGAGGAATGGGGCCGGCTGCGTGACCTGGACGGGGGCCCGGTAAGGCGTTGCGCCGGCCGACGCGCAGGCCAGGACGAGCAGCCACTCAGCGCGGCGATGGGCCATGACGTGCGTTTCCAGTCGTTCCAGGCAGCGGGGCGACATAGCCGATGACCAGCATCAACACCCCCACGCCGATGAAGGACACGATGCGCAGCACCGTGCCGCTGCCCTGAAGGTCGAACAGCATCAGCTTGAGCACCACGGCGCCCAGCAGCACGGCGCCCGTCAGCCAGGGCGCGCGCTGCTGGCGCCGCGTGCCGAGCAGCATCAGCACCAGCGCCAGCGCGCTCCACAGCAGCGCCAGGCCCGTCTGCACGCCGCGCGAGGCCAGCCAGCCGGAGACGTGGTAAGGCACGCCGCCCCAGTGGTGGAAGCTACGCACCAGCATGCCGTTGAGCCACAGGAAGCCCAGCGCGGCGGGCAGTGCCAGCGCCTGAGACGGCAGGCGCAGCGCGGCGGCGGCCGGGCTGCGCAGCCAGGCCACGACGGCCAGCAAGGCGGCGGCGATGCCCAGGTCCAGCGGACTCAGCACCGGTACATAGGGCAGCGGCCTGGCGTCGCCTGCGCTGCCCCAGTTGGCGATGAGGGTCCAGGCCGCCAGCGCCAGGCTCAAGGCGGCGCCGCCGGCCTGCGCGTAGGCCGCCGGTGCCAGCCGCAGCGGCCAGACCTGTTGCGGTGGCGCGCGGCGCTGCTGGTGCAGGATGGCGGCGAGCAACAGCGCCGGCACCGCCAGCCAGCCCAGCCAACCCCAGGCACTGCCGGGGTCGCCGAGGTCGGCCGTCCAATGGCGGGCCTGCAAGGCGCCCAGCAGGGCGAACGCCAGCAGGCTGCCGGCGTGCGTGGCCTGCCGCACGGGCGCGGGCCAGTGCGGCGCCGTCTGCGAAAGCACGCAGGCCTGCGCAAGCCAGGCCAGCGGCAGCGCCCACCAGCCGCCGGCCAGCAGCGGCGCGCCATGCAGCGCGGTGCCCACGACGCCGAGCAGCGTCCAGGCCGGCAGCAGCAAGGCCGTGGGCCAGGCGACGACCGGCCAGCGCCACCGCGCCTGCAAGCCCAGCAGCACGGCGCTGACGGCGGCAGCGCACGCAACGCTGGCCGCCCAGGCCTGCGCAGCCGGTACCCATTGCACATGCACGATGGCCGCCGCTGCGACGAGCCAGGCCGTGCCCCAGCCCACCAGCGCCGCTGCCAGCCCGGCATGCCAGGCGCGGGCCAGGTTGCGGCCGAGCAGCCGTGCGCCGGCCAGCCCGGCTGCCGCGATCAGCACGGCGTTCAGCAGTTGCGACGCGGCCCCAGGTCCTGCGAACCCCTTGTTCGCCATGGCCATCGTGAGCGTGAGGCCGCCCAGGGCCATCAGCGCCAGGCCGCTGGCAAGCACGCGCAGCCGCCCCTGCCGCAAACCGAGCCAGAGGGCGCCCAGTCCCTCCAGCGCCCAGGCGCCCGCGGTGGCCTCGGCACTGAGGGCGAATGGAATGACCAGCGTGCCGAACACGGCGCCCAGCGCGATGAAGGCCTCGAACACCAGTGCATGCGCGGCGCGCTGGCGGGCCCAGGCAGCCAGCCCGATGTAGGCGCTGCCAGCCAGCAGCGCCGCCAGCGCAATGGCCATGGCATCGGGCTTGAGCAGTGCGTACTGCAACGCCGCGCCGAACACGGGCACGCCAAAGAGCATCGAGGCCTGCAACCAGTGTTCCGGCGTCTGCGCGCGCCGGCCGGGCATCAGCAGCACGGCCGTGAACAGCAGCCAGAAGGCGATGAGGAAGGCCTGGGCGACGGGATAGTCGGCGGCCGTGTAGCTGGTCAGCCCCCAGGCCGTGGCGATGAGCGACGTGAAGCCGAAGGCGATGAGGTTCAGGCGCGGCCAGTGCTTGAACCAGGCCACCAGCGCCACGCCCAGGCCGAGCACGAAGTCGTAGCCCAGCAGCGTCGCGATGGCGCCGCCGCCGCTGGACAGCAGCAATGGCGTGGCGTACCCGCCCAGCGTGCCGACGACGGCCAGCGCCTGCGCATCCTGGCGCACCGCCAGCAACGCGGCCAGCAGCGAGGCGGCCAGCATCAGCGCGAACACCAGGCCCACCGGCTGCAGCCCGGCCAGCTTCGCTGCGGCGAACAGCGTCAGGTAGACCACCGCGACGCCGCCGCCCTGCATCAGCAGCCCGTAGGCGCGCGAGCGCGATCGCAGCCGCCAGCCGATGGCCAGCAGCGCGAGGCCGGTGGCGCCGATGCCGGCGAGGCGAACCTCCAGTGGCACCGTGACGTTCTCCGCTGCGAAGCGTGCCAGGAACACCAGGCCCAGGAACAACATGGCCAGGCCCACCTTGACGATGGTGTTGGCCGCCGCGAGCCGCTGGGCCCAGGCCGGCATGGGCAGCGGCCGGCGCGGGGGTGAGGGCGCGCGCGCTGCGGCGGGCGTTGGTGGGGCGGGCGTCGTGGCCGCTGCCGGCGGCAAGGTGACCGGCGGCCGGGCTGCCGCTTCGGGCCTGGGTATGGGCAAGGGCGCCGACATCGGCACCGGTGCCGGCATCTCAGCGGGCTCGACGGATGGGCGAGGCTCGGCGGTCGGCCGCACGGGCATGGCCGGGCGTGCGGCGAGCTGCTGCTCGAGCTTGTCAATGCGCCGGCCTTGCTGCAACTGCTGCCAGACCAGCCATCCGCACAGAGCGCCGAGCAGCGCGCCCGGGAAACTTTCCGTGATCAGGCCGCCCAGCAGCAGCCCCAGCAGCAATGCGACGAGTGCCATCGGGTCAGGCGCCTTCCACCAGCATCAGCGGCCGCCGGTCGTCCTCTTGCCCGGCCTGGCCGGTGAGCTTGAAGTTGGCGACGATGCACGCAGCAGACATGTGAGCCTCAGAGCAGTGGGGGCGTTGGCCGTGCGCCCGGCTGCTCAAGGAGCAGCGGGCCGGCTTGGTGACTGTAGACGGCCACCGGCAGCCCTGGCGGAGTGCCCGTGCGCAGGGGCCGCACGGGGGCAGGGCGTGGCGATCCCTGCGCGATCAGCAGGAGAAGTCGTTTTCCAGCAGCGGCTGCTGCTTGACGACGCGGTCCAGCGCGACGAGCTGCGTCAGCAGCGTCTTCATGTGCTTGAGCGGCACCGCGTTGGGGCCGTCGCTGAAGGCCTCGGCCGGGTTGGGGTGGGTCTCCATGAAGAGGCCCGCCACGCCCACGCCCACGCCGGCACGCGCCAGCACGGGCACCATCTCGCGCGCGCCGCCGCTGGTGCCGCCCAGGCCACCGGGCTTCTGCACCGAGTGCGTCACGTCGAACACCACCGGTGCGCCCGAGTTGCGCATCTCGGCCAGGCTGGTCATGTCGGCGACGAGGTTGTTGTAGCCGAAGCTGACGCCGCGTTCGCACGCCAGGAAGCGGTCTTCGCTCAGGCCCACTTCCGCCGCAGCGGCACGGGCCTTGTCGATGACGTTCTTCATGTCCCACGGTGCGAGGAACTGGCCCTTCTTGATGTTGACGGGCTTGCCGCTCTGCGCCACGGCGCGGATGAAGTCGGTCTGGCGGCACAGGAAGGCCGGCGTCTGCAGCACGTCGACGACGGCAGCGACCTCGGCCACCTGCGACGCGTCATGCACGTCGGTCAGGATGGGCAGGCCGGTCTGGCGGCGCACTTCATCGAGGATCTTCAGGCCGGCTTCCATGCCGACGCCGCGCTTGCTGGTGCCCGACGAGCGGTTGGCCTTGTCGAACGAGCCCTTGTAGATCAGCGGGATGCCGAGGGAGTCGCAGGTCTCTTTGAGCAGGCCGGCGACATCCAGCGTGATCTGCAGGCCCTCGATCGAGCAGGTGCCGGCGATCAGGAAGAAGGGCTTGTCGAGGCCGGCGTCAAATCCGCAGAGTTTCATGTCAGCTCCCGCTGGGCCGCCCCAAGGGAGCGGGCGCCCCCTTGGGGGGTGGTGGACGAAGTGAGCGTGGGGGCCGGCATTTCAGGCCTCGTGCTTGTGGTTCAGCGCAGCCTTGATGAAGGCCGCGAACAGCGGGTGGCCGCCCCAGGGAGTGGACTTGAATTCCGGGTGGAACTGCACGCCGACGAACCAGGGGTGCACCTCACGCGGCAGCTCGACCATCTCGGTCAGCTTCTCGCGCTGCGTGATCGCGGAGATGACCAGGCCGGCCTTCTGCAGCCGGTCGAGGTAGTGCTCGTTGGCCTCGTAGCGGTGGCGGTGGCGCTCGGTGACGATGGGGCCGTAGATGTCGTGCGCCAGCGTGCCGGGCTTGACGTCGGAGCTCTGTGCGCCCAGGCGCATCGTGCCGCCGAGGTCGGAGTTGGCGTCGCGCTTCTGGATGCTGCCGTCGGCGTCCTGCCACTCGTCGATCAGCGCGATGACGGGGTGGGGCGTCTCGGGCTCGAACTCGGTGGAGTTCGCGCCTTCCAGGCCGGCCATGTGGCGGGCGTACTCGATGGTGGCGACCTGCATGCCCAGGCAGATGCCCAGGTAGGGCAGCTTGTGCTCGCGGGCGTATTGCGCGGCCAGGATCTTGCCTTCCACGCCCCGTTTGCCGAAGCCGCCGGGCACGAGGATGGCGTCGAACTTGCCGAGCTCGCCCACCGTCTCCGGCGTCAGCGTCTCGGAGTCGACGTACTCGATCTTGACGCCGGCATGGTTGTGGATGCCGGCGTGGCGCAGTGCCTCGTTGAGCGACTTGTACGAATCCGACAGGTCGGTGTACTTGCCGCACATGGCGATGGTGACTTCTTCCTTGGGGTTCTCGACCTCGTGGACGAGCATGTCCCAGCGCTTGAGGTCGGTGCTCTTGGTGTTGAGCTGCAGCTTGGTGCAGATGAGCTGGTCCAGCCCCTGCTCGTGCAGCACGCGTGGCACCTTGTAGATGGTGTTCACGTCCCACATCGAGATCACGCCGTACTCGGGCACGTTCGTGAACAGCGAGATCTTCTCGCGCTCGTCGTCGGGGATGCGGCGGTCGGCGCGGCACAGCAGCGCGTCGGGCTGGATGCCGATCTCGCGCAGCTTCTGCACCGTGTGCTGCGTGGGCTTGGTCTTGAGTTCGCCGGCAGCGGCGATCCAGGGCACGTAGGTCAGGTGCACGAAAGCCGTGTTCGTCGGGCCGGCGCGCAGGCTCATCTGGCGCACGGCTTCGAGGAAGGGCAGGGACTCGATGTCGCCCACCGTGCCGCCGATCTCGACGATGGCCACGTCGACGCCCTCGGCGCCGCGCTTGATGTATTCCTGGATCTCGTTGGTGATGTGCGGGATCACCTGCACCGTCTTGCCGAGATAGTCGCCGCGGCGTTCCTTCTCCAGCACCGTCTTGTAGATCTGGCCGGTGGTGAAGTTGTTGGCCTTCTTCATGCGCGTCGTGATGAAGCGCTCGTAGTGGCCCAGGTCCAGGTCGGTCTCGGCGCCGTCATCGGTGACGAAGACTTCGCCATGCTGGAACGGCGACATCGTGCCGGGGTCGACGTTGATGTACGGGTCCAGCTTGATGAGGGTGACTTTGAGGCCGCGCGATTCGAGGATGGCAGCCAGGGAGGCCGACGCGATGCCCTTGCCCAAGGAGGACACCACACCGCCGGTGACGAAGACGTATTTGGTCATGTCTTGCAGCAGCCCAGAACAGGCTGCTGTGGTGGGAAATGATGATTGTAAGGGAGGCGCCCACCGGGCCCGGCCTCAGCGGAGCGGATCGTCGAGCAGTGCCAGCACCAGGTCGGCCGTCTCGTCGGGCTTCTCGAAGGGGTAGAGGTGCGAGCCCTCCATCCAGCGCCAGCGCTCGCCGGCGAGCTTCATCGAGGCGGCCGCGCCGGCCTGGCGCAGCTCGACGGACTGCGTGCCGCCTACAAAGGCGACCGGGCATTGCGGCGGCCGCAGGCGCAGCAGCCGCGGCAGGTGATGCGGCAGCGTGCGGTAGATCGCCGACTCCACGTCGCGCTGAAAGCGCAGCCGCGTCTGGCCGTCCTCCGTGGGCTCGAAGCCGGCCTGCACGTAGTCGGCCAGCACGCGGGCATCCCAGCGCGCGAACAGCGGCTTGGCGGCGAAGTGGGCGTGGACGGCCGCGCGGTCGGGCCAGCGGTGGCGGCGGTCGCGCGCGACGCGCGAGGCTGGAAAGCGGGTCATCAACCCGGTCGTCTTGGCCACCGCGATCGCTGCGGCCTTGACGCCGGCGATGACGGGTGAGTCGAGCATGACGACGCCGCGAGCTAGGTCCGGCCGGCGGCAGGCGGCCATCAGGCTCAACACGCCGCCGAGCGAATGGCCCACGAGGGCGACGGGTGCCTCGGGCCTGACCTCATGCTCGATGAAATGCAGCAATTGGTTGCGCAGTTGGCGCCAGTCGGCCGTGACCGGGAAGCGCGGGTCGTGGCCGAAACGGTCCAGCGCCTCCACGCGCCAGCCCGCGGCGCGCCAGCGCTCGAACAGCACGCGGTAGCAGCCGGCGGGGAAGCTGTTGGCGTGGGCGAAGACGAGGGTCTTGTTCACCGGGCACCCTTCGGGCTGCGCGTTCCCGCCAGAGGGGACCGGAGCGCCTTCGGGCGGCCGGGCAGCGCTCATGCCTTGGCGATCCTCTTGAGCTTGTAGAGCGCTTCCAGCGCCTCGCGCGGCGACAGCGCATCGGGGTCGATGCCGTCCAGCGCCGCCACCAGCGCGCTGGGTTCCGGCAATGGCGGTGGCGCGGGGGGCGCGGCGAAGAGGTCGAACTGATCGTCCTCGGCGTTGGAGCGTGCCTCCAGCGCTTCCAGCGTCGCCCGCGCCTGGCGCACGAGGCTGGCGGGCATGCCGGCCAGCTTGGCGACCTGCACGCCGTAGCTGCGGCTGGCGGGGCCCGCCTGCAGCTCGTGCAGGAACACGATGTCCTCGCCGCTCTCGACGGCCGAGACGTGCCAGTTCTGCGCCAGCGGGTGCTTGGCGGGGAATTCGGTCAGCTCGAAATAGTGCGTCGCGAACAGCGTGAAGGCGCGCGTCTTGTCATGCAGGTGCGTGGCGATGGCCGAGGCCAGCGCCAGGCCGTCGAAGGTCGATGTGCCTCGGCCGATCTCGTCCATCAGCACCAGCGACTGGTCGGTGGCCGAGTGCAGGATGGCCGCGCCCTCGGTCATCTCCAGCATGAAGGTGGACTGCGCATTGGCGAGGTCGTCGGCCGCGCCGATGCGGGTGTGGATGGCGTCCATGGGCCCCAGCCGGCAGCTGGTGGCCGGCACGTAGGAGCCGATGGCAGCGAGCAGCGCGATCAGCGCAACCTGGCGCATGAAGGTGCTCTTGCCGCCCATGTTGGGGCCGGTGATGACGAGCAGCCGGGTGCGCGCATCCAGCCGGCAGTCGTTGGGCATGAACTCCGCGCCGCCGGTTTCCGCCAGACGCGCCTGCACGACCGGGTGCCTGCCGGCTTCGATGTCCAGGCAGGGCTGCGGGACGAACTCCGGCCGGCACCAGTTCAGCGTGGCGGCGCGCTCGGCCAATGCGGCCAGTGCGTCCAGCCCGGCCAGCGTGCGGCCCAGCGCGGTCAGCGGCTCCAGCCGGCTGATGAGCGCGTCGACGATCTGCTCGTACAGCAGCTTCTCCCGGGTCAGCGCACGTTCGTTGGCGGACAGCGCCTTGTCCTCGAAGGCCTTCAGCTCGGGCGTGATGTAGCGCTCGGCGTTCTTCAGCGTCTGGCGGCGCTGGTAGTCCATCGGCACCTTGTCGATCTGGCCTTGCGTGACCTCGATGTAGAAGCCGTGCACGCGGTTGAACTGCACGCGCAGGTTGGCAATGCCCGTGCGCGCACGCTCGCGCGTCTCCAGGTCCAGCAGGAAGCCGTCGCAGTTCTGCTGGATGCCGCGCAGCTCATCCAGGTCGGCATCGAAGCCATCGGCGATGACGCCGCCGTCGCGCGGCAGCAGCGCCGGCTCGGCGGCGATGGCGCGCTCCAGCAGATCCAGGATGTCGTCCGGCGGAGTCATGGCCTCGCTGCGCAGGCCCGGCGGCGTCGCGGCGCGCAGCGCCGGCAAGGCCTGCAGCGTCGCCCGCAGGCCGGTCAGCTCGCGCGGCCGCACCTGGCGCAGCGCGATGCGCGCGGCGATGCGCTCCACGTCGCTGACCGACTTCAGCGCGTCACGCAGCGGCTCGAAGCCGGCGGCCTGCAGCGCCGCAATGGCGTCGTGGCGCGCGATGGCCTCGCTGCGGTCGCGTTTGGGGTGCAGCAGCCACTGGCGCAGCATGCGGCTGCCCATGCCGCTCTTGCAGGTGTCCAGCAGCGAGAAGAGGGTGGGGCTGGATTCGCCGCGCAGCGTCTGCACGAGTTCCAGATTGCGCTGCGTGGCCGGCGGCAGGTCCAGCAAGTCGCTGGCACGCTGCACGCGCAAGCTGCGCACATGGGCGAGGGCCCGGCCCTGCGTGTGCTCGGCAAACGCCAGCAGCGCACTGCCGGCGGCGTGGGCCAGCGTCAGCTCGTGGGCATTGAAACCCTGCAGGTTGGCCACGCCCAGCTGCTCGCAGAGCTTGCGCTGGCCCAGGGCGCCGTCGAACTGCCAGCTGGGCCGGTTCGTGACCGGGAAGCGCGCGCGCATGACGCCGGCGGGCTGCTGCTCGCGGTTCACGAGGATTTCGGCGGGCATCAGCCGTGCCAGCCAGGCCGGCAGCTCGGTGTCGCTGCATTCGGCCAGGCCAATCTCGCCTTGCGTCAACGACAGCCAGGCCAGCCCGTGGCGGCGGCCCTGGCCGCTGACGCTGAGCAGCACGGCGTCCTGCTTGTCGGCCAGCAGTTCGGTGTCGGTGATGGTGCCCGGCGTGACGACGCGCACCACCTTGCGCTCCACCGGTCCCTTGCCCGCGCCGACCTCGCCCACCTGCTCGGCGATGGCCACCGCCTCGCCCAGCTTGATGAGCTTGGCGAGGTAACTCTCCAGTGCATGCACGGGCACGCCGGCCATGACCACCGGCTGCCCGGCGCTCTGGCCGCGGGTCGTGATGGTGATGTCCAGCAGTGCGTGGCACTTGCGCGCGTCATCGAAGAAGACTTCGTAGAAGTCCCCCATCCGGTACAGCAGCAGCGTGTCCGGGAAGTCGGCTTTCAGCCCGAGATACTGCTGCATCATGGGCGTGTGGGCGCTGAAGTCAGCGGGCTGGGTCATCGGCGTCGTTCGGGAATGGAAAAGCCCTCGGTGGAGGTCTTCAGAAAGCGCGGCAGTTTAAGCGGCGAGGTTCGTGCTTCAGAGATTGGCCGCCGGTGCGGCGGCTGCGGATGTTCCGGCCCGTAAAACGCGAAAGGCCCGCTTGCGCGGGCCTTCGGTGCTTGTGCTGGCGTCAGGAACGCGCGGCGTGATCTCAGTCCTCCGACTTGAACACCAGCTTGACTTCGTGCGTCTGCGCGGCGCCCGTGCCTTCGAACTTCCATTGGCTCAGCGCTTCGATGGCGGCGCGGTCGAAGATGCGCTTGGGTTCGGCTTCCACCACTTCCACGCCCGAGACCTTGCCGTCGCCGGCGATGGCGATCTTGGCGCGCACGCTGCCGGCGCTGATGTTCTTCTTGATGGCCTCGCCAGGGTACTCGGGGGCCACCTTCTTCAGGACCTTGGCATCGGCGTGAGCCAGCGAAGCCGCAGCGACGAGGGTGAGGGCGAGGACGGAGCGAGCGAGCATCGAGAGCTTTCGAAGAGTTGATGAGTGACGGTGCGGCGTCGTGCTTGGCCGCGCTGGCGCGCATTCTGGCGAGGCGCTTCCCCACGGGTAAGGGGGAGAGGTGTGCACAAGTCACGCTTGGCTCTTCGGGTTAGTGCTTACGTGCTTTCCTTGCCAACTTCGTCACGCCCGAAAACAGCGAAGCCCTCGCTGGGAGGGCTTCGTGCATGGCGATAGTCTGGGCTCAGACCGGGCTGTCGTCGCTGCGGTCTTCCTTCTTCAGTCGCACGGGGCCGCGCTTCTTGGCCACTGGTGCAGCGGCCGGGGCAGCGGGTGCCGAGGCCGGGGCGGTGGCCGGCGCCGCCAGGTCTTCTTCCTTGATGACGCGTGTGTAGGGGGCCAGTGTCTGCACGAGCGGGGCGTAGATGCGCGGCGTGCCGGCGATGACTTCGCGCTGGTGCAGGAAGTCGGCTTCGCCGGTGAAGTTGCCGACCAGGCCGCCCGCCTCGGTCACGATCAGCGAGCCGGCCGCCACGTCCCAGGGCTGCAGGCCGGTCTCGAAGAAGGCGTCGTAGTAGCCGGCCGCGACGTAGCAGAGGTCCAGCGCGGCCGCGCCCGGGCGGCGCAGGCCGGCGCACTGCTGCATGACTTCCTCGAACATCTTCACGTAGCGCTTGAAGTTGTCGCCACGGCGGAACGGGAAGCCCGTGCCGATCAGCGCGTCGCTCATGCGGGTGCGCTTGGACACGCGCAGGCGCTTGTCGTTCAGGAAGGCGCCGCGGCCCTTGGTGGCGTAGAACAGGTCGTTGCGGGTGGGGTCGTAGACGACGGCCTGCTCGACCTTGCCGCGGAACGTCAGCGCGATGGACGTGCAGTAGACGGGGAAGCCGTGGATGAAGTTGGTGGTGCCGTCCAGCGGATCGATGATCCAGACGTACTCGGAATGCTTGGCGCCGTGCGTGCGGCCGGACTCTTCGGCGAGGATGCCGTGGTCGGGGTAGGCGCCCAGCAGCGTCTCGATGATCACCCCTTCGCAGGCATGGTCGACCTCGGTGACGAAGTCGTTCGGGCTCTTGGTGTTGATGCGCAAGGCCTCGAGATCCAGCGACGCGCGATTCATGATGGCGCCGGCTGCACGTGCGGCCTTGATGGCCACGTTGAGCATGGGATGAAGAGACGTTTGCTGCATGCGTGCACTCGCTGGGAAGAAGGGGCTGGCGGGGAGGAAAGAGCGGTGGGCGGCCTGGGCCGGCCCGGATAATCGCGCGATTCTAGCCGCTGACCTCCGTACAAACCCCGTGGAATCCGCACGTTTCATCCTCATCCACACCAGCCATGCGGGCAATGTCGGGGCCACGGCCCGGGCCATGAAGGTGATGGGTTTCGGCGACCTGGTGCTGGTGGCGCCGCGCTTTGCCGACGTGCTGTGCCACGAAGAGGCCGTCGCCATGGCCAGTGGCGCCGCCGACATCCTGGCGCGGGCGCGCGTGGTGCCCACGTTGGCCGACGCGCTGGACGGCGTGGATTTCGCCTGTGCCACGGCCATGACGCCGCGCGACTTCGGGCCGCCGACGCACGAGCCGCGCTCGCTGTTCGCGGAGCTCGCCGCGCGCGAGTCGCCGCCGCGGCTGGGCCTGGTGTTCGGTTCGGAGCGCTACGGCATGAGCAACGAGGATGTCTACCGCTGCCATGCGGTGCTGAGCATTCCCACGCACCCGGACTACGGCTCGCTGAACCTGGCGCAGGCCGTGCAACTGCTGGCCTACGACCTGCGCCAGGCGCTGGGCGGCTTCACGGTCTCGGCGCGAACGCCCGACCCTGCGCTCGCCGACGCCCGTGCCGTGCAGGGGCTGCTGGACCACCTGCAGACGGCGCTCGTCGACATCGGCTATCTGGACCCGGCGGCGCCGCGCAAGTTGATGCCGCGCTTGAATCAGCTCTTCAACCGGGCCGCGCTGACCGAGGAGGAGGTTCACATCCTGCGCGGCATCGCGCGCCAGATGTCCAAGACCTCAGCCGCCGCGGGCCCAAAGTAGCGCTCCTACACTGGCGCGCCAACCGCTTCCTGGCCGCATCATGTTCCAGCGCCTTCGCGAAGACATCGCCCTCGTCCTGCAACGCGACCCGGCCGCCCGGTCCACCTGGGAGGTGTTCACCTGCTATCCGGGGTTGCATGCGCTGTGGATGCACCGGCGCGCGCACTGGCTGTGGACACGCGGTTTCAAGTGGCTGGCGCGCTGGGTGTCGCACTGGGGGCGGTTCCTGACGGGCATCGAGATCCATCCCGGCGCGAAGATCGGCCGCAAGGTCTTCATCGACCACGGCATGGGCATCGTCATCGGCGAGATGGCCGAGATCGGCGAGGGCTGCACCATCTATCAAGGCGTCACACTGGGCGGCACGTCGCTCGTGAAGGGGGCCAAGCGCCACCCGACGCTGGGCCCCGGCGTCATCGTCGGCGCCAACGCCTGCGTGCTGGGCGGCTTCACCGTGGGTGCCGGGGCGCGCATCGGCTCGGGCGCGGTCGTCACCAAACCGGTGCCGGCCGGGGCGACGGCGGTGGGCAACCCGGCCCGCATCATCGAGGCTGCCAGCGACCAGGCCCGGGAGGAGGCTGCCGCGCGCATGGGCTTCTCGGCCTATGGCGTGGCCCAGGGGGACGACCCGCTGGCGCTGGCCATGCGCGGGCTGATCGACAGCGCTTCGGGCCACGAGCACCAGATCGCCCTGCTTTGGGAGGCTGTCTGCAAGCTGTCGACGCAGCTGGGCAAGCCAGTTAGCGACTGCGTGCCCTGCGACGCCCAGCGCGACGAGGCCTTCGACGCGGCGGGCATGAACCGGCTTGTGAAGTAACGCTACCGTAACGCGGGTTTCTGGGGGAAAACGTCATCAGTGTCGATGAGAATCGGCCATTCCGGGCCGCTGCCCGCCTCTGACGGCACTTCTTGTCCTCACGCATTTTCGGACTGCAGTTCTTCTCCTTACGGCTGGTGCTGATCGGCCTTCTGCTGACCGCATGGCGGGCCGACGCGGCACCGGCCGCTCGCGAACCGGTGCATGACGGCCTGGCCGATGTCACGTTCCAGCACGTGAACCAGGACCAGGGCCTGCCGAATGCCATCACGACGACGCTGGCCGAAGACGGCCAGGGCTTTCTCTGGATCGGCAGTCCGGGCGGGCTGGCGCGCTGGGACGGCTATCGCTTTCGCGTCTACCAGGCCGACCCGCAGCGTGAGGGCGCGCTGCCCGACAACTACGTGCAGGCGCTGCACGGCGATGTGCGCGGGTGGCTGTGGGTGGGCACCACGTCCGCCGGGTTGTTGCGGCACGATCCGGCAACGGATCGGTTCGTGCGCTACCCGATCGGCGGCGAGAACGGCGTCAGCCACGTCAGCGTGCGCCAGGTGCTGGACGACGGCACGGGCGGGATCTGGATCGTCACGGAAGGCGGCCTGGACTGGCTGGACCCGGCCACCGGGCGGGTTGAGCACGCCAGCCGGGGCTGGGCAGCAGCCGCCGGCGCGCGGACGCGTGTGTTGATGCGCGACAGCGCCGGCGTGCTGTGGCTGGGTAGCGCGGCGGGCCTGTTCCGACGCGAGGTCGGCGGGGAGTTGCAGGCCGTGCCCTTGCGGGCGGGCACGGTCGTGCAGCCCGAGGCGCTGGCGCAGGACAGCAAAGGGCGCATCTGGGTCGGCAGCCGCCGGCATGGTGTCTTCGTGTTGCCGGCGGACGCACGCGCCCCGGCGCAGCAGGTGCATGAGCGTGGGGCCCGCGATGGGCAGGATGTGCTGCAGGACCGGCAGATCACCGACCTGCTCGAAGTCCAGCCTGGCGAGATGTGGGTGGCGACGCAAAGCCAGGGCCTGGTGGCCGTGGCGCTGGACGCCGGTCGCACCCGGCGACTGCGGCACGTGCCCGCCTGGCCCATGAGCCTGGCGGACAACGTGCTGCGCGCGCTTTATCGCGATCGCGCGGGGCTGGTCTGGGTGGCGACCGACCGTGGGCTCAGCCGGTATGACCCGCGCCAGAGCGGCGTGCGCACGCGCTTTGGCGCGACACCGGATGGCGGCGATGCACTCGATGCGCGCTTCGTCAGCACCGAGATCAGTTGGATTCAACCTCGGCCGGGCGGGCAGGTGTGGCTGGGCACGCACAAGAACGGCGTCGACATCCTCGACGCCGGTGGCGCCCGCATCGGCGCGCTGCGGCCCGATGCGGCGCGGCCGCAGACGGCATTGCCGGACGACATCGTGCTGGCGATGGCGCCGTCGCCGGACGGCGGTGTCTTTGTCGGCACCAAGCGCGGGCTCTACCTCGCCGACGCCGCGGGCCGGCGCGTCAGCCGTGTCGCGTTCGCAGGGCGTGACCCTAGCGCGTCCGTGTGGGCGCTGCTGGCCGATGGCGACACGCTGTGGATCGGCGGGCAGAACGACGGCTTGTGGCAGCTGGACCTGCGCACCGGCGGAGGCGCCGCCGTGACGCTGGCCGCGCCGGGGCTCAGCGATCAGCGTGTCACGGTCCTGGCTCGGGCTCCCGCGGCGGAGGGCGTGCTGTGGGTCGGCACGCGCAACGGGCTCAATCAGGTCCGCCTGGACACCCGGGCCGTGCGGCAATGGCTGCCCGGCCCGTTGGCGGGCGACCATCTGGCGGCGGGCTTCATCACCGCCTTGCACACCGACGAAGGCGGCCGGCTGTGGGTGGGCAGCTATGGGGGTGGCATCGACCTGCTGCCCGCCTCGCTGCAGGGCACGCCGCAGCGCATCGGCCTGGCGCAGGGGCTGCCGGACAGCACGGTCAATGCACTGCTGCCAGACCATCAAGGCCGCATGTGGGCCAGCACGGACAACGGCCTGGCGCGCATCGACGGCCGCACGCTGGCGGTGCGGGCGCTGCGGCGCGCGGAGGGTGTCGTGTTTCCGATCTACTGGACCGGCTCGGCCGCCCGCACGGCCGGCGGCGAGCTGCTGTTCGGCGGCGCTGGCGGCATGACCGCCGTGCTGCCGGAGAAGTTGCAGGTCTGGGACTATCGACCGCAAGTACTCGTGACCGGTGTGACGCTGGGCGGTCAGCCCCTGCCTCTGAACCCGGCCGGCGCCTCGCTGACGGTGCAGCCGTCTGCCAACAGCCTGGCGGTCGAGTTCGCGTCCACCGACTTCTCGGCGCCGGAGCGCAACCGCTACGCCTTCAAGCTCGAGGGCTTCGACGCCGACTGGGTGGACAGCGACGCGTCGCGCCGGCTGGCGGCCTACACCAACCTGCCGCCCGGCGACTACGGGCTGCGCCTGCGTGCCTCCAACCGCGATGGCCAGTGGGGCGAGCAGGAGCTGACGTTGCCGGTGCGCGTGCTGCCGGCCTGGCACCAGACCTGGTGGTTCCGTGGGTTGCTGGTCATCGGCGCCTTGCTGCTGATGCTGAGCGTGGTGTGGATGCGTACGCAGCTGCTGCAGCGTCGCCAGCGCGAGCTGGAGCTCAAGGTGAAGCAGCGCACGGCGGAGCTTGAATGCCTGCATCGCTCGCTGCAGGAGAAGACCGCACTGCTTCAGCGCAGCAGCGTCACCGACCCGCTCACTGGCCTGCACAACCGGCGTTTCCTGACCGATCACATCGAGCAGGACCTCGCCGCCAGCCTGCGCCGCGCCCAGGAAACGCTGGCCGCCGGCGGGCAGCCGCTGGACACGGACAGCGTCTTCCTGCTGCTGGACATCGACGCGTTCAAGCGCATCAACGACCGCCACGGCCATGCGGCGGGCGATGCGGTGCTGGTGCAGTTCGGCGCGCGGCTGCGGTCGGTGTTGCGGGAGTCTGACTACCTGGTGCGCTGGGGCGGCGAGGAGTTTCTGGCCGTGGCGCGCGACACCGACCGCGTGCGCGCCGAGGAGCTGGCTGAGCGCATGAGGGTCATCATTGCCAGCACGCCGTTTGAGCTGGCGGACCGGGCGCAGCTGGATGTGAGCTGCTCGATCGGCTTCGCCTGCGTGCCCTTCGAGCCGGAGCGGCCGCTCGCGCGCAGCTGGCAAGAGGTCGTCAACCTGGCAGACCTGGCGCTGTACGCGGCCAAGCGCTCGGGCCGCAACGCGTGGGTGGGCGTGCACACGGCCTGCGGCCGGGGCGCCATCGGCGCGCGCGACATCGGCGGGTTCGGCCTCAGCAGCAATCGGTCGCTGGACGAGGTGGAGGCGGCGCTGGCGACACAGGCCGAACCCGGCGCGATGATCGGCTGAGCCGGCAGCGGCTCAGGCCCGCGCGGGCCGCTGGGCGCTCTTGGGCCGGAAGGCCTTGCAGACCTCGTCGCGCGTTTCCAGATAGGGGCCGCCGATGAGGTCGATGCAGTAGGGCACGGCCGCGAAAATGCCGCTGGCCTGGGCATGGCCGGCCAGCGTCTCGGCAATCGCCTTGGGCTGGCCCGGCAGGTTGATGATCAACGCCTTCCCGCGGATGACAGCCACCTGGCGCGACAGGATGGCCGTCGGCACGAAGTGCAGCGAGATCTGCCGCATCTGCTCGCCGAAGCCGGGCATCTCGCGGTCGGCGACGGCCAGCGTGGCCTCCGGCGTCACGTCACGCGGCGCGGGGCCGGTGCCGCCGGTGGTCAGCACGAGGTCGCAGTGCGCGGTGTCGACGAGGTCGATGAGCGCTGCCGAGATGCCGGCCTGCTCGTCGGGGATCAGGCGCGGCACGAACTCGATCGCGTTGAGCAGCGCGCTGCTCAACCAGTCCTTCAACGCGGGCAGGCCCTTGTCCTCGTAGACGCCGCTGGACGCGCGGTCGCTGATCGAGACGATGCCGATCCTGACCAGCTCGGGCGCGGCGTCAGTCATCGGTGTCGTCGTCGTCGGCAGGCTCCGGCGCCGCGGGCGCTTCGGAGGCCTTGATGAACTGGAACAGCTCGCGGAAGGCGCGGCCGCTGCGCTTCTCGGGTGCGTTGGCTGCGTCCTTGCGCGCGGCGCGCACGAGGTTGCGCAGCTGCTGGATGTCGACGTCGACATGGGCGTTGAGGAATTCCTGCAGCGCGTCGTCGCTGGCCAGCAGGCGGTCGCGCCAGCGCTCGGACTGGTGCAGCCGCAGGCTGTCCTGCGCGTGGCCCAGCTTGAACGCGGCCACGGCCTCGCGCACGGGCTCGGCGTCGATCTTGCGCATCAGCTTGCCGATGTACTGCATCTGGCGGCGGCGGCCTTCGAAGTTGGTGATCTTCTTGCAGGCCTTCAGCGCGTCGTACAGGATTTCCGGCAGCGCCAGCGGCTCCCAGCGGCTTTCGGGCAGGGCCAGCAGGTCTTCGCCCAGCTTCTGCAGCGCGGTCATGTCGCGCTTCATCTGGGACTTGCTGGGACGATCGAAGTCGTCGTCGTCGAATTCAGGGGTGTGTTCTTGCATCTTGTGTCCCGAGGCCGATCCAAAGTGGTCAGCCCTGTCGAGCGGCGGCCGGAGATCCGGCGTCGCCGGTCCGCTGGCGGCGCCGCTTGAGGGGGCCAGCGAAGCCGGTACGGGGTGGTCCATGTTCTCTATGATTGTCGCCCACCCGAATTCAGTGTTCTCCGATGTCTCAAGCCCAAGACGGTTTTGCCTACAGCCCCGAGCAGTTCCAGCAGTGGATCGACGATGCGCTCACCGAGGCGAAGAAGCTGGGCGCGACCGACGCCGGCGCCGAGGTGTCGGAGGGCTGTGGCCTGTCGGTGTCGGTGCGGCTGGGCCAGCTGGAGAACGTCGAGCGCAACCGTGACAAGTCGCTGGGCATCTCGGTCTACCTGGGCCAGCGGCGCGGCAACGCCAGCACGTCCGACTTCTCCCCGCAAGCCATCCGCGACACCGCGCGGGCGGCCTACGACATCGCCCGCTTCACGGCCGAGGATGAATTCGCGGGCCTGGCCGACGAGGCCGACCTGTCGCTGGACGCGTCGCAGCGGCCCGAGCTGGACCTGTTCCACCCCTGGGCCATCGACGCGGCCCAGGCCGCCGACATCGCGCTGCGCTGCGAGGCCGCGGCGCTGGGCGTGGACAAGCGCATCACGAACAGCGAAGGCGCGGCCGTCTCGGCGCAGCAGTCGCATTTCTGGATGGGCAACACGCGCGGCTTCCAGGGCGGCTATGCGAGTTCGCGTCATTCGTTGTCCGTCGCGCCCATCGCCGGCCGTGGCGCCGGCATGCAGCGTGACGCCTGGTACAGCTCCATGCGTGACGCGGCCGATCTCGCGTCGGCCGAGGCCGTGGGGCGCTATGCCGCCGAGCGCGCGCTGTCGCGCCTGAAGGCGCGCAAGGTGGCCACGGCCGAGGTGCCGGTGCTGTTCGAGAGCACGATGGCCATCGGCTTGCTCGGCGCGCTGGTGCAGGCCACCAGCGGCGGCGCGCTCTACCGCCGCACGACCTTCCTGCTCGACAGCCTGGGCCAGCCGGTCATGGCGCCGCACATCGACATCGCCGAAGACCCGCACGTGAAGAAGGGCAAGGGCAGCTCGCCGTTTGACGACGAAGGCGTCGTCACGCGGGCGCGCTCCGTCGTGCAGGGCGGCGTGCTGCAGGGCTATTTCCTGTCCAGCTATTCGGCACGCAAGCTGGGCCTGCGCACGACCGGCCATGCCGGCGGCTCGCACAACCTGCGCATGACCAGCCGAGCCACGGCGCCGGGCGACGATCTCGCGACGATGGTGCGCCGGCTCGGCCGCGGGCTGCTCGTCACCGAGCTGATGGGGCAGGGCGTGAACTACGTGACGGGTGATTACTCGCGCGGCGCCAGCGGCTACTGGGTCGAGAACGGCGAGATCGCCTATCCGGTGCACGAGGTCACCATCGCCGGCAACCTGAAGGACATGCTGAAGAACATCGTCGGCATCGGCGCCGACGAATACACGATGGGCACGAAGACGGTCGGCTCGGTGCTGGTCACCGGCATGAAACTCGCCGGCAATTGAGCGTGGGCGATCGGGCCCGTGCCGCGGAAGGCGGCCGGGGCCGGTCAGGCTCCTGATCTTGAGGGGGCGGCCGCCGGGTAAATCCGGGCCGCAGGGTGGCGGGCGACGTTCCAGAATCTCCCGTCATTTCTGACTGAAGACCCCATAACAGGAGACACCCATGCCCATGGAACGCCGTTCCTTCGTTCGCCACGCCGGGCTGGCCGGCGTGCTGGCGGCAGGCGCCGCCCCGGCCGTCGTGCAGGCCCAAGCCCAGTTGCGCTGGCGGCTCGCGTCGAGCTTCCCGAAGTCGCTGGACACCATCTTCGGCGCGGCCGAGGTGTTCGCGAAGAAGGTGTCGGACATGACCGGCGGCAAGTTCCAGATCTCGGTGCACGCGGGCGGCGAAATCCTGCCGGCGCTGCAGGTGGTGGACGCCGTGCAGGCCGGCACGGTGGAAATCGCGCACACGGCGCCGTACTACTTCTTCGGCAAGGACGAGACCTTCGCGCTGGGCTGCACCATCCCCTTCGGCCTGAACAGCCGCCAGATGACGGCCTGGATGGTCGAGGGCAACGGCCTGAAGCTGATGCGCGACTTCTACCGCGGCTACAACATCATCAATCTGCCCGGCGGCAACACCGGGGCGCAGATGGGTGGCTGGTACCGCAAGGAGATCAAGAGCATCGCCGACATGAAGGGCCTGAAGATGCGCATCGGCGGCTTCGCCGGCCGCGTCATGGAGCGCCTGGGCGCGGTGCCGCAGCAGATCGCCGGTGGCGAGATCTATTCGGCGCTCGAGAAGGGCACCATCGACGCGGCGGAATGGGTGGGGCCTTACGACGACCAGAAGCTCGGCTTCAACAAGGTCGCGCCCAACTACTACTACCCCGGCTGGTGGGAGGGTGGCCCGGAGCTGGACTTCTTCATCAACACCAAGGCCTACGACGCGCTGCCCGCCGAGTACAAGGCCATCGTCGAGGCGGCGGCGGCGCTGGCCCACATCGACATGCAGGCGAAGTACGACGTCAAGAACCCGGTGGCGCTCAAGCAGCTGGTGGGCTCGGGCACCAAGCTGTTCCGGTTCCCGCGTGACGTCATGGAGGCGGCGTTCAAGGAGTCGCAGGCCATCTACGCCGAGCTGTCGACCAAGAACCCCAACTGGAAGAAGGTCTACGAGGACTACGCCAGCTTCCGGCGCGACCAGAGCCTGTGGTTCCGCTTCGCCGAAGCCGGCTTCGACGACTTCATGCAGGCGCAAAAGCTGTAGCCGCAGCATCGATCGAGCGGCCGGGGCGCGCGGTCAGGTGGCGCACGCGTCGCGCACGCAGGCGCGCAGCCAGCGGTGCGCCGCGTCTGCCTCCATGCGCGGATGCCAGAGCATGGACACCGTGAATGCGTCCAGGGCCAGTGGCAGCGCGAAGCTGTGCAGGCCGTTCCGCAGGTGGCCGGTGTGCCGCTCCGGGACCGTGGCGATCAGGTCGGTGTCGCGGGCGAGCGCGAGCGCCTGGGTGAACCCCGTCACGGTCACGGCGACGCTGCGCTGCAGGCCGGCGGCGCCGAGTGCCTGGTCCAATGGCCCGGCTCGCCCGGCTTGCCCGGCCCGCCGCTCGACCGCCACATGTCGTCCATCGGCATAGCGTTCGGGCGTGAGCGGGCCCAGGCTGAGCGGGTGCCCCTGGCGAACGACACCCACCAGCCGATCACGGAACAGGGCCTGGGTGCGCAGCTCCGGGCCGCTGGTCTCGCTGACGACCCCGGTTTCCAGATCCACGCTGCCGTCGCGCAGCGGGGCGCTGTCCTTGTCGGGCTTGGCAACGAAGCGCAGCCGGACCCGTGGCGCCTCCGCCGTGACCCGCGACAGCAGTGCCGCACCGAAATTCTCGACAAACCCTTCGCGCGTGCGCAGCACGAATTCGCGCGCCAACCGGTCGAGCTGCACCGGGGCGGCGGGTTGCAGGGCCGCCCGCGCGTCCTGCATCAGCGGCCCGATCCGTTCCCTTAGCGCCAGGGCTCGCGGCGATGGCACCAGGCCCCGCCCTGCGCGGACCAGCAACGGGTCTCCCGTGGCGGCCCGCAGCCGGGCGAGCGAGCGGCTCATGGCCGAGGGGCTCAACCGGAGCCGGCGTGCGGCACCGGCGACGCTGCCCTCCGCCAGCAAGGCCTCGAGGGTGAGCAGCAGGTTGAGATCGGGCTCTGACATGGCGTTGTATGCAGCAATGGAGTGCAGATGATGCGGCTTCCGCCACGGCCGGAGGCTCTCTATGGTCGTGGCCATGACTTCTTTCGTTCGACTCCCCTCGATGGTGCGGCCAGGTGCCGACGGCCTCGCCGGCCTGGCCTTGTGTTCGCTGCTGCCCGCGTTGGCCGTGAGCAGCGCCAATGTGGCGTTGCCGCGCCTGGGCGACGCCCTCGATGCCCGCTTCGCCACCTTGCAATGGATCGTGCTGGCCTATCTGCTGGCGACGACGGCGCTCGTCGTCGGCGCGGGGCGCCTGGGCGATCTGCTCGGCCGGCGGCGCGTGCTGCTGGGCGGGGTGGCGGTTTTCTGCGCCGCCTCGGGCCTGTGTGCGCTGGCACCCGGCGCGGGCTGGCTGATCGCGGCGCGCGCCGCCCAGGGGGCGGGCGCGGCGGTCATGATGGCGCTTCCCATGGCCCTGGTCGGCGACGTCGTGCCCAAGGCGCGCACCGGAGCGGCGCTGGGGCTGCTGGGGACGATGTCCGCCGTGGGCACGGCGCTTGGCCCGTCGCTCGGCGGGCTGTTGCTGGCGGCATGGGGGTGGCGCGCGCTGTTCGCTGTCAACCTGCCGCTGGGGCTGGCGGCGCTGGCCTTGCTGTGGCGCCGGCTGCCGCCGGATCAACCGTCAGATCAACTGTCAGATCAGTCGAGCACTCGGCCGGTCGGCCTGGACCTGCCCGGCATCGCGGCCCTGGCGCTGGCACTGGCCGCTTATGCGCTGGCGATGACGTTCAGTATCTGGCTGCTGGTGGGCGCCGCCGTGGCCGCCTGGGTCTTCGTGCGCGTCGAGGCCCAGGCCGTGTCGCCGCTGCTGCCTTTGGCGAGCTTGCGTGATCCGGTGCTGGCGGCGCGGCTGGCGGCCCATGCGCTGGTGTCGGCGGTCATGATGGCGACGCTGGTCGTCGGCCCGTTCCACCTGACCTGGGCGCTGGGGCTGGCACCGGCCAGCGTGGGGCTGCTGATGTCGGTGGCGCCGCTGATCGCGGCCTTCAGCGGTGTGCCGGCCGGCCGCCTGGTCGACCGCATCGGCGTGCAGGCCGCCGCTGGCTGGGGGCTGTGTCTGATGCTGCCCGGCTGTGCGCTGCTGAGCCTGCTGCCTGCGGCGCTGGGGCCGGCGGCCTATGTGGGGCCGCTGCTCCTCATCGCGCCGGGGTATGCACTGTTCCAGGCGGCCAACAACACGGCCGTCATGGCCGGCGCCGCCTCGGCGGGCCGTGGCTTGGCCGCCGCGCTGATCAGCCTTGCCCGCAATCTCGGCCTGATGACCGGCGCCTCGCTGATGGCGGGCCTGTTTGCAGCCGCTGCCGCTGCGGGCGGCCCGGCGGCAGCCGCCCGGGGCACACGCTGGAGCTTTGCCGCGGCAACGGGGCTGGTGGTGCTGGCCTGGCTGCTGGTGGCCGGCATTCGGCGGCGCCGGCTGCCGTAGCGCCATCCATACCTATCTTTGCTTTCGACCGGGCCGGGCGGGTCGTCGGCGCCCGTAAAGTGAATCCCGTCGTCAATCCTCGCCCAGGGCGCCGTGCCCGACCTCAATGCCTTGTTGATCCGCCCCCAACTCCTGTCACTGGCCGCCTTGCTGCTGTCCGGCTGCGTGAACCTCGCGCCCGAGTACCGACAGCCCGCAGCCGCCATTCCGGCGGATGGCGCGGCGGCCGTGCCGGCGCCGGACCCGTCCCAGGTCGGCCGCAGCGAGTTCTTCGTCGACGCGCGGCTGCGCCGCACCGTCGAGCTGGCGCTGGCCAACAACCGCGACCTGCGGGTGTCGACGCTCAACGTGCAGCGGGCGCGCGCGCAGTACCGCATCCAGGACGCGGCACGGCTGCCCGGCGTCGATGCGTCGGTGGGTGCGAGCCGCTCCAACAACGGCACGTCGCTGTCCGCCGGGCTGGCGTTGTCGGCCTTCGAGCTGGACTTGTTCGGCCGCGTGCGCACCCTCAGCGAGGCGGCGCTGCAAAGCTATTTCGCCACCGAGGAGGGGCGCCGCAGCGCCGAGATCAGCCTCGTGGCCGAGGTGGCGAATGCCTGGCTGACGCTGGCGGCCGACCTGGAGCGGCAACGCCTGGCCGGGCAGACACAGGAGACCCGCCGCGCCAGCCTGGCGCTGGACGAGCGCCGCCATGCGCTGGGCGCGATCACCGGGCTGGCGCTGGCGCAATCGCAGTCGCTGGTCGATTCATCGCGGCTGGACGTCGCGCGATATGCGGCGCAGGTCGAGCAGGACCGCCATGCGCTGGAGTTGCTGCTGGGCGCGGCCTTGCCGGCCGACCTGGCCCCCGCCAGCGAGCAGAACCTCGCCGACGCCAGCCGCCTGGTGGAGCTGCCGGCAGGCGTGCCGGCCGAGCTGCTGCAGCGCCGGCCCGACGTGCTGCAGGCCGAGCACCAGTTGCGTGGCAGCGTCGTGCAGATCGGCGTGGCGCGTGCGGCCTTCTTCCCCCGCATCAGCCTGACCGCTTCGGCGGGCACGGCCAGCAGCGAGCTGTCGGGCCTGTTCAAGTCGGGCAGTGGCAGCTGGAGCTTCGGCCCGTCGTTGAGCCTGCCGATCTTCGACGGCGGCGCCAATGCGGCCGCGCTGGAGAGCGCCCGGCTCGATCGTGACATCGCCGTCGCGCAATACGACAAGGCCGTGCAGACGGCATTCCGCGAAGTGGCCGACGCACTCAGCGTGCGCGCCAGCCTCGCGGAGCGCCTCGCCGCGCAGCAGGCGCTGGTGGCCAATGCCGAGCGGCAGCTGAGCCTGGCCCAGGCCCTGCACCGTGCCGGCAGCACCGGCATGCTGGAGGTGCTGGACGCGCAGCGCTCGCTGTACGCGGCTCAGCAGTCGCTGATCGACCTGCGCCTGACCGAACAGAGCAACCGGCTGGACCTCTACAAGGTGCTGGGCGGGGGCTGGAAAACATGAAGAACGACGTGATGAAGAAATGGCTCAGACCCGGGCGCCTGACGGCCCTGGCGCTCGTGTTGCTCGTGGCGGGCTACACCGTCAAGCGCGCGTTGACCCCGCCGCCACCGCCGGCCGTAGCGACCGCGCCGGTCACCGTGGCGGACATCGAAGACAGCGTGCTGGCCACCGGCACCATCGGTGCCTTCAAGCAGGTCAGCGTCGGCGCCCAGGTGACCGGCGAGGTGAAGAAGCTGCATGTGGCGCTGGGCGACTCGGTGAAGCAGGGGCAGCTGATCGCCGAGATCGACGCGCTGACGCAGACCAACAACCTGCGCAACAGCGAGGCTGCGCTGCAGAGCGCACAGGCGCTGCTCAAGGCCAAGCAGGCGGCGCTCAAGCAGGCCGAGCTGGCGGCCGCGCGGCTGCGTGAGCTGGTGGCGGTGGATGCCGGGGCGCGCGCCGACCTGGAGGCCGCCGAGGCCACGCTGACGACCAGCCGGGCCGACATCGCCGCGCAGGAGGCGCAGATCGTGCAGGCCCAGATGGCGGCCGACACGGCCAAGGTCAACCTCGGCTACACGCGCGTCGCCGCGCCGATGGATGGCGTCGTCGTTGCCATCGTCACCGAGCAGGGCCAGACCGTGAATGCCAACCAGTCCGCCCCCACCATCATCAAGCTCGCCAAGCTGGACGTGATGACGGTCAAGGCGCAGATCTCCGAGGCCGACGTGCCGCGCGTGAAGCCCGGCATGCCCGTCTACTTCAACCTGCTGGGCGAGCCGGACAAGCGCTACGACGTGAAGCTGCGCGCGGTCGAGCCCGGGCCGACGACGATCGCGACCGACAGCACGACGACGACCAGCAGCGCCACCAGCACCGCCAGCGCCATCTACTACAACGGCATCTTCGACGTGCCCAACCCCGACAACAAGCTGCGCATCAACATGACCGCGCAGGCCAGCATCGTGCTGGCGCGTGTCGAGAAGGCGCTGACGATGCCCAGCGCGGCGCTCGGGCAAAAGCAGGGCGCCGATGGCTACCGCGTGCGCGTCATGGAGGCCGGCGGCCACATCGCCGACCGCGTCGTGCGCATCGGCCTGAACAACCGGGTGCGCGCGCAGGTGCTGGAAGGCCTGAAGGCCGGCGAGCAGGTCGTGACCAGCGAGGCGGCCCCCGCCGGTGCCGCCGGCAACAACAACCAGCGCCGCGGCGGCCCGCCGCCGTTCTGAGCATGACGAGTCCTTCCTTTCTTCAGGCCGGGCGAGGGGCTGGCTGATGGCGTTGCTGGAGCTGCGCGGCGTCGTCCGCGAATTCCCTGCCGGCGAGGGCACCGTCGCTGTGCTTCGCGACGTGAACCTGGACATCGAGGCCGGCGAGATGGTTGCCATCATGGGGCCGTCGGGTTCGGGCAAGTCCACGCTGATGAACATCCTCGGCTGCCTGGATCGCCCGTCACGTGGCAGTTATGCCGTCGCCGGCCAGCAGACCGGCGCCATGGAGCCCGACGCGCTGGCGCGCTTGCGGCGCGAGCACTTCGGCTTCATCTTCCAGCGCTATCAGCTGCTGGGCGACCTGAATGCGCTGGGCAACGTCGAGATCCCGGCCGTGTATGCCGGTGCGGCGGGCGATGCGCGCCAAGCGCGTGCCCGCGTGCTGCTGGAGCGGCTGGGCCTGGGCGAACGGCTGAACCACCGCCCGGGCCAGCTGTCGGGCGGTCAGCAGCAGCGGGTGTCGATCGCGCGGGCGCTGATGAACGGTGGCGACGTCATCCTCGCCGACGAACCCACCGGTGCGCTCGACCAGGCCAGCGGCCGCGAGGTCATGCGCATCCTGGCGGAGCTGCATGACGACGGCCACACGGTCATCCTCGTGACCCACGACGCGCAGGTCGCGGCACATGCGCAGCGGGTCATCGAAATCAGCGATGGCGTCATCGTGGCCGACCGTCGCCAGCCCGACGCCGCCCCGCGGCCGCGCCGCGAGCGCACACCGCCCGCGCGCAGCGGCAGCGCCCTCGGCGCGCTGGCGGGCCGGCTCGCCGAGGCCACCCGCATGGCCTGGCGTGCCATGGTGGGCCACCGGCTGCGCACGCTGCTGACGATGCTGGGCATCATCATCGGCATCGCGTCGGTGGTGTCGGTCGTCGCGCTGGGCGAGGGCTCGCGCCAGCGCATCCTGGCCGACATCAGCTCCATGGGCACCAACACCATCAACGTCATGCCCGGCACGGGCTTTGGCGACCGGCGCGCCGCCGCCGTGCGCACGCTGCGCGCGGGCGACGCCGATGCGCTGGCACAGCTGGACTATGTCGACAGCGTCACGCCCACGGTCAGCGTCAGCGCCGGCCTGCGCTACCGCAACGTCGATGTGTCGGCCAGCGTCAGCGGCGTGGGCGAGCAGTTCTTCCGCGTGCGTGGCTACACGTTTGCCAGCGGCCAGGGCTTTGACACCGAGGCCGTGCGCCAGCGCGCGCAGGAAGCCGTCATCGACGACAACGCGCGCAAGACGCTGTTCCCCAACGGCGAGAACGCGCTGGGCGAGGTCATCCTGCTGGGTTCGCTGCCGGTGCGCATCGTCGGCGTCACCGCCAAGAAGAGCAGCGCCTTCGGCAACGACGATGCGATCAACGTCTGGATGCCCTACACGACGGCCATGAACCGCGTGAACGGGCAGGACTATCTGCAAAGCGTCACCGTGCGTGTCAGCGACCGCGTGGCCAGCAGCATCGCGGAGCAGGGCGTCAAGCAGCTGCTGACGCAGCGGCACGGCAAGGAAGACTTCTTCCTGATGAACACCGACAGCATCCGCCAGACGGTGGAGCAGACCACCGCGACGATCACGCTGTTGATCTCGTCCATCGCGCTGATCTCGCTGCTGGTGGGCGGCATCGGCGTCATGAACATCATGCTGGTGTCGGTCACCGAGCGCACCGGCGAGATCGGCGTGCGCATGGCCGTTGGCGCGCGGCAGAGCGACATCCTGCGGCAGTTCCTCGTTGAGGCCGTGCTGGTGTGCGTCATCGGCGGCGCCATCGGCGTGGGCCTGGCCGTCGGCGGCGCGCTGCTGTTCAACCAGGTGGCCGGCGACAAGTTCCAGATGAGCATCTCGATGCTCGCGGTGGCGGGCGCCTTCGGCGTGTCGACGCTGATCGGCGTGGCGTTCGGTTTCCTGCCGGCCAGGAGCGCCGCCAAGCTCAATCCGGTCGAGGCGCTGGCGCGGCTGTGAGCGGCGCGCCGCGCCGTCGGTGCGCTTCAGTGTGCGTCAGTGCGCGGCCGGCAGGGCGTCGAGCGATTGCTTGAGCCGCTTGAAAGCGGGTGATTCGCGCAGCGCCGCCGCACCGGCGCGCTGCAGTTCGATCACGTCGTGGGCCTCGATGGTGAAGGCCGTGGGCACGCGCAGCAGGGAGTGGCGGATCTTGTCGTCCGGCACGTCGTGCAGGCTGACGCTGACGACGTGGATCTCGGCGTCGGCCGCGAAGGGGCTGCCCGGCTGACCGCGCGTGCGCAGGATCTCGTCGCGCCAGCGCCGCTGGTCATCGTTGAGCATGGCCAGCGTCACCTGCGTCTCGCGCGAGCCGGCGCCGAAGATCAGCGACTCCAGCACCTGCGTCGTCGTGGGCACGCGGTCGCTGTTGTCCACGCGTTCCGTCAGGCTGCGCTCGGAGTTCACGGTGACGAGGATGAGCCGGCGGATCGTGCCGGGCGTGACCTCGGAGAAGTTCGCGGTCATGGAGCCCGTGGCCACCAGCCGGTCCAGCATCAGGCGCACGCCGAGGTTGTCGGTCACGCCGCCGTCCACGAGGTGGATGTAGGGCCGTTCGCGCGCATTGCGGTAGCTCTCGACGCTGCTCTGGAGCATGCGCGCGCGGTAGTCCTGCGCCGGGGCCGGGGCCGGGGTGCTGGCGGCCTGCGGGCAGGCGTCGGCATGGTTGCGCAGCGTCACTGGTGACAGCAGCAGCGGCACGGCCGACGAGGCCGCCACTGCGAACGACAGCGGTGTGGCTTCGATATCCGAGCAGATCAGCTGGAACTGCTCGGCCGTGAAGTCGAACGGCGCGCCGGTCGTCAGGTCGGTCGCCGTGATCATCAGCTCGGGCGCGCCGGGGCGCTTGATCACGTCGGCGAAGGTGCGGCCCTCGAAGAGCTCATCGAAGCGCTGCGCGAGGATCTGCGTGCGCCCGTACCAAGGCGAGGTCAGCCGGTAGAGCCGCTTGGGCCAGAGCGCCTCGCGAATCAGGCGGCCTTCGAAGGGCACGAGCAGGAAGTCGGGCTCGAACCGCTGCAGTGTCGCGTCGCCGAAGGCGGCGAAGTGGGCGGCCAGGATGCTGCCACCCGACACGCCGCTGATGAGGGCGACATGGTCGAGCAGCGACGAGGTCTGCCCGTCGATCGTGAGCGTGGTGGCCTTGAGTTCGCGCAGCACGCCCAGGCCGAAGGCAGCGGCCCGCGCGCCACCCCCGGAGAGCGTGACGGCCATGGTGACCGGCTGCGCCGCCGTCGGGGGCAGCCGGCGCGACTCGGCACCGGCCTGCTGGCCGGCGTCAGCGGCCGGCGGGCGCGGCGCGTTGATCCAGGGGCGGTAGCTCGAACAACCGGCAAGCGCCAGCGCCATCACCACCATGCTCACGCGCCCCGTCCACCACCTTGCTGCCGCCATCACCACCGCACGCCTTCGTTCGTTTCATGCCATCAAGGTTGCCAGGCTGCCAGCGCCAGCTGCACCTGGGCATAGGCCGCCAGAGCCTGTGCCTGCTGCTCGAGCGCCTGCTGCGCGGCCGAGAGCCGCTGCTGGCGCGTGGACAGCGACGTGGCGGCGGGTTCGAGCCCCAGCGCCTCGCGGCGTGCACTGTAGGTCATGGCCTGGTCGGCCGAGCTGAGCGCCAGCTGTGCCTGCCGCCAGCCCAGCCAGCGCGCCTGCCAGCCACGCAGCGACGACTCACCCTCGGCCAGGGCCGTCAGCACCGTCTGCTCGAACTGGGCCCAGGCGGCCTCGTTGCCGGCCTGGATGGCGGCGGTCTCGGCGGCGCGCCGGCCGCTGTCCAGCCAGTCCCACTGCAGCACCGGGCCGGCGGCGTAGCGCACGGCGTTGGCGCGGCCGAGCTGCCCGGGCGTCTGTTGCAAGCCCAGCGTGGCGGCCAGCGAGAGCCGCGGCAGGTAGGCACGCTCGGCGAGCACGGCCTGGCCCAGGCCGGCGCGCAGTTGGGCCTCGGCGCGGGCGACGTCGGGGCGGCGGCCCAGCAGGTCGGCCGGCACGGTCAGCGTGGCGTCGTCGGGCACCGAGGGCAGCGGAGCCGGGGTTTGCAGCGACTGCAGCAGCGGCCCCGGGCGGGCGGCCGACTCGCCCGTCAGCACGGCCAGCGCGGCCAGCTCGACGGGCGTCTGTGCGTCCCAGCCGGCCCCGGCGGCGCGCAGCTGGGCCAGCCCGGTGGCCGCGGCATCGGCCTCGCGCGGGTCCTCCAGGCCCGCGCGGGCGCGTGCCTGCAGCTGGGCCAGCCGGCGGGTGGCCACGTCGAGCTGCTCGTCAGAGAGCCTGGCCGCCTGCTGCGCCTGGCGCAGGGCGATGTAGTGCCGCACCACCTCGGCCTGCACGAGTGCCTGGGCGCCGCGGGCATCTGCCGCGGCGGCGTCCACCGCACGGTCGGCAACTGCCTGCGCGGTGCCGACACGGCCGAAGAGGTCGACCTCCCAGCTCAGCGCCTGGCCCAGCGTGACCAGGCGCTGCTCCGGCGGCCGCGGCAGCCCTTGCCGATAGGGGTCGACCTCGGTGAGGGAGGGGCGTGCGGCCTGCGCCTGGGCGCTCAGGCCGCCTTGCAGCCGCGATTGGGCCTGCACGCCGCCGGCGCGGGCGCGGGCTTCGCGCACGGCGGCGAGCGCCGTCTGCAGGTTCAGGTTGCGGGCCTCGGCCTGCGCCACCAGCGCATCGAGCGTCGGGTCGTGCAGGTCTTGCCACCAGGCGTGGCCGGCATTGCCGGGCAGGGTGTGGTGGCCGGTGGCGGCCGGCAGCGGGGCGTCGTGGCGGGCCTGCAGCGCGGGCAGTTGTGGGCCCGGGGCGACGGCGGCGCAGCCGCCCAGGCCCAGGGCCAGTGCGAGAGCCAGCGAGAGAGCCGCGCGCGCGCGGCGGCGGTGGAGCGAAGTGTTCATGGCGGACGGGAAGGTTCAGGCCGACGTGGCGGCCGGGGCCGGCACGCGGTAGGCGACGGCATAGAGGGCGGGGATGAGGCCCAGCGTGATCAGCGTGCCCAGGGCCAGCCCGCCCATCATCACGACGGCGAGGCTGGTCCACACGGCGCCGCCGTAGAGGTAGAGCGGCACCAGGCCGAGGATGCAGACCATCTTGGTCATGACGATGGGGCGCAGCCGCTTGGCCGCCGCGTCCTCGATGGCGTCCGGCCCCGGCATGCCGCTGGCGCGTGCCTCGTCGATGGCGTCCAGCAGCAGCACCGCGTTGTTGACGATGATGCCGGCCAGCGCCAGCAGGCCCAGGGTGCCGACGAAGGTCAGCGTGGTGCCGGTGAGCTGCAGGGCCAGCGCGGCGCCGATGCTGACGAAGGGGATGCTGGCCAGCACGATGAGGCTTTTGCGCAGGCTGCCGAACTGCCAGACGAACAGCAGGAACATGGCCAGCACGCAAGCGGGCAGCAGCGCGGAGATGGCGCCGTTGGCGCTGGCGTTCTCCTCGATCTCGCCGCCCAGCGCGACACGCACCTGGCCGTCCTGCTGCACGGTGTCGATCTCGGCCGCCACGGCATCGGCCAGCACCTGGGCCGTCCAGCTCGCATGCCGAGCGCTGATGGTCAGCGTGCGCTCCTGGTTGTAGCGCTGCAGCACCGAGGGCTGGGCGGCCAGCTCCACACGGGCCAGCTGGCCCAGCGGCACGGTGCCGCTGCCGTCCGGGCGTTGCAGCGGTGCGGCGCGGAGCTGTTCCACGTGGTCGCGAATCGCCAGCGGGCCGCGCACGACCACGGGCAGCAGCGTGTCGCCATCACGGAACTGCGTGACGGCCTGGCCGGCCAGCAGCAGATCGAGCTGGCGGGCGATCTCGGCGTGCGAGAGACCGGCGCTGGCGGCCTTGAGCGGGTCGACCTGCACTTGCAGCTGTGGGATGGCGCGCTCGGCGTCGCTGGAGAGCTCGACGATGCCGGGCAGGGCGCGCAAGGCCTGCGTGAGCCGGGCGGCGGCGGCCACGTGCGACTGGCCGTCGGCGCTGGACAGGCGGAACACCGCCAGGCCCGATTCGGCCGAGCCCATCGAGAAGCGCTTGGGCTCGAAGCGAACTTCGGGGAACTGGCGGGGCAGGGCCTCGCGCAACCGGGCCAGGGCCTGGGCGTGGGTGACGCCCGGCGCCAGCGTCAGCACGGCATAGGCGCGGTGCGAGGCCGGGGTGGGTGGGTTCAGCGCCAGGATGAAACGGGGGCCGCCGTCGCCGACGTAGATCGCATGGCTCTGGATCTCGGGGAAGCGGCTCGCATCGGCCAGCGCCTGCGAGATGCGGCCGGCCGTGGCCAGTGTGGCGTCGCCGCTGCTGTCGGGCGCCAGCTCGATGCCCATCTGCAGCTGGCGCCGCTCGGAGGCGGGCATCAGCTCCGACGGCACGTGGGCGAACAGCCAGCCTGCCGCGCCCAGCAGGGCCACCATGGCGCCGATGTAGGTCGCCTTGTGGCGCAGCACCCAGCGCACCTTGCCGCGGTACCAGTCGGTCAGCGATTCGACGGCGCGGGCCGTGCGGCTCAGCTCCGCATGGTGCCGGGCGAAGCGCTGGCACAGCAGCGGTGTGACGGTGACGGCCAGCACCAGCGACAGCAGCAGCGCGATGGCCATCACGATGCCCATGCTGCGCAGGTACTCACCGGTTTCGGTCTGGCTCAACACCAGCGGCGTGAAGGTGAGGATGATGGCCAGCGACGACACCAGCAGCGGCACGAACATCGAGCGCCCCGCCTCGGCGGCGGCATCCTCGCGCGGCTGCCCCAGCGCGAGCCGGCGCTCCATGTCCTCGGCCACGACGATGGCGTTGTCCACGAACAGCCCCAGCGCAATGATGATGGCGCCGATGGAGATGATGTGCAGGTCGATGCCCAGCAGCTTCATGGCCACCAGGCTGACGAGCACCGTGGTGGGCACGATAGCGCCGACGATCAGGCCCGTGCGCAAGCCCAGGAACAGCACCACGATGCCCATGACGATGACGGTGGTCTCCAGGAAGACCTGCCCCACCTGCCGGAGCTGTTTGCTCACGACCTCGGCCTGGTCGGTGATCGGCACCAGGGTCATGCCCGGCGGCAGATGCGTCTGCAGGCGGCGAATCTTTTCCTGCAGATGCTCGGCGAAGCTGATCACGTTGAGGCCCGGGTCCATCGACACCGCCAGCACGGCGGCCGCCTGGCCGTTGACGAACGCACCGGTGCTGGCCGGGGCCAGCGGCACCCGCGCGACGCGGGCCAGCTGGCCCAGCGGCATCCAGCCGCCGCGCGGCAGCGCCACGAGCGTCTGCTCCAGCGCCGCGAGATTGGCGGCATCGCCGCTGACCTGCAGCGCGAGCTGGGCGCCGCCGGCATTGACGAAGCCGGCCGGCGCGACGATGTTGCTGCGGGCCAGCGCGTCGGCCACGGCGGTGGGTGTCAGCCCTTGCGCAGCCAGGGCCGGCAGGTCCAGGCTCACCTCGACCTGCTCGTCACGCAGGCCGTGCAGTGTCACGCGCTCGACGCCGGGCAGCTGGTAGAGCCGATCGCGCAACTGGCGGGCCTGCTCGCGCAATTCGCCGGGCGTGTAGTCGGGCCCGGTGAGGCCCAGGGTCAGCACGGCGACGCGGCCGAATTCGTCGTCCACCAGCGGGCCGGTGGCGCCTTGCGGCAGGCGCGGCTGCACGTCGGCCAGCCGGTTGCGCAGGCGCTGCCAAACCGCGGGCAGCGCCTGTGGTGAGACGTCCGGCTCCAGCTCGACATAGCTGAAGGCGAAGCCGGGGCGCACCGTGGTCTTGACGCGCCTCACCTCGGGCAAGGTCTGGATGGCTTCCTCTGACGGGCGGGCGACCAGCTGCTCCATGCGCTCGACGGAGGCGCCAGGAACGAAGGTCAGCACGGTGGCGGTGCGGATGGTGATCTGCGGCTCTTCGGTGGACGGGAAGTCCAGCACCAGCCACAGCCCGCTCAGGATCAGCAGCAGCGCAGCAAGGAAAGCGAAGCGGGGGCGCTTCAGGGCGTAGGCCGTGATGTTCATGACGGGCCCTTTCAGCGCAGCCGGCTGACCGGTGTGACGGCCTCGCCGGCCACGAGCGCGGGTGCGCCGGCCAGCACGACCTGGTCGCCGGCCTTCAGGCCCGTGCGCACCTCGACCTGCTCGCCCTGCAGCGCGCCCAAGGTGACCTTCACCCGCTCGGGCACCTGGCTGCCGGCGGGCAGGCGCATCACCTGGCCGTCGCCAGGCCGGGCCGCGTCCAGCTGCACGGCGCGCAGTGGCACGAGCAAGGCGCCCGTGGCGGGAGCGCGAGGCCAGAGTTGCACCGACACCGCAGCACCGGTGGGCCAGTCGTCCGGGGCGCTCAGCAGCACGCGGCGGCTGCCGCCGGCTTCCAGCCGCGCACCCACCTGCAGCACACGGCCTTCGGCGTTGCCGGCCGGGCTGCGCAGCGTCAGCGCCTGGCCGGTGGTGAGTGGCAGATCGCCGGGCACGGCCAGCCACAGTTCGCGGCCGCGGCCTTCCAGGCTCAGCACCGGCGTGCCGGCGCCGACGACCTGGCCGACCTCCAGCTGCCGCGAGGCCACGCGGCCGTCAAACGGGGCGCGCAGCGCCACCTGTTCGCGGCTCCAGGCGGCGCCGGCGCGCTGCGCCTCGGTCGCAGCCACGGCAGCACGCGCCGCCTGCACCTCGGCCTGCACGGCCGTCCATTCGGCGTCGCTGGCGGCACCGGTCTCGTGCGCGGTTTGCAGCCGCTGCTCGCGGCGCAGGGCTTCCGCCAGCTGGGCCTGCAGCCGGCGGCCTTCGGCCTCCGTGCCGGCGAGCTGGGCCTGCAGCGGTGCCGCGTCCACGCGGGCCAGCAACTGGCCGCGGCGCACCGTGGCGCCCGGCTCCACCAGCACCTCGCGCACCACGCCCGCCACGGCGAACGCGAGCTCGGCCCGCTCGCGGGCGCGCACCTCGCCGGCGAACGTCAGCCCGCCCAGCGGCGCCTCCAGCACAGTGGCCACCAACACGGGGCGGGGCGGCGCCGATGCGGGCGGCGTGTCATGGTTGCCGCAGCCGGCCAGCAGCAAGGCCGCGGCGAGCAGGGTGCCGCCATTCAACAGCGACGAGGGTGAGATCAGGAGGGCGGCGGGCATGACGAAGCCGGAACAGGCAAGGGTTGCGATGGGACGGAACTCTAGGGAGGCAGGGGTGCCGAAGAGGGTGCTTTTCCGGCCAGTCCAGGCTCAGTTCCGGCCCGGCTGCTCCGTGGCAGTGCCACGGGCCGGCGTGGTGTGATGTACTCCTGGTGCCCATGCCAAGCTGGTTCTGTGCCCTGATGCACCGCCGGAGCCGTTGTCCCGCCCATCATTCAAAGGGCCTGCTTCGGCCAGTTCCTGATCACCCTGTTTCGCCATGTCACCCGCCAGATCCGCACCCCGCGCCACGCCCGACCCACGCAGCCAGGCCAATCTCATCCCGGGCCTGGCGCGCGTTTTGCTGGCGCTGGTGGAGGAGCGCGGCCTGCAGCCGGAGCGGCTGTGTCGTGGGCTGGGCATCAGCCCGCATGACCTCGCCATGGCCGACGTGCTGGTCTCCTATCAGCAGACCCGCGCGCTCATCCTGCGGGCCCAGCGCATGCTGGGTGAACCGGCGCTGGGTCTGGCCGTGGGGGCGCGCCAGACGCCCATCTCGTGGGGGCTGCCGGGCCTGGCCATGCTGACCTGTGCGACGCTGGGCGAAGCCGTGCACTACGGGCTGGAGCGGCAGATGCACACGGGCTCGCTGCTGGAGCATCACGTCGTCGTCGACGGCCTCAGCGCCCATCTCACGGCCACGCCCCGCGTGTCTGACCTGGAGATCGAGCCCTTTCTGGTGGTGGAGGCCTTCGCGGGCTCCGTGGCCGTCGTGCGTGCGATGGTGGGCGCGGCGTTCCGGCCGGTGCAGGTGGACCTGGCCCATGCCAGCGACGGCCATCGGCGGCTCTACGAACGCTTCTTCCATTGCCCGGTGCGTTTCGAGGCCGACGAGCACCGGCTCACCGTCGCGTCCAGCTGGCTGCAGGCGCGGCTGCCGGGCTACGACCGCATCACCAGCGACCTCGTCCGTCACCAGCTCAACCAGGTGTTGCGCGTGCCGATCGGGCAGGACGACCTGCTGGCCTCGGTGGCAGGCCGGCTGCGCCATGGCTTGCGCGATGCGCCCAGTCAGGGCGCCATGGCGAGCGAGGTCAACGTCAGCGAACGAACACTGCGCCGCAGGCTGGCCCAGCGGGACACGAGTTTTCGCGCGCTGCGCGACAGCACCCGGCTCGAGCGCGCGAACGACTTGCTGAGCAACACGGCGATGACGATTGCCGAGGTCGCGCAGGCGCTGGGCTATGCCGATGCTCGCTCCTTCCGCCGCGCGTTCAAGCGCTGGACCGGGCAACTGCCCACCGCGTTGCGCGAGGGTTGACGCGCATGGGCTTGCCAAGTGAGGGCAATGGCCCGCACAATCGCGCCCGCTCCGGGGTGCCGGGGCTTGGTTCACACCAGGCCTTGACGCTGAGACGGTCATTGATGACCGAACCCGTGAACTTGAACCGGCTAGTACCGGCGTAAGGAGAGCGCATGCCTCGCGGCGTGCCGATGGACACCCTCTGCGGTGGACCGTCTGGCGCACGCACAGGCGGCCTTGGAGCAGCTAACCCTTCAGCTCCAGGAGACCGCCGTCATGAATGCCCCCGAAAACAACCTCTCGCTCGCCGAGCGCCTGTCGCTGACGCGCGAGCCCTTCCCGGCGTCGCGCAAGGTCTACGTGGCCGGCAGCCGGCCCGACGTGGCCGTGCCCATGCGCGAGATTGCGCTGACGAACGGCGAGCGCGTCGTCGTGCACGACACGTCCGGCCCCTACACCGACGCCAGCGCGACCATCGATGTGCGGCGCGGCCTGCCGCCCATCCGCTCCAGCTGGGTGGGCGACCGTGCAGACACCGAGGCCTACGCGGGCCGCACCCGCGTCGCGCTGGACGACGGCGGCAAGGAAGACAGCGAGCGCATCGCCCAGCTGCGTGCCGAAGCAGCCGCGCTGCAGCGCCCGCCACGCCGTGCGCAGGCCGGCGCCAACGTCAGCCAGATGCACTATGCGCGCCGCGGCATCGTCACGCCCGAGATGGAGTTCGTGGCGCTGCGTGAGAACGGCAAGCGCGAGTGGATGCAGGCCTACCTGTCCGACGCCGAACGCGAGCAGCGCCTGAAGGGCAGCGCGATGGGCGCGCGCATCCCGGCTGTCATCACGCCCGAGTTCGTGCGCGACGAGGTGGCGCGTGGCCGTGCGGTCATTCCGGCCAACATCAACCACACCGAGCTGGAGCCGACCATCATCGGGCGAAACTTCCTGGTCAAGGTCAACGCCAACATCGGCAACTCGGCTGTCACGTCCAGCATCGAGGAAGAGGTGGAGAAGTTGGTTTGGAGCATCCGCTGGGGCGCGGACACCGTGATGGACCTCTCCACCGGCCGCAACATCCACACGACGCGTGACTGGATCGTTCGCAATTCGCCGGTGCCCATCGGCACCGTGCCCATCTACCAGGCACTCGAGAAGGTCGGCGGCGTGGCCGAGGACCTGACCTGGGCCATCTTCCGCGACACGCTGATCGAGCAGGCCGAGCAGGGCGTCGACTACTTCACCATCCACGCCGGCCTGCGCCTGCCGTTCATCCACCTGACGACCAAGCGCCGCACGGGCATCGTGTCGCGGGGCGGCTCCATCCTCGCCAAGTGGTGCATCACGCATCACCGCGAGAACTTCCTGTACACGCATTTCGAAGAGATCTGCGACATCATGAAGGCCTACGACGTCACCTTCTCGCTGGGCGATGGCCTGCGCCCCGGCAGCGCGGCCGACGCCAACGACGAGGCCCAGTTCGCCGAGCTGAAGACGCTGGGCGAGCTGACGCAGATCGCGTGGAAGCACGACGTGCAGACCATGATCGAAGGCCCCGGCCATGTGCCCATGCACCTGATCCAGGCCAACATGGACGAGCAATTGAAGCACTGCCACGAGGCGCCGTTCTACACGCTGGGGCCGCTGACCATCGACATCGCGCCTGGCTACGACCACATCGCCAGCGCGATCGGCGCGGCCATGATCGGCTGGATGGGCACGGCCATGCTCTGCTATGTGACGCCCAAGGAACACCTGGGCCTGCCCGACCGCGACGACGTGAAGCAAGGGTTGATCGCCTACAAGATCGCCGCGCATGCCGCAGACATCGCCAAGGGCCACCCCGGCGCCCGTGCACGCGATGACGCCATGAGCAAGGCGCGCTTCGAGTTCCGCTGGAACGACCAGTTCGCGCTCGGCCTGGACCCCGACACGGCGCGCGACTATCACGACGAGACGCTGCCCAAGGATTCGTCCAAGGAGGCGCATTTCTGCTCCATGTGCGGGCCGAAGTTCTGCTCGATGAAGATCACGCAGGATGTGCGCGATTACGCGAGCAGCAAGGGCCTCGAGGCTGCCGATGTCGTGGCCGAGGGCATGGCGCAGAAGTCGGCCGAGTTCAAGGCCGCCGGCAGCGAGTTCTACATCCCCATCCACAAGGGTTGAGCATGGACATCGCCATCGCAGGCGCCGGCGTCATGGGGCGGCTGCTGGCCTGGCAACTGGCGCGTGCCGGCCACCGCGTGACGGTTGCGGACCCGGCCACCGGCCCCGACGCTGCCGGTGCCGCCGGCTTCAGCGCCGCCGGCATGCTGAGCCCGCTGGCCGAGCAGGAGCATGCCGAGGCCGACGTCGTCGCGATGGGCTGGCGTTCGCTGGCGTTGTGGCCCGGCATTGCCGACGCGCTGGAGCAGCCCGGCCTCGTGAAGATCGATGGCAGCCTGTTGTTGGCGCATGGCGCCGACCTGGGGGCTGCGCAGCGCGTGCTGGCGCGGCTGGACGATGGCCCCGAGCCGCTGGACCGCGCGGCCTTGCAGCGGCTGGAGCCGGCGCTCGCGCCCGACCTCAAGGCCTGGCGGCTGCCGGGCGAGGGCCAGCTGTTGCCGCGTGAGTTGCTGGTGGCGCTGGCGCGGCAGGCTGCGGGCGTGGACTGGCTGTGGGGGCGGCGCGCTGCGACCGTGCAGCCGCATCGCGTCGAGCTCGATGACGGCCGGCGATTGGACGCCGACCTTGTCATCGACACCCGGGGCCTCGGCGCCAAGCCCGACATGCCCGCGCTGCGCGGCGTGCGCGGCGAGATCCTGTGGCTGCATGCACCCGGCGTGCCGCTGGGCCGGCCGGCGCGGCTCATGCACCCGCGCCACCGCGTCTACCTCGTGCCGCGGCCGGGCGACATCGTCGTCGTCGGTGCCTCCGAGGTGGAAAGCGAGGACTGCTCGCCCGTCAGCCTGCGCAGCGCCGTCGAGCTGATGGCAGCCGCGCACAGCGTGCTGCCGGCGCTGGCCGAGGCGCGCATCGTGCACATGGAGACCAATCTGCGGCCGGCGCTGCCCGATCACCGGCCGCGTGTCGATGCGCAGCCCGGCCTGCTGCGCATCAACGGCCTGTTCCGCCACGGCTGGCTGCTGGCGCCGGCGCTGGCGGAGCAGGCCCTGCAACATGTCTGAGTTCACCGTCAACCGAGAGCCGCAGCCCTGGCGTGACGGCCTGAGCGTTGCGGCGTTGCTGGCCGAACAGGGCCGCGCGGCCGACGCCGTCGCCACGGCGCTCAACGGCGCCTTCGTGCCGCGTGCACGCCGGGAGGTCACGCTGATCCAGCCCGGCGACGAGCTCACCCTCATTCAACCCATCACCGGAGGCTAGGGAACCATGCGCGAACCCCACACAGCCGCTCCTTCCGCCGCGACGCCGCGCGGGAATCACTCACAGCGCCCGACGACCTGGACCCTCTACGGCCGCGAGCTCACGAGCCGCTTCCTGCTCGGCACCGCCGGCTATCCCTCGCCCGAGGTGCTGCGCCAGGCCATCCACGCCAGCGGCGCCCAGGTCCTTACCGTGGGCCTCAAGCGCACGCTGGCGGCGGCGGGCGACAACGGCTTCGTCGCGGCCATCCGCGAAGCGCTGCGCGAGATTGGCGGCGCGTTGCTGCCCAACACGGCCGGCTGCCGCACGGCGCAGGAGGCGATCACGCTGGCCCACATGGCCCGGGAGCTGTACGACACGCGCTGGATCAAGCTCGAGGTCGTCGGCGACGACTACACGCTGCAGCCCGACCCGTGGGAGCTGGTCACGGCCGCCGAGCGGCTGGTGAAGGACGGCTTCGCCGTGCTGCCGTATTGCACGGACGATCTCGTCACGTGCCGGCGGCTGCTGGACGCGGGCTGCGAGGTGCTGATGCCCTGGGGCGCGCCGATCGGCTCGGGCCAGGGCTTGCTGAACCCGTTCGCGTTGCGCACCTTGCGGGCGCGGCTGCCCGGTGTGCCGCTGATCGTGGATGCCGGCATCGGTGCGCCGTCGCATGCGGCGCAGGCCATGGAGATGGGGCTGGACGGTGTGCTGCTGAATTCCGCGGTGGCCCAGGCGGGCGACCCGGTGCGCATGGCTGCCGCGTTCGGCCAGGCGATCTCTGCGGGGCGGCTGGCCTACGAGGCCGGCGTGATGGCGGCGCAGGACATGGCTGTGGCCAGCACGCCGGTCGACGGCCGGCCCTTCCTGATCCCATGAGCGGGCCCGTCATCTGGAGCGTTGCCGGGCTGGACAGCGGCGGAGGCGCCGGGCTGAGCGCCGACCAGCGCGCCGCCGACGCCATGGGCGTGCACCTGTGCGGCGTGGCCGCCGCGCTGACGGCGCAGAACAGCGTCGCGGTCGAGGCGGTGCATGCCGTGCCCGCCGAGCAGCTGGACGCCCAGCTCAGCGCACTGGCGCACGACCTGCCGCCCGCCGTCATCAAGACGGGCCTGCTGGGCGGCGTGGCGCAGCTGCGCGTGCTGACGCGTTGGGTGGACCGCCTGCGCGAGCGCGGCCCCGTGGCGCTGGTCGTCGACCCCGTGCTGCGCGCGTCCACCGGCGCCAGCTTTGCCAGCGACGAGCTGCTGCAGGCGTACCGCGACGAGTTGCTGCCACGGGCAACGGTCGTCACGCCCAATCGCCGCGAGGCCGGGCGGCTGGCGGGTGACGGCGAGCCGCCGTTGCAGGCAAGCCGGCTGGGCGTCGAGACGGTGTGCATCACCGGTGGCGACGAGGGCGGCCCGTTGGCGATCGACTGGCTGGCCAGCCCGCAAGCCAGCGGCTGGCTGGCGCTGCCGCGCCGCGACGCGCGCAACCACCACGGCACCGGCTGCTGCTTCGCGACGGCGCTGGCAGCCGCGCTGGCCAAGGGGTTTGTGCCGGCCGATGCCGCAGTGCTCGCCAAGATGCTGACCACCTCCGGGCTGAGCGACGCGCCGCCGCCCGGCGAGGGCGCCGGGCCGGTGCGGCCCCGGGCCGGCTTCATCACCGAGCCCGGCCTGTTGCCGGCGCTGTTCGAGGAGCTGCCGGCGGCCTGGCCTGCACGTGCGGCTTCGGCGGGCGCCTTCATGGGCGTGTACGGCATCACCGACAGCGGTGCTCATGCGGCGGCGCTGTTCGGCGACGGGCTGAATACCGTTCAGTTGCGCATCAAGCGAGCGGACGGCGAGGCCGAAGCGCCGTGGCAGACCCGGCTGGCGGCCGAGATCCGGCCGGCACTCGAGGCGGCCCGGCGCCACGGCGCAACGTTGGTCGTCAATGATCACTGGCAAACGGCCGTGGCGCTGGGCGTGGAGGCTGTGCATCTCGGCCAGGAAGACCTGCTGGCGCTGGACGAAGCCGGCCGCCAGGCACTGGCCGGCGCCCGCGCAGGTGGGCTGCAGCTGGGCCTGAGTTCGCACAGCCTGTGGGAGCTGGCGCGCTGCGTGGCCTGGGCGCCGGACTACATCGCCTGCGGGCCCGTCTGGCCCACGCTCACCAAGGCCATGCCCTGGCGCGCGCAGGGGCTGGGCAATCTGGCCTGGTGGGCCGCGATGTCGCCCGCGCCGGTGGTGGGCATCGGCGGCGTGCTGGCCCCGGCCCAGCTGGCGCAGATCGCCGCCAGCGGCGCGGCGGCGGGCTGCGTGGTGCGAGGCCTGCTGCAGTGGCCGGCGCAGGACTGGCTGGATGGCTGGCGGCTGGCCGGTGGCGGGCCGCCGCGCGCCTTGCCCGGCTGGCCTCAGCCCTCGCTTGGCGCTGCGGCCAGCGCCAGGTAGACCCGCAGCGAGGCGTGCGCGTCGTTGGCCGCGTAGTGCAACTGCTGCGGCGTGAGCGTCGCGTTGGCCCAGTTGGACGTGGTGGCCTTGCGCGACTTCGAGAATCGCTGCCCCAGCACGATGGCCACGGCGGCCTTGAGCCCGACGGCGTCCTTGAAGCCCAGCTTCTTCACGAGCTGGGAGACATCGATGGCGGCCGCCAGCCGCAGGCCGAGCCGGCGCTGGATCTGCGGTCGGTCGGACGCGAGGCCGAAACCCACCTTGATGACGTCCTCGCCTTCGATCATGGCGCGCAGGAATTCGCCCACGCCGGGCGTGGCGGTCTGAACGATGTAGGCATCCGTCAACGTGGCGAACTGGATGACCTCAGGCCCGGTCTGCGGCGCGCCCGCGACGAAGACCGGCTTGCTCTCGGTGTCGAAGCCCACATGCCGCGCCTGGCGCAGCGCGTTCGCCGCCGCGTCGAGCTGTTCGGGGCTCTTGAGCAGATGGATGCGGCCTGCGGGCAGGGGCGCATAGGCCGGCATCGCGGCGATCTCTTCGGCGGTTGGGCGCGACGGGGCTGGGGGTTTGCGCATGCCCGCAGTATGGCCGGCGATGCCGCGCGTCAGTCCGCCAGGCCGCGCCGCCAGAGTTGCTCGGCCGCCTCGAAGACCGAACCGCCGGCTTGAAATGACCCGGGCGCCGCTGCCAGGGCCAGCCAGGCCAGCGTGTCGTGGTGGCTGCCGGGGATCAGGTCGGCCGAGCGCTGCGCGGTCAGCCAAGCATGCAGCCGACCGTAGTGCTCGGGGTGGTGCTCGCGCGTCCAGGCCAGCCCGACGAGGTCGCCATAGGCTTCCTCGCGGCGTGTGGAGCGCATGTCCAGCCAGGCCTGCTGCAGGTCGGCAGGCAGGGTGGCCGGCGCACGCGCTGCGGTGAAGCCGGCGGGCAGGCGATACCAGGCGCCGTCGAGGTAGCGGCGGCAGTGGCCCAGCTCATGGGCGGCCATCAATTCCAGCGCCGCGCTCGTCAGGTCGGGGGGAATGTCGTCGAGCTGCCGCTGCGCCTCGGGGTTGCCGCGCAGCGAGAGCACCAGCTTGCAGCGGCCGTCCGCAAAGCCCAGCGCCAGCGGCGCGGCGCCGGGCGCGTCCTGCGGCTGCACGACGATGTCCAGCGGCAGTGCCAGCGTTTGCCGCGCGTGCAAGACGACCGGCGACGCGCCCTGCAGCCAGCGGGTTTCCAGCGCGGTGAGGTCGCTGGCGCGGGCCAGCGGCGCCAGCGCCGTGGCCAGCAGTGCGAGGAAGGTGAACAGGCGGCGCATCACGGCGGTGGACTCCTTGGCGCGGATCTTCCGGCGGGCCTGGCGGCCGGGCGACGCGGCGCCGGCAGCGAGTCGTGAAATTTGAGGACATGCGGGCAACCAAGCTGTAACGGCATCGGGCCGGCATGGGCGACGGGACCTGTTGATGCCCGCGGTGGCCCGCGGCAGATGCCGCGTGGCACAACGGCCTGTGGCTCGCTGGCTACGCGCCACCTCGTCATGCCGATGATCTGGTTAGCAGATGTTGTCGGCCGGCTCGGAGGACGTTGGCGTGTCGATACGTTGCCGCGTTCGTCGCGCCGTAGCGGGTGAGCGGGAGTGGCTTGGCCCAGCTCGTCTCGCGGGGCGCCTGGAGGGTTGTGCAGATGTCGTGTGAATGCTCAGGGTGGTGTCGACGCTCCCAGGCGATCGTTACGCTTCTTTATAGGGGATCGTCTGAAGCGACGCACCATGCCGCTACACGAGGAGCCGGGCTCCTCCACAACATGGTCGAACGGAGGCACCCTTGAGCAGATTTCTGAAGACGCTGACGTCGCTGGGATGGATCGTCCCCGCGCTGTGGTTGGCGGCACCGGCGCATGCTGCCGGCCCGGCCAGCGGGACGATCGTGACCCTCAAGGGCGTTCAGTCCGGCAATTGCCTGGGCGTGAAAGGGTCATCCGGCGCCTCCGGTGCTACCTTGCAGAGCCAGGGGTGCAGCACGTCCGATTTCCAGCGCTGGAAAGCCGTTTCCGATGGTGCGGGCTACTACCAACTGATCAACGTGGGCAGCGGGCTGTGCATTGACGTACCCGGCGCCTCCGCCGCTGGTGGCGTGGTGATGCAGCAATGGGGCTGTGGCGGCGGCAACTGGCAGAAGTGGGCGTTCAACGAGGATGGTGCAGGGCACTACTACCTCACCTCCAAGTCCAGCGGACTGTCACTGGACGTGCTGAACCAGAACACCGCCAACGGCGCTGCCGTCGTGCAGTGGAAGTACTGGGGCGGAGCCAACCAGCAATGGTCCACGGCCACGACACCGGCGGCCGACACGGCGCCCGTTGGTTTCGGTGCCGGCACCACCGGCGGCATCGGCGGCGCGGTTGTCACCGTGACGACACCCGCCCAGCTCGCCTATGAGCTGTGCCGCACGAGCTCGGGCGGCGTTTGCACCGACACGACCCCGCGCATCATCCAGGTGTCTGGCGCCATCGATTTCCGTGGCAGCGAAGGCTCCATGACTTCTTCGGGCTGCTACGTCAAGCAATGCACCTCCGGGCAGAGCGAGTACATCCTCGGTTCGCTGGGGGCTTGCAATGGCAAGTCCAGCTTCAACATCACCTACGACAAGGCGGGCACTTCGGCGCTGCTGGTGGGCTCCAACAAGAGCGTCATCGGCCTGGGCAGCACGGCGGCCATCCGTGGCAAGGGGCTGCGGCTGGTGGGCGGCGTGAGCAACATCATCATCCGCAACCTCACCATCTCCGACATCAATGCGCAGGTGGTCTGGGGCGGTGACGCCATCACGCTGGACAACGTGGACCGGGTCTGGATCGACCACAACCGTTTCGCGCTGATCGGCCGGCAGATGATCGTCTCGGGCTGGAACAAGGCGTCTCGCGTCAGCGTGACCTGGAACGAGTTCGATGGCCGCACGCCTTACTCCGCCAGCTGCGACGGCACGCATTACTGGGTTGCCCTGATGATCGGTGCGAACGACAGCATCACGATGGCCAACAACTGGGTGCATCACTTCGGGGGCCGTGCGCCGCACGTCGGCACCGACAGCGGCGCGATGCAGCTGCACATGTACAACAACTACTTCCAGCATGCGCCCAACGGCCATGGCCTGGATGCCGGCTCGGACACGACCTATGTGCTGGTGGAAGGCAACTACTACGAGAACGTGGCCCGGCCGTTGACGCCGGTGGTGACGGCCCATGTGATGGCGCCACTGACGAGCACGGCCAGTGGAGCCGCGAGTGCCTGCAACGCGGCCCTGAAGCGTGCCTGTGTCGGCAACGTGGCCGACCCCATGCCTTCGAATGGCACGAGCGCGTTCCCGGCTGATGCGACGGCGCTGAGCAAGTTCAAAGGCCTGTCGACCAGCACGCTGCCCACGCCGTATCCAGCGGCCGATGTGCCCACCATCGTGCCGAAGTCGGCGGGCCCCGGCCACCTGTGATTTGTGAGTGAGGCGCAAGCCGCGATCGGTGATCACGGCTTGCGCCATGGACCCGCGTTTGCGCGGGCTTTGATGCGCTTGAGACCGGGCCAGCCTGCCGGGCCGGTCTGTCCTCGCGGTGCCGTGGCCGCGCGCATCACGTGGCTGTCAGCCCCTCGCAGCGGCGGCGCAACTCGGCGGCCAGGCGGCGCAGGGCCGGCGTGAGCCGGTGGCGGCCGACCGACATCCAGTGCAGCGGCGCGGGCTCGCCCAACCAGCCGGGCAGCAGCGCCACCAGGCGGCCGGCGGCCAGGTCGGCGGCCACGTCCAGGCGGCTCTTGTAGGCCAGGCCCAGGCCGGCCAGCGCCCAGTCGCGCACCATGGCGCCGTCGTCGGCGATGCGGCTGCCGCCCACCTCCAGCACCTGTGGGTCTCCACCCGCTGTCTCAAACTGCCAGCGGCTGTGCACGCTGTCGCCCAGCATGAAGCGCAGGCACGCATGGCCCCGCAGGTCGGCAGGCGCCTGCGGCCAGCCGTGGCGGGCGAGATAGGCGGGGCTCGCGCACAGCACGCGCCGGTTGTCCGGGGCCAGCGGCAGCGCGACGAGGCCTGAGTCCGGCGGCTCGCCATAGCGCACCGCGTAGTCCACGGGTTCCTGAACCAGGTCGGTCAGCCGGTCGCTCAGGCGCAGCTCCAGCTGCAGGCCCGGCGCCGGCTCGGCGGCGGCGAAGTCCTCGATCCAGCGCCACAGCCATTGGCGGCCGATGTCGCTGGGCAGGCTGATGCGCAGCCGGCCCGACAGCGGCTGCTCGGTGCCCGCGCCGGCGGCGAGCGCCGCCTGGCCCTCCTCCCAGGCCGCCACCATCTGGCGCGCATGGGGCAGCCATTGCTCGCCGGCCTCGGTCAGGCGCAGCCGGCGCGTGGAACGCTCGAACAACCGTGTGCCCAGCTCCCGCTCGAGCCGCGCGATCGTCGCGCTGGCCTGCACCGGCCCGATGTCCAGCCGCCGGGCCGCCGCAGAAAAGCTGCCGGCCTCGGCCGCGGCGATGAACAGCTGCACGGGGGAAAAGCGATTCATCTTCATCAATGTCATGAAACTGATTCGGCAATCCTAGGCTTTCTGGTTGAAGTGATGGGCGACACCATGGCGCCCATCGTTGACCTCTCTACAAGGATCGCCCCATGAAAGCCATCGGCTACCTGCAGTCCCAAGCCATCCACCACCCTGAAGCCCTCGTCGACCTGAGCCTGCCGGCGCCCCAGCCCGGCCCGCAGGATCTGCTGGTGCGTGTTGCCGCGGTGTCGGTCAACCCCGTGGACACCAAGGTGCGCCGCAACCGCGCGCCGCAGCCCGGCCAGCCCGAGGTGCTGGGCTGGGATGCCGTGGGCACCGTGGAGGCGCTGGGCGAGGCCGTGACGGGCTTCGCCGTGGGCGACCGTGTCTATTACGCCGGCGCCATCAACCGGCCCGGCACGAATGCAGAGCTGCACGCGGTGGACCACCGCATCGTGGCCCGCGCGCCCACCAGCCTGGGGGATGCCGACGCCGCGTCGCTGCCGCTGACGGCCATCACCGCGTGGGAGCTGCTCTTCGACCGGCTGGGCGTGCCGCAAGGCGGTGGGCAGGGGCAGACGCTGCTGGTGGTGGGCGCGGCCGGGGGCGTGGGTTCCATCCTCGTGCAGCTGGCCCGCCAGCTGACGTCCCTGCGCGTCATCGGCACGGCCAGCCGGCCGGAGAGCCAGGCCTGGGTGCGCGAGCTGGGCGCCCACGCCGTCATCGACCACGGCCAGCCGATGCGGCCGCAACTGGTGGCGGCCGGCGTGCCGGAAGTCGAGTACATCGCCAGCCTGACGCACACCGAGCAGCACTGGGCCGACCTCATCGACGCCGCCGCGCCGCAGGGCCGGCTGGGCCTGATCGACGACCTCAGCGGGCCCGTCGACATCATGCTGCTCAAGCGCAAGGCCTTGTCGCTGCACTGGGAGCTGATGTTCACGCGGCCGCTGTTCGGCACGCCCGATATTGCCGAGCAGGGGCGGCTGCTCGCGCGCGTGGCGACGTTGGTGGACGAGGGCCGGCTGCGCAGCACGGTGACCGAGCGGCTGCAGCCCATCGATGCCGCCAACCTGCGTCGGGCGCATGCGCTGGTGGAGGCGGGCCGCATGTGCGGCAAGGTGGTGCTCAGCGGTGGCTTCTGAGGCGGGTTCTGAACCTAGGAGGCTGTCGGGCTTTGGGCCTGGAGCGCGCCGGGGCGAGTTGCGGGGCAAGGCAAGGCGCCGACGAGGCGTGGGATAGTCCCCCACAACGAGTCGGCAACGCCGAATTGCCCCGCAAATCGCCCCGGCCCCTCGGGTTGGGCCTGCAAGGAGGCTGATCCGTCGTTGCAAATGCTCGCTGGACATCGAGTCCAGCTGCGCTTTGCGCCTCGGCTGAGCCCCCTTGCAGGCCCAACGCGCTCCAGGTCCAAAGCCCGACAGCCTCCTAGCCGCCCGGGCTACCAGCCGCAGCCCTTGCCCCGGGCCGCGTCGACGGCCAGCGGCACGACGGCCAGCAGCCCCATGTTGTCGTAGGACTTGCGGCAGTCCTTCTTCGTGGCGTTCTCGACGGACTGTTCGATCTTGGACTTGCGCTCGGGCGGCGGCGGCACCAGGTCGATGAGGCCGGGGCTGCGGCGTGCGGACATGTCGCCGCGCGGCAGCGACAGGTTCAGCGGCGTGCGCCCCGACGCACTGGCGGCCGGGCCAGGCACGGCCGGGGTGGGCAGGTCGGCGCCCACGCGCAGGCCGGCGTCGGGCGAACCGGCCGAGGCCTTGGGCGCGGCATAGGGGTTGGCCGTGGGGTCGCCCCGGCCAGGGCCTGCGGGCGGGGCGACCTGGGCGGGCAGCGCACTGGACAAGTCCGACAGCTCCGACACGCGGGCGCTTTGCGCTGACGGTGTGGCGGGGCGCACGGCGGTCGACGGCTTCAGCGGCGCGACGGTGCTGGCGTTGTCGGGCGCCTCCAGCCGGCGCACGGCCGTGGGCAGCGCCGGCGCGCCGGCCTGCAGCGCGGCGTCCTGCGCTGCGGTGGCCGGCTGCACGCGCAGTTCGCTGGCGCGACTGACCGGCTTGGCAGGGCTGTCGGCGGCGGCTTCCAGGCGCTGCACGGGCGCCGGCAGTGGTGCGGGTGCTGCAAGCGGTGCGGCGTTGCTCGGTGCCGGCCGCAGGTCGCTCGGGCGAAGGCGTGCCGTCGGGGTGGTGGACGGCGCTTCGAGGCGGCGCACTTGCGCGGGCAACTCGGAGGCCGGCAGCGGCGCGGCCGTGACGGCTGACGTGCGCAGGTCGGCGGCCCGCGGCAGGCTGCTGGGCGCGCGGGCGGCTGGTGCCTCCAGGCGATGGACCGGCGCGGGCAGATCGGTACTGGGCAGCGCGGCCGTCAGCGGCGTGGCGCGCAGGTCGGCAGCGCGCGGCAAAGTGGCGCTGGGGCGGTCGGCGGCGGCGGCTTCCAGTCGGCGCACCGCAGCGGGCAGGTCGGCCGTGGGCAGGGCGGCCGAGGTCAGCGGCGTGGCGCGCAGGTCGGCGGCGCGCGGCAAGGTGGCGCTGGGCCGGTCGGCAGCGGCGGCCTCCAGCCGGCGCACCGCGACGGGCAGCTCGGCGTTGGGCAGGGCGGCCGTGGTGGGCGGTGGGGTGCGCAAGTCGGCGGCGCGCGGCAAGGTGGCGCTGGGGCGGTCGGCAGCAGCGGCCTCCAGCCGGCGCACCGCGGCGGGCAGGTCGGCGTTGGGCAGCGCGGCCGTGGTGGGCGGTGGCGTGCGCAAATCGGCCGCGCGGGGCAGCGAGGTGGCGGCCGGCGCGGCTGTCGCTTCCAGTCGGCTGACCGGTGCGGGTAGATCGTTGGCGGCGGTGGGCGCTTCGGGCGCCGGCCGGGGGGCGCTGCGCAGGTCCTCGGCGCGGGACAGTCGCGTCAGCGGTGCATCGGTCGGGGCTTCCAGGCGGTTCAGCGCGGCGGCCGGCAGGTCTGGCGTGGGCAGCGCGCCGGGGGTGCTGCGCGGCGCGGGGCTGAGGTCCTGGTGCTCGATGGGCCGGAAGCCGTCGGGCAGAGACAGCGTCGCCGTGTTGGCAGGCGCGGGGGACAGCTCATCGGTGCGCGCGGCGTCGGCCGGCACCTCCTTCGGGTTCCAGCGGCCCACGGTGGCCGCACCGGGAGTGGACGACGTGCTGCTGCGCGCCGGCCCGGTGGCCGGGGTGTTGCCGGGCGGCGCCAGCGCGTCGCTGCCGCTGCGCCCCACCAGCTTGACCGACAGGCTGCCCCACACGCCCTGGCCGGGTGCGGCGGTGCCCGAGGCGCTGCCGAACACCAGCACCAGCCAGACGTGCAGCAGCACGGCCAGCAGCAGGCAGCGCTGCAGCAGGCGGTTGTCGGGGGGCGAGGGGCGGCGGCGGCGGGAGGCGGTGGTCACTGCGGGGCGCATTGTGGGCCACGCCGGTGGGCAGGCCGGCGAACGCTATCGGGGATGGACGGCTGGCGCGCCGTGTGTCCCCGCAGACGTTCAGGCCGGTGGCCAGGCGGGCAGCCGGTGCGTGACCGGCGCCATCCAGTGGCCATCGGCATCGACGCTGCGCTCGACGACATGGGTGGTGCCGTCGGCCTGCCGGATCAGCACCGTGGCGCAGCGGGTGCCGTAGACGGCTCGCGCGGGCGCGTCGTCGGCCGGGATGCGGATGAAGCGGGGCGACAGCTGGCGCTCGCGCGTGAGGCCCACGCCGGTGTCGGGCAGGTCGGCGTCGGCAGCGGGGCGGTCGTCGGCCAGCGCGGCCAGCAGTCGCTGCGTCAGGTCGCGCGTGCCCGTGGCCTGCATCAGCGCGTCGGCCATGGCCGTGCGCAGGCCCGTGGTCTTGGGCCACGGGGTGTCGAGCGCGGCGTTGGACAGCGTGTGGATGCCGGCGCCGAGCGCCACCGGCGTGGCCGACGCCCGGTTGCTGATCCAGTGCCACTGGCCGCGCGACATGTCGGCCGTGACCAGGTTGAAGCCGTTGAAGCCCGCCGGCAGCGCCTGTGCGAAGGCGGCGGCCTCGTCGTGGCTGTGCAGCCAGCGCAGCACCAGCGTGCCGCGGGTCGGCGCGGTCGGGTTTTGCCGGCCGGGCTCGCGCACATTGGTCAGCAGCGCCAGGCGCCCCTGGCGCGTGAGGCCGAACCAGGTGCCGCCCGCGCTCAGGTCACGGCCGGCGAGGATGTCGGCATCGTCATGCCACCAGGCCATCGGCGCGGCCGCGCGGGCGAAGGATTCGTCGCGGTTGGCCGCCATGACCAGCGGGTAGGCCGGATGGACGTTCAGCGCGAACGCGGCGAGGCACATCGGTCAGCCGTGCGGTCTCAGCATTCGACGATGTTGACCGCCAGGCCGCCGCGCGCCGTTTCCTTGTACTTGGTCATCATGTCGGCGCCGGTGTCGCGCATGGTCTTGATGACCTTGTCCAGGCTGACGAAGTGCGTGCCGTCGCCGCGCAGCGCCATGCGCGCCGCGTTGATGGCCTTGACCGACGCGATCGCGTTGCGCTCGATGCAGGGGATCTGCACGAGGCCGCCTACGGGATCGCAGGTCAGGCCCAGGTGGTGCTCCATGCCGATCTCGGCGGCGTTCTCGACCTGCTCCGGCGTGCCGCCCATGACGGCGCACAGCGCGCCGGCGGCCATCGAGCAGGCCACGCCCACCTCGCCCTGGCAGCCCACCTCGGCGCCGCTGATGGAGGCGTTTTCCTTGTAGAGGATGCCGATGGCGGCGGCGGTGAGCAGGAAGTCGATGACGCCGTCGTCGTTGCTGCCGTGGACGAAGCGGTGGTAGTAGTGCAGCACGGCCGGCACGATGCCGGCCGCGCCATTCGTCGGCGCGGTCACGACGCGGCCACCGGCGGCGTTCTCCTCGTTGACGGCCAGCGCGTAGAGGTTGACCCAGTCCATCACCTGCAGCGGGTCGCGCAGGGCGGCTTCAGGATTGGCGACCAGGCTGGCATGCAGGCCGGGCGCGCGGCGCTTGACCTTGAAGCCGCCGGGCAGGATGCCTTCGGTGCGGCAGCCGCGCTGCACGCAGGCCTGCATGACGGCCCAGATTTTCAGCAGGCCGGCGCGGGTCTCGTCGTCAGGGCGCCAGTGCGCCTCGTTGCGGCGCATGACCTCGGCGATCGACAGGCCGAACTTCTTGGTGAGCGCCAGCAGCTCGTCGCCGGTCTTGAAGGGGTAGGGCAGGACCGTGGTGTCCGGCGCGATGGCCTTTTGCTTGCTGCCGTCGGCCGCCACCTCGTCGCTGACGATGAAGCCGCCGCCCACCGAGTAGTAGATGCGGCTGGCGATCTCGGCGCCGTCCGCGTCGACCGCGACACAGCGCATGCCATTGGCGTGGAAGGGCAGCGTCTCGCGGCGCTTGAAGACGAGGTCCTTGGCTTCGTCGAAGGCGATCTGGCGCTGGCCTACCAGATTCAGGCTGCCGGTGCGGATGGCCACCAGCAGCGCGGGAATGGCCTCGACGTCCACCGTGTCGGGCTCATGCCCGGCCAGCCCCAACAACACGGCCTTGTCGGTGCCATGCCCCTTGCCGGTGGCGCCCAGCGAACCGTAGAGGAAGACCTGCACGCGTACCGTCTGGTCCAGCAGCCCGTCGTGCTGCAGCCGCAGCCCGAACAGCCGCGCGGCCCGCATCGGGCCCACGGTGTGCGAACTGCTCGGGCCGATGCCGATCTTGAAGAGGTCGAAGACGGAAACGGCCATGAGGTGCTTCTACGATTGTTCAACTATGCGCAAGGCCACGACCTTGCCCGACTGTGCCTTGAAGCTGCACGCGAACTGGTAGCAGTGCTCAAGTTCGATATTGAGCTGGGCGCCACGCTCAACCTCGGTGACGTGAAGAGCCGTGATGACGTTCTGCCCGTTGAAACCTTCGAGGTTTAGGTCGCTGATGCCTTCAAAACGGAAGCTCACCAAAGCTACTTTGGACTGGACGAGTTCGCCGCTGCCTGACTTGGTCAGTAACCAGCCCCGAAGGTCAAGCTCTAGCGAGGGCGCCAGATTGCCCGTGCGATCAAGGGTGATGCGATGGACTTCGCCATCGTGAAAGCTCGGCCAGCAACCAAACCAGGAGGAGACGAGGTGGTGATTGGCGAGGCGCTCGAAGGGCTTCGCGGAGACACTCCCTTCGAGCACATTCGCCATTACTCGGCGTACTCGGACAGGGGCACGCAGCTGCAGAACAGGTTGCGGTCGCCATAGACGTTGTCCACGCGCCCCACCGGCGACCAGTATTTCTGGCGGCGCAGCGACGGCAGCGGGAAGGCGGCCACTTCGCGGCTGTAGCCGTGGGCCCACTCGGTGGCGCTGACGACCATGGCCGTGTGCGGCGCGTTGACCAGCGGGTTGTCCTCGCGGCTCACCTGGCCGGCTTCGACCTCGGCGATCTCGTGGCGGATCTGGATCATCGCGTCGATGAAACGGTCCAGCTCGGCGCGCGATTCGCTCTCGGTGGGCTCCACCATCAGCGTGCCGGCGACCGGGAAGCTCAGCGTCGGGGCGTGGAAGCCGTAGTCGATGAGGCGCTTGGCCACGTCTTCGGCGCTGATGCCGGAGCTGTCCTTCAGCGGGCGCAGGTCCAGGATGCACTCGTGGGCCACGCCGCCACCCTTGACGCCGTCGATGCCGCCGCTGAAGTGGATGTCGTAGTGGTCGCTCAGGCGGGCCGCCACGTAGTTGGCGTTCAGGATGGCCATCTCGGTGGCTTTCTTGAGGCCCTCGGCGCCCATCATGCGGATGTACATCCACGAGATCGGCAGCACGGCCGCGTTGCCCAACGGGGCCGCAGACACGGCGCCGATGTTGCTGGCCTTGCCCAGGCCCGCTGTGCGGTGCGCCGGCAGGAAGGGCACGAGGTCGCTCACCACACAGACGGGGCCGACGCCCGGGCCGCCACCGCCGTGCGGGATGCAGAAGGTCTTGTGCAGGTTCAGGTGGCTCACGTCGCCGCCGAACTCGCCGGGTGCCGCCACGCCGACCAGCGCGTTCATGTTGGCGCCGTCCACGTAGACGCGGCCGCCGTGGGCCTTCACCATCGCGCAGATCTCCTTCACGTGCGTGTCGAACACGCCGTACGTGGAGGGGTAGGTGATCATGATGGCGGCGAGCTTCTCGGCGTGCTGCTCGCACTTGGCCTTCAGGTCGGCCAGGTCGATGTTGCCTTCCTTGTCGCACTTGGTGACGACGACCTGCATGCCCACCATCTGGGCCGAGGCCGGGTTGGTGCCGTGGGCCGACTCGGGAATCAGGCAGACCGTGCGCTGGGTGTCACCGCGGGACTCGTGCCAGGCCTTGATGGCCAGCAGGCCGGCGTACTCGCCCTGCGAGCCGGCGTTGGGCTGCAGGCTGATGCCGGCATAGCCCGTGGCCTCGCACAGCCACTGCTGCAGCAGCGCGTCCAGCTCGGCATAGCCGGCCAGCTGGTCCTGCGGTGCGAAGGGGTGCAGGTTGGCGAACTCCGGCCAGGTGATGGGAATCATCTCGGCCGTGGCGTTGAGCTTCATCGTGCAGGAGCCCAGCGGGATCATGCTGCGGTCCAGCGCCAGGTCCTTGTCCGACAGGCTGCGGATGTAGCGCAGCATCTCGGTTTCGCTGTGATGGGTGTTGAAGACCGGGTGGGTCAGGAAGGCGCTGCTGCGGCGCAGGTTCGACGGGATCAGGCTCTCGACGCCCGCAGCGAACTCGGCCACCGTGGGCAGCACGGCGCCGGCCGGTGCGAACCAGGCCCACAGCGCTTCGATGTCGGCGCGCGAGGTGGTTTCGTCCAGGGCCACGCCCACCAGTTGGTCGCCGTGCTTGCGCAGGTTGGCCTGCGCGGCCACGGCCTTGGCCATCACGGCTGCGGCGTCGCATGACACCAGCAGCGTGTCGAAGGCTTGCGGCGTGACGACCTGGACGCCCATGCGCGTCAGGCCGGCGTGCAGGATGGCCGTGTACGTGGCGACGCGCTCGGCGATGCGCTTGAGGCCTTGCGGGCCGTGGTAGACGGCGAACATGCTGGCGACGACGGCCGGCAGCACCTGCGCCGTGCAGATGTTGGACGTGGCCTTTTCGCGGCGGATGTGCTGCTCGCGCGTCTGCAGCGCCAGGCGCAGCGCCGGGTGGCCCTGGGCGTCTTTCGATACGCCGACCAGGCGGCCGGGCATGGAGCGCTTGAACTCGTCCTTGCAGGCCAGGAAGGCCGCGTGCGGGCCGCCGGCGCCCATGGGCATGCCAAAGCGCTGGCTGTTGCCGACGACGATGTCGGCGCCGAACTCGCCGGGCGAGGTCAGCAGCGTCAGGGCCAGCAGATCGGTGCAGACGATGAAGGCCGCCTGCTTGGCGTGGGCTGCTTCAGTGAAGGCCTTCAGGTCGTGGATGAGACCGGTGGTGCTGGGGTACTGGCAAACGACGGCGAAGTAGTCGTTCTCGGCCATCAGCGTGGGCGCCACGCCGATCTTCACGTCGATGCCCAGCGGTGCGCAGCGTGTCTGGATGACCTCGATGGTTTGCGGGTGCACGTCGCTGGCGACGATGAGCGTGTTGCTCTTGCTCTTGACGCCGCGCTTGGCCAGCGTGACGGCCTCGGCAGCGGACGTGGCTTCGTCCAGCATGGAGCCGTTGGCGATGTCCATGCCGGTGAGGTCGGTCACCAGGGTCTGGAAATTCAGGATGGCTTCCATGCGGCCCTGCGAGATCTCCGCCTGGTACGGCGTGTAAGCCGTGTACCAGGCGGGGTTCTCGAGGATGTTGCGCAGGATGACGCCCGGCGTGTGCACGCCGTAGTAGCCCTGGCCGATGAAGCTCTTGTAGACCTTGTTCTTGCCCGCGATGGCCTTGAGTTCGGCCAGCGCGCCAGCCTCGGTGATGGGGGTGGGCAGCTTCATGCCCTCGGCGCGGCGGATGGACGGGGGCACGACCGCGTCGATCAACGCGGTGCGGCTGGCCACGCCGACGGCGGCGCACATCAGGGATTCATCGACGGCATCCGGCCCGATGTGGCGGGCGTGGAATTCGGTGGCGTCTTCGAGGATGGAGAGCGGCGTCGGCATGGCGGTCAGGAGCAGAAATCAGTGGGGCTGGATCAGAGTGTCTTCAGCAGCGCGTCGTAGGCGGTGGCGTCCATCAGGCCGTCGAGCTGCGCGGGGTTGCTCAGGCGGACCTTGAAGAACCAGCCGGCCTTCAGCGGGGCGGAGTTGGCGAGCGCGGGGTCGTCGCGCAGGGCTTCGTTCACTTCGGTGATCTCGCCGTCCACGGGCATGTAGACGTCGGCCGCGGCCTTGACGGATTCGACGACGCCGGCGACTTCCTTCTCGGCATAGGTCTTGCCCACTTCGGGCAGGTCCACGAAGACCACATCGCCCAGGGCGTCCTGCGCGTGCACGGTGATGCCGACCGTGGCCGTGCCGTCGCCGTGGACTTCAAGCCATTCGTGGTCGGGGGTGTACTTGATGCTCATCGTTCAGCCTCGGTAATAACGGTTGGGAGTGAAAGGGGTAGAGGAGACCACCATCGGCGTGCGCTTGTCGCGCACGACGGCGAAGACTTCGGTGCCGACGGCGGTGTGCTCCGTCGCCAGGTAGGCGAGGGCGACGGGCTGGTTGACGGTGGGTGCGAGCGTGCCGCTGGTGACGACGCCGATGACCGTGCCGTCGGCCGTCACGATCTTGGCGCCCTCGCGCACGGGCATGCGCTCCTTGCCGATCAGGCCGACGCGCTTGCGGCGCGCGCCCTGGGCCAGTTGTTCGTCGATGACCGCAGCGCCGGGGTAGCCGCCGGCCCGCGCGCCACCGGCGCGGCGCACCTTCTGGATGGCCCAGGTGATGGACGCTTCGACGGGCGTGGTGGTGGTGTCGATGTCGTGGCCGTACAGGCACAGGCCGGCTTCGAGGCGCAGCGAGTCGCGCGCGCCCAGGCCGATGGGCTTGACCTCGTCGTGGCTCAACAGCTTGCGGGCCAGCGCGATCGCGTCGTCCTGATGGACGGAGATTTCGTAGCCGTCTTCACCGGTGTAGCCCGAGCGGGTCAGGAAGGTGTCGATGCCGTCGAGCGTGAAGAAGCCGCCGGTCATGAAGGTCAGCTTGGCGACGTCGGGGTTCAGGCGGCTGAGCACCGTCACGGCCTGCGGGCCCTGCAGCGCCAGCAGGGCGCGTTCGGGCATGGGGATGACCTCGCAGCGCGCGCCGATGTGCTGCTGCATGTGGGCGATGTCCTGCGTCTTGCAGCCGGCGTTCACCACCACGAAGAGGTCGTCCGGGCGCTTGCAGACCATCAGGTCGTCCAGCAGGCCGCCTTGCTCGTTCGTGAACAAGGCGTAGCGCTGCTTGAAGACGCCCAGATCGACGATGTCGACCGGCACCAGCGTTTCCAGTGCGGCGGCAGCGTCGGTGCCGACCAGGCGCACCTGGCCCATGTGCGACACGTCGAACAGGCCGGCGGCCGCACGCGTGTGCTTGTGTTCGGCCATCACGCCGGCGGGGTATTGCACCGGCATGTCGTAGCCGGCGAAGGGCACCATCTTGGCGCCGAGTTCGAGATGGAGGGCGTGCAGCGGCGTTTGCAGCAGGGAGGACATCGAGGGCTCCGAGGGGGATTTCGGGTGTGGATGTCCTCGCTGTCCCTGGTACCTGAGAGATTGACTCGCGCGGTGGCTCTGTCCCGCACTTGCTTGCCCCTTCGGTGGGCCGGCTGCAATTCTGAATTGGCCGGCCTCTCTCCAGTGAGGAACGCCGGCAGTGTCTGCCACCGTCGGCGTTTTGTCAGTCCTTTTGCCTGAGCGTTCGAGTCGCTAGACCCTGCGCCTTCGGCGGCTCCCAAAAATCCCGGAGCGCTCTCCTGACAGAGGCGGCATTCTAGCCACGCTCATGCGCGTCGGCGCGCAGGCCGACGCCGAGCTCAATCACCCAGGTGACCGGATTCCAGCGCCTCGTGGTCGATGGGCATGGTCTTGCCGTCGCCGCCTTCGAAGAACAGCGGCTTGCGCGGCTTGGCCACGGGGGCGACCTGGTTCAGCGTGGCGGCGTCGTACAGGCGGCCGTTTTGCATGACCTGCGCGATGCGGTCGCTCTGGCGGATGTCGGCCAGCGGGTTGCCGTCGATGACGACCAGGTCGGCCAGCTTGCCGGGCTCGATGGAGCCGAGATCCTTGTCGAAGCCGAAGTTGCGCGCCGGGTTGATGGTGGCGGTGCGCAGCGCCTCCATCGGCGTCATGCCGCCCAGCACGAACATCCACATCTCCCAGTGCGTGCCCAGGCCCTCGCGTTGGCCGTGGGCGCCGATCATCGTGTTGACGCCGGCGCGCGAGAGCTGGGTGGCGGTGCGCGCGACGCGGATGATGTTGAAGTCTTCCTCGGGGGCCGTCTCGCGGCGCACCGAGCGCGGCTCCAGCACGGTGCGCGGCACATAGCGGCTGAGCAGCGGGTGCTTCCAGACCTCGGTGCGCGCGTACCAGTAGTGCTCGCCGTCCAGGCCGCCGTAGCCGACGTTCAGCGTGGGCGTGTAGCCGACGGCCGTCTGACCCCACAGTTGCTTGACGTCGTCCCAGACCTCGGCGATGGGTAGCGCGTGCTCCACGGTCGTGTGGCCGTCGACCACCATGGTCATGTTGTTCTGGAACAGCGCGCCGCCTTCGGGCACGACCATCATGCCGGTCTGGCGTGCGGCCTCCAGCACCTGTTGGCGCTGTTCGCGGCGCGGCTGCTGGTAGCTCTTGACGCTGATGGCACCCTCGGCCTTCTGGCGGTTGAGGTGGGTCAGCGCGTCGTCGAGGTTGTTGACGTTGGAATAGAAGGGCGTGCGGGCGCCGTAGAGGATGGTGCCGGTCGAGTAGATGCGCGGGCCCAGCACGAGGCCGGCGCGCTGCATCTCGGCCTGCGTGAAGATGGCGCTGCTGAGGTTGCTGGGGTCGTGCAGCGTCGTCACGCCGAAGGCCAGCGAGGCGAGGTTGACCCAGCTCTGCTGCGGGATGAGGCCCGAGTCGTTCATTGCGCCGTGCCAGTGGGCGTCGATGAAGCCGGGCACGATGGTCTTGCCGCTGGCGTCGATGCGCTTGGCGTCGGCCGGGATGGCGATGTCCTTGCCCACCGCCACGATGCGGTTGCCGTCGACGACGACAGTGCCGCCTTCGATGACGCCTTCCTCGCCCGCACCCTTCATCGTCACGATGCGTGCGCCGGTCAGTGCGATCTTGCCGGCAGGCTTGTCGCTGGCCTGCTCGAAGCCGATCTTCTGGCTGGTGGCCTTGTCCTTGCCGGCGGCCGACGCCGTGAACAGTTCATCGCCCAGCGTGAAGTGCAGGCGCTGGCCGTCGCCGCTCCAGTGCAGCGCGGAGCCGGCGTTGACGTCGAGCTGGCGCACCGGCAGGGCGTCCATCTTGGCGCCGACGGTGAGGGTCTTGCCGGCCTGGCCCTGCACCTGCGGCAGCGGCGTGACGTAGGCGTGGTAGCGCTCGACGAAGCCCAGCCATTGCCCGTCGGGCGACACGCTGTATTCGCTGGCGGCGTCGCTGCGCGCGACTTCGGTCTCGCTGCGGTCGCGCAGGTTCAGGCGCATCAGCGAGAAGCGCTGCTCGACCTCGCTGGTGCTGCTGGTCTTCGTGAAGAAGAGTTCATCGCTGCGCAGGCCGAACTGCGGCGCGCTGCCTTCCTTGCTGATGCGCTCGGGCTGGCCGGAGCCGTCGGCGGCGGCGGTGTAGAGGCCCGTGTCGAGGCTGTGCCAGGGGCTGGTCAGCCCGCCGCCCCTGACCTTGCGGTAGACGACCAGCTTGCCGTCCGGCGACAGCCGCGGCTCCAGGTATTTGCCGGGTTCCTTGACGACGAGCGTGTCCCGGCCGCTGGCCACATCCAGGCGGCGGATGCTGCCCTGCGTGTCGTCACGCCAGGTGGCGTACACGAGGCTGCGGCCGTCGCGTGACCAGCTCGGCGCGAACTCGAACGCCTCGGCCTGCTTCGTCAGCCGGCGCGGCGTGCCGCCGGCCAAGTCCTTCACGTACAGCGAGCCCAGTGCCGAGTAGACAACGCGTTTGCCGTCCGGCGAGACCTGCGCTCCGCGCAACTGGTGCACAGCGAACTTGTCCGGCGCCACCGTCTGCGCGAAGCGCATGGGCTCGCGCAGTTCGCGCGTGTCTTTCACATGGAAGGGAATCTCGGCGGCACTGCCCTTGAATGGGTCCACGCGCCAGATCTTGCCCTCGGCCCAGACGACGAGTTCCTTGCTGCCCGGCAGCCAGGCGAAGCTGGGGTACACGCCCCACATCGCCCAGATCTCCTGCAGGTCGCGCGACAGCCCGCTCCAGGCCGGGCGCTCCACGCCGGTGGCCAGATCCTTCAGGAACAGCGTGCTCTGGTTGCGAACGCGGCGCACGAAGGCCAGGTATTTGCCGTCGGGCGACGGCGTGGGCCGCACAGCGCCGCCCGCGCCCTGCACGAAGGGCTCGACGGAGCCGTCGGCCAGGTCTTGCCGGAAGATCTTGTAGATCTCGCCGTTGCCGTCCTTGTTGTATTCGAAGGTGCGGCCGGGTGTCGTGTCCTGGCTGTAGTACAGGTATTTGCCGTCGGGCGAGATGGCCGGCTCGCCCAGGTCTTTCTGCCAGTTGGGCTTCTCGTTGAGCTGCACGCCCTTGTTCTTGGCGGCGTCGGCGTCCACGGCGAACAGCCAGATCTCGCCCGAGCCGGCGCTGCGCGTGCCGGTGTAGTGCTTGCGGGCCAGCAGGTACTTGCCGCTGGGGTGCCAGACGGGGTTGTTCAGCAGCCGGAAGTCTTCCTTCGTCACGGCGCGCGCTTCGCTGCCGTCCACGTTCATGACCCACAGGTTGTCGCCACCGCCGGCATCGCTCAGGAAGGCGATCTGTTTGCCGTCGGGCGAGAAGCGCGCCTGCTGCTCCCACGCGATGGAGTGGGTCAGCGCCTTGGCTTCACCGCCAGCGATGGGCAACGTGTAGAGGTCGCCCAGCAGGTCAAAGACCAGCGTCTTGCCATCGGGGCTGACGTCCACGCTCATCCAGGTGCCGGTCTTCACGTCGATGCTGGCCGTCTTGGCGACGCCAGGTGGCGTGTTGACGTTCCATGCGGGCGCGGACGCGGGTTTGGGCGCTTCCTGGGCGTTGGCGGCGAGCGCGGCGGCCAGCAGCAGGGCAGGAGCGACGTTCAGACGAGGCATTTGAGGTGTTGGTGGAGGCCAAAACCTTCGATGCTAACCAAGCCAGCCTTGGCCGATCGTTCGTCACGGGCGGGCAAACCCGCAGCCGGCGCGGGATGGCCCCGCACCGCCGGGTCGTCGGTCAATGCTTGAAGTGCTGCAGGTCGATGGCCTGCGCCATGGCGGCGTAGCCGGCCGCGTTGGGATGCGAGAAGTCGCCGCTGTTGAGCTCGGGGCGCTGCCGATCCGGTCGCTCGGGGTCGCGCAGCACGCGGTCGAAGTCCACCACCGCATCGAAGCCCCCGCCGTCTCGGATCCAGGCGTTCAGCTCCTGGCGGAGCGCCTCGCCCGCGGGTGTGTGCGCACGCGCGCCCTGCGCGCCTTCGCGCGGCAGCAGCGTGGCGCCCATCACGCGCACGCCGCGCGAGTGCGCGCGCTCGACGAGCTGCTGCATCGCCGCGATGAGCCGCGCGGCCGTGACGCGCTGGGCGGGCTCGTCGGCGAACATGCCACTGGCCGTGATGTCGTTGATGCCTTGCAGCAGCACGATCCATTTCACACCGGGCTTGGACAGTGCGTCGCGTTCGAAGCGCTTGAGTGTGCGTGGGCCCAGGAAGGGATCACGCGCATCGTTGAGGATGCGGTTGCCGCTCATGCCGGCGTTGACGATGGCGACGTCGCGAAGGCCGGGTTCCTGCTGCAGCCGCTGGGCGAGCTGGTCGGTCCAGCGGGTGTCGCTGTCGAGCGCGATGCCCACACCGTCGGTGGTGGAGTCGCCCACGGCCACCACGGCCTGTGCGTGCGCGTCGGTCAGCACGTCGACATCGGTGACGAAGTAGCGGCTGTCGTCCTTCTCGTCGACGTGCAGGGCGGCGGCGCGGGTGCCGTCACGACGCCACTGTGTGTAGGCGTTCTGCATGCCGGTGGAGTGGATGGTGCTGATGCCCGTGCCGCGCGAGAAATAGAGGCTCACGCTCAGTGCCTGCCGTGCCGCCAATTGGAGTGGTAGCGCGTCGGTCAGCACGGACTCGCCCACGCCGACGACGAAGTGCTGCTGGCCCCGCACGGTCAACGGTTTGGCGCTGCCGGCGACGATGTCTGCGCCGTGGCTTGGCAGGGCGACGGACGCGGCATCCACCTGCAGCGGCCGGTCGCCGTATTCGTTCGAGATGCGCAACCTCAGCGCATGGCCGCCCAGGCTCACGCGCAAGGTCTGGCGCATGGTCTGGGGGCGCAGGGCGGGGCCTGGCGAATCCGGTGCAGCCGCCCAGGAAGTGATCCAGGCCAGCTGCTGTGGTGCCGATGTGGCCGGTGCCGATGTGGCGAGGTCGCAAATTCCGATTGCGACCGCGCCTGCGGCGACCAGCCCTGCCCAGCGTGCTCTGAAGTTCATCGTGCAGCCCATTCCTCTGAGGGGTTGAAGAACGGCGCGCAGCGTAACCCTGAAGAAGCCGCTCGCCCGATCCCTAACGGGAGTAGTGCTGAGCGCTCGCCGCGCTTGGGGCGAAGGCTGCGTGGGTATGGGGCGTCAGCCGAACAGCCACCAGACCAGCAAGCCGCCGAAGATGATCCACTGCAGCGCGTAGTAGGCAAAGCGGCTCCTGGCCTTGATGCGCTTGCCGAACAGTCGCAGCTGCTGCACGTAGGCGAACAGCTTGTTGATGCCGCCGGTGCGGTCGGTGTCGGAGTTGGGCGCCGAGGCCGCGCGGATCAGCGTGTGGCTGATGAAGTGGTTGAACCACGTTGCCACCCGGTTGTTCAGCGGCCGCTCGACGTCGCAGAACAGAATGATGCGCATCTGGTCGGACTGGTTCTCGGCATAGTGCAGATAGGTCTCGTCGAAGATGACGCCTTCGCCGTCACGCCAGAAGTAGCGCTCGCCGTCGACCGAGATGTAGCAGCTCGCGGCGTTGGGCGTGACCAGGCCCAGGTGGTAGCGCACCGAGCCGGCGAAGGGGTCGCGGTGCGTGACCAGGCGGCCGCCAGGGGGCAGGGCGGCGAACATGGCCGCCTTCACGCTCGGGATGCGCTGCAGCAGCTCCGTCGTCACCGGGCACAGCGCGCGGGCCGATGCATGGGCTTCGTCGTACCACTTCAAGTGAAAGCGCGTCCAGCCCGTCTTGAAGAAGCTGTTGAAGCCGGCGTCGTTGTACTTGTCGGACTTCTTGATCTCACCGGCTTGGGCAAGTTGAAAGGCCTCGGCACGGATGTCCTGCCAGTGCTCCTGCAGCAGCTTCAGCTCTGGGAAGCTCTCCACCGGCAGGTAGGGCTTGGCCGGCAGGCGCGAGAACATGTACATCAGGCAGTTGATGGGCGCCATGAAGGTGGAGTGATCCATCAACTGGCGGAAGAAGCGCAGCCGCACGCGGCCGCGGAAGTGCACGTAGACAGTGCTCGCGACGAAGGCGCCGACGATGGCGAGCTTGATATAGGGAATGTCGTGGGTCATTTGCCGTAGAAGTCGGGCTCGCCGGGCGGGCGCGACTTGAAGCGCTTGTGAAGCCAGAAGTACTGGTGCAATTGTCGGCGGGCCTGGGCTTCGATGACGGCGTTCATGCGTGTCGCGTCGGCGACCAGGTCGTTGCTGGGAAAGTCGGTGAGGGCCGGCTCGATGACCAGGGTGTAGCCATCCGCTTCACGGCGGGGGTAGCAGGGCAGCACGGCGGCCTGGGTGGCGGCGGCCATGCGCGACAGCCCGCCGATGGTGGCGGCCGGCACGCCGAAGAAGGGCACGAAGACGGAGTCCCGGTGGCCGAAATCCTGATCCGGTAGATAGTAGAGGCGGTATCCGTCCTTGAGCGCGCGCAACGTGGGTCGGGTGCCTTGTCGGCGCGCGAAGATGATGCCGGTGCCGAAGCGCAGCCGCTTGGCGCGGAAGAAGGCATCCAGCCACGGATCTTTCTGGACGGAGTAGATGCTGACCACGGGTGTTTCTAGCGACACCCGCAGGCCGGCCAGGTCGAGGCCGGTGAAATGCGGCGCCATCAGGATCGCGTTGCGGCCGTCGAGTGCGCGCAAGTGCTCCAGCCCTTCGATGCGCACCAGCGCCTTCAGCCGGTCGCGCGACGCGAACCAGCAGTAGCCGTACTCCAGCAGCATCTGGATCATGGCGACGAAGTGCTGGCGCAGCAGGCGTTGGCGCGCGGCGGGCGACCAGTCGGGCAGCACCAGCCGGAGATTGACCTCGCCGATATGGCGCCGCGACGTCGGCAGGGCAGCAATCACCTGGCCGATCAGCCATCCCAGCACCGTGACGACGCGAAACGGCAGCCAGCTCAGCAGCCAGACCAAACCGACAAGCAGCTTCACGCCCACGCGCGCGCTCCCAAAAAAGTCAGGCAAGGCATTGTTCAATCCCCAAGTTCAGGGGCTGGATGGTAGTGGAGGGCAGCGTTCCTCGGGTTGGGCCCGAAAGCTTGTGCTTGATGTGGGGCAAAGCCTGGCGCTCTGGCGGTGTTCCTGTCGGCGCACCAAATCGGACGCGGCTGCAGTCAGCGGCGCGTTGATGTTGTGGCCGGCATGGCTGGCTTGGCGTCAAGCGCCTGTTCATGGGGTTGCGGTGGTGCGTGGGGCGTTGGCCTGAGCCGCGGCGGTGGCGCAATCAGGCGCCGTCAGGTGAGCCCCGATTGTCTTGGCGCGGGCGCCTTGATGCCTATTTGCCCACCATTGGTGCGCGGCACCGTGCTGAGGCGTGGTGTGGGGTGTCTGCACGACACCGTTTCAACGGGACGTCCGAATGTGAACAAACGTACAGCCTGTTTCGGAGCCGCCTGCGTGACGATTCCAAGCGAGAAAAAGTACCGGAATGCCGATGGCTAAAGGGGCGACAGCGTTATCAGTAACCCCGTGAATCGGTGGCATGAGGGGCCCGGGAGGGATACCTGCAGATACAGCGCCTCTGCAGGACTGCGGATCATGTGAACCCTACCGACGAGGTTCTACGGAAGATCCACGATGAGATACCAACCACCGCGTTCGTCACTCGCCCAGGCAGGTACATCGCTTATGCGACGAATTACCCCATTTCTGCTGACCGCCGCCTGCAGCGCCTTGCTGTCGGCTTGCGGAGGTGATGACAGCGCTTCCAATACCGCAGCAGCCACCTCCAAGGGGGCAGGCGTGGGCGGCAGCAGCAAGCCGCTCAGCACCATCCCGGCCGACCCCCACGGCACGCTCCGCACCGCTACGGCGGCCACGGGCTCGGCGCCGTCGCCCGGCTGCTACAGCGCTTCCTTCCCGCGCCGCCTGACGCGCGCTCAGTTCGTGAACGCGCTGACCGATTGGTCCGGTGCGCTCATCACCGACACCGCGCTGCCAGCACGCATCCAGACGCTCGCCATCGACACGGCCCAGTTCCCGCTGGACGCGTCGGTCAACCCCGAGAGCGCGCGCCACCAGGGTTACTACCGCCTGGACCCGACCGTGGCCAGCCGCCAGGTGTCGAGCATCTACAGCGTGGCTCAGTCGCTGGCTGCCGACATGGCCAGCACCGATGCGCGTGCCGCCACCATCGTCGGCAACTGCACGGGCGCCAGCTGCCTGGACGCCTTCGTCCGCAAGGCCGGCCGCATCCTGTTCCGCCAGCCGTTGACCGACGCCGAAGTGGCGGTCTACACCAAGGCCGCCGGTGGCGCGACCGACAAGGCCGCCGTCACCAAGGTGCTGGCGACGATGATCGCGTCGCCGCAGTCCTACTTCGTCGTCGAACGCGGCCTGGCTTCCAGCGACACCAGCGCAAGCTGCGTGTCGCTGAGCGCACATGAGCTGGCCAGCCGTCTGTCGCTGCACCTGTGGGACACCATCCCCGATGCCGCGCTGCGCGCCGACGCCGACAGCGGCGCGCTGCTGCAGCCGTCCGTCTACGCCAAGCAGGTGGCCCGCCTGATGGCTGACGCTCGTGCCGACAACGGCCTGCGCAGCTTCTTCCGCCAATGGCTGGAGCTCGACGACCTGACGCCGATGAATGGTCGCGTCGGTAATGCGAAGTTCGACGCCTTCGCTGGCAACTTCAAGCCGCTGGCCACCACGCGTGACGCCGCGATCACGGAGCTGCTGGACATGGTCTCCTATGTGGCCGGCCGCAATGGCTCGCTGCAGCAGGTGATGACGGACCGTCACTCCTTCGCACGCACCGCCGACATCGCCGCCCTCTACAACACCCCGGTGTGGGACGGCAAGTCGGCGCCACCGCTGTTCACTGAGGCGGAGCGCGTGGGCCTGATGACGCGCGTGGCCGTGCTGGTGAACGGCTCGTCCGACACCACGCTGCCCATCCAGCGCGGTACCCGCTTGCTGCGCGCGCTGACCTGCCAGGCCCTGCCGGCGCCGGCGATGAACCAGACCAATGCTGCCGCCGATCTGTCGGGCGTGTTGACCACCCGCCAGCGCACCGAACGCATCACCGAGATGAAGGGCACGGCTTGCATCACCTGCCACGCCGGCATCATCAACCCCTGGGGCTTTGTGCACGAAGGCTTCGATGCGCTGGGCCGCGTGCGCCGCAGCGAGGTCGTTCGCGATGACGCTGGCCAGACGCTCGGAGAAAAGCCGCTCGACACCTCGGTCGTCGTGAAGCTGGATTCCATGCAGGAGCGTTCGATCTCGACGGTCGCTCAAGCCCAGCAATATGTGCTGGAGAGCGGTGAAGTCGAGCGCTGCTTCGCCCGCAACTACTTCCGCTACTCCTTCGGTCGCGCCAACGTCGACAGCGACGCTGAAGTGATCGAGTCGACCCGCAGCCAGGCCGCCAACGGCGCCAACCTGCGCAGTCTGTTTGCGTCGATCGTGACGCGCGATGAATTCAAGTCCATCCAGAGGCCCTAATGAAACCCGTATTCGACCGCGTTTCCCGCCGCCAGTTCCTGATGGGTACGGGCGGTGCCCTGGTGGCGATGCCGCTGCTGCCGTCGCTGCTGCCCCGCGAGGTGGAAGCCCAGACCATGGCGGCCGCTTCCCAGGAGCGCTACTTCGCGCACATGACCACCTGGCACGCCGTGCTGCAGGCGCAGTTCTACGGCACGCTGCTGGACCTCAAGCCCACGCAGACGATGACGTACGGCGGCTACACCGTCGGCAGCGCCGCTCTGCCCTACACGACCAGCGGCAGCAAGGTTGTGTTGAGCGAAATCCTGCAGGCTGAGAGCTCGGCCCTCACGTCGCGCATGTTCGGCCTGATGAATGTCATCAACGGTCTGGACTTCGGCGTGGGTGTGGGCCACAACCGTGGCGGCACGCTGGGTGGCGACTCTGCCAACCCGACGATCGACCAGATCATGGCCGCATCGAAATCGTTCTACCCGAACAAACCGCTGCAGCCGGCCATCGTGCGCAACCTGGTGTCGTTGTCCAAGACGTCCACCGGTATCGTGCAGACCGAGCAGACCGCCGAGAGCAACGTCAAGCTGTTCGACCGCCTGTTCAAGACCTCGACCACGCCTTCGACCGGCTCGTCCGCGTCGACTCAAACGGTGCTGGTCGACAGCGTCAAGGAGCATGCCGCGCTCGTGAAGGCGGACGCTCGCTGCTCGGCTGATTGCCGCACCCGGCTGGACGAGTACCTGACCATGCTGTCGGAAGTGCAGGGCAAGGTTCAGCAGACCGTCAACAGCTCGTTCGCCCGGCCGACGTCTGACACTCAGTCGATCGAAGCCGCCGAAGGCTTCTACGGCAAGCCCGAAAACCAGGTGGCCTGCGAGAAGCTGTGGAATGACATCGTCGTGGCCGCTTTTACCGCCGGTATCAGCCGTGTGTACGTCTGCGGTCCCACCTCCTACACGTTCGGCACCGTTCCCGAGCACACCTGGCATAACGACTTTGCGCACCAGATCGAGGCCACCGCGGCCGCACGTGCCGGCTACAGCGCTGCGGTGCAGCGCCAGTTCGAAGGCGCGCAGCTCGACCTCGCCCGCAAGATGGACGCGGTCAAGACGGCCGACGGCCTGACCTTGCTGGACAAGGGTCTCGTGGCCAGCGGCCATGAGATGGGTTCGGGCGGCAGCCCGGGCAACCACCACAACCGCTGCATCCCCATCGTCACGTTCGGCAACGCCGGTGGCTATTTCAAGACGGGCCTGTCGCTGGACTTCCGCGACCCCAACTCTTTCACCTGGTCGATCAACCCCAGCACGCCGCGCTGGTGGGGCGGCCTGGTCTACAACCAGTGGATGGGCATGGTGCTTCGCGCCATGGGCGTTCCGGCCGGCGAGTACTCGACGAACAACGGCGCCTATGGCTACCCGAGCGTCAAGGCCAACAACAGCGACCACACCGACGCCATTTGGACGGCGGCTGCCGGCGATCTGCCGTGGATGAAGGCTTGAAGACCATGGTTATCACTACCTTATCCAAGCTGCGGCGCGCCGCAGCGCTGGCGCTCACGGGCTTGTCCCTGTGCGGCGGTGCCTGGGCGCAAAGCGCTGCCAACGGCGAGGTCTTGTACAACAAGCAAATCGCTCCCGTTACCACGCCGCCTACCAAGAGCTGTTTCATCTGCCACGGATCGGCCACCCCGAAGGAAGCCCCTTCGATCGCTGCAAAGGGCTGGGACGCTGCACAGCTGAAGGCATCCGTCATGACGCAGGACAGAATGAAGCCGCTGAACGGCCTCATTTCTGACGCTGAGTTCAATGATCTCGCCGCCTACATTGCCAAAGACATCGGCCGGACTGCGGTCTACCTTCCAGTTTCTACGGCTCCATCCGTCAGCGTTTCCGCCACGTCGCTGAGCTTTACTGCTCAGAACGTGGGTAGCGCCAGCGCAGCCCAGACTGTCACGGTCAGCAATGCTGCCAGCGCTACCGGTGCGCTGTCGTTCACCAGCATTGCCACCACGGCAGGCAGCGACTTCTCGGTCTCGGGCGGCACCTGCTCCACGACGGCTTCCGTCGCGGCCGGCGGCAGCTGCACCGTGAACGTGACGTTCAAGCCCTCGGCGGCCGGCACGCGTAACGGCGCACTGACGCTTGCGCACAACGGCGCCGGCGGCAAGTCGGAAGTCAGCCTCAGCGGCAGCGGCATGTCCACCAGCCCGGTGGTGTCGGTGTCGCCAGCGACGCTGACCTTCTCGGGTGTGGTGGCTACGGCCACGTCGCCCATGCGCGCCACGATCAGCAATACCGGCAGCGGCAATCTTGTCCTGTCGGCGCTGATGTTTGGTGGCACCAACGCGAGCGATTACGGCCTGGCTTCCAGCAGCACTTGCGGCGCGAACACGTCGATCGCCGGCGGCAGCAGCTGCGTGCTGGACATCGTGTTCACCGCGGGCGCTACCGGCGCGCGCTCCGCCACGCTGACTGTCGCCCACAACGCGACAGGCAGCCCCACCACCATCACGCTGATGGGCACGGGCACGGCAACGGCGACGCCTGGCATCGCGCTGGACGCGACCACGCTCGATCTGGGCAACCAGCCGGTGGAGATGCTGAGCACGTCCAAGACGGTGACGCTGACCAACAGTGGTGGCGCCGCGCTGACGCTCGGCAACATCACGCTGGGCGGCACGGATGCCAGCAGCTTCGTGCTGGGCGGCACCTGCGCGGCCAATGCTTCGGTGGCGGTCAAGGGCACTTGCACGATCACCGTCGCGATGAAGCCGCTGACGCTGGGCGCCAAGTCGGCCACGCTGAGCGTTGCGTCGAACGCGCCGACCGGTGCCGTCACTGTGGCGCTGAAGGGCGTCGCGGTGCGGGCACCGGCTCCGGAAGTGGGTCTGTCGCAAGCGGCGCTGGACTTCGGCACGGTGTCGATGGGTGTGAAGTCCATCGCCCGCACCGTGACGCTGACCAACACCGGCTCGGCGGACATGACGATCACCAGCATCGCCAGCACTTCCACGGAATTCGCCGTTACGCACAACTGCCCCAGCTCGCTGGCGGCAGCCGCATCCTGTGTGATCAGCGTGACCCTCACGCCTGTGAGCGCCAACCTGGCCGAGGCCGTGGTCATCACGACCAACGCGCTCAGCTCGCCGAACTCCATCGCGCTGACGGGCCTGGGCACTACGGCGACGATGCCTGTGCTGGCCTGGCAGCAGAACTCGGCGTCGCTGAAGTTCGACTCCACGGTGGTGGGCATGACGAGTGCTTCGCAAAGCCTGACGCTGGTCAACCAGGGCCCGGGCGCTGCGCTGATCAACTCGCTGGGTGTTGCGGGTACGGACGCGACCTCGTTCGCCATCGCTTCGGGCTCCACCTGCAAGGCCGGCGTGTCGCTCGACGTCAACGCCAGCTGCACGGTCGTCGTGAGCTTTGTGCCGGGTTCCACAGGTGCCAAGACGGCCAACCTGCAGGTGTCGTCCAACGCCTCGCCACCGGGTGACGTCGCACTGAGCGGTTCGGGCGCCAGCCCGAGCACCCCCAGCGGCATGATCACGGTGTCGCAAACGACGCTGGACTTCAGCTCCATCGGCGTGGTCGCGGGTCAGACGTCGACTGCACTGACGGTCACTGTCAACAACGGCAGCGCGGCAGCGGTCACGGTGTCCAAGATCGCGGTCAGCGGCCAGTTCAGCATCGTGGCGGCCAGCAGCAACAGCTGCGCCACCTCCGGTGTCACGCTGGCGGCGGGTGGCAGCTGCAATGTGGCGGTCGTGTTCTCGCCGAACATGGCAGGCTCGGCCACCGGCACGCTGACGTTGACGACCTCGACGAACCAGACGGTGGAAGTCACGCTCAAGGGCCAGGCCAATGCGGCGACGCCCAAGCTGGCGTGGCAGGGCAACACGACATCGCAGGCCTTCTCGTCCACGATCGTGGGCCAGACCAGCGCGGCGCAAACGCTCACGCTGACCAACCCGGGCACCGTGGCGGCCACGCTGAGCAGCGTGACGCTGTCGGGCACCGATGCGGCATCGTTCGCCATCAGCAGCTCGTCCACCTGCAAGGCCAATCTGTCGCTCGCTGCCAACGCCACCTGCACGGTCGTGCTGACCTTCACGCCGGCCAGCGCCGGTGCGAAGTCGGCCACGCTGAAGGTGGGGTCCAACGCGACGTCGCCGGGTGATGTGGTGCTGTCGGGCAGTGGCATGACGGCCACGCCGACCAACGGCATGCTGACGGTCGACAAGAGCGCCCTGGACTTCAGCGGCACGAGCGTCGACATCGGTAAGACGTCGGCCGCCATGAACGTGACGGTTGCCAATGGCAATGTCGCAGCGGTCACGCTGAGCAAGGTCGAGGTCACGGGTCCCTTCAAGGTCTCGGCCAACACCTGCCCGGTGTCGAGCTCCACGATCGCGGTGAATGCCAATTGCACGGTGTCCGTCACCTTCGTGCCCACGGCAGCCGGCATGGCTACTGGCAACCTGACGCTGACAACCGCCACCGGTCAGGTGCTGGTGGTCTCGCTGAAGGGCCTTGCGACGGCGACGGCATCGGCGCCTGTGCTGGTCTGGCAGGCGGGCGGCGCAACCACGCTGCAATTCGACACAGCCGATGTGGGCAAGACCAGCGCTGCCAAGAGCGTGACCCTGCTCAACCAAGGCAGCGGCACCGTCAACTTCTCGGCACTCGAGACCGACGGCAATGACAAGGCGCAGTTCCTCGTGACCTCGGATTCCACCTGCAAGGTCGGTACCCCGTTGGCTCAAGGTGCCAGCTGCCAACTGGTCGTGGCCTTCATGCCGACGTCGGCCGGCAGCAAGAGCGCGACGCTGCGCATCGCGTCCAACGCCACGGCACCCGCCACGATGATGCTGTCTGGTGTCGGCAACGCGGCGAGCACCGGCTCCGGTACCGGCTTGCTGTGGGTTGATTACAAGTCGCTGGGCTTCATGGCCGGCACGGGCAGCGCATCGGCCGCTCAGATGCTCACGGTGAAGAACCAGGGCACAGCCCCGATCTCGCTGTCCACCATCGTCACCACAGGCCCCTTCCAGGTGGTCAACAGCGCCTCCGGCGGCTGTGTGTTGCCGCAGCAACTCGCTGCAGGTGCGTCGTGCGTGCTGTCCGTGGTGTTCAACGGCCCGCAGACGGCCGGTGACAGCACCGGCACTGTGGTGCTGACCGGCGCCAGCGGCGACAGCCTCACGGTGAGCCTGACGGGCCGCGCCGTGGCGACCAACGTCGGTGGCAGTGGCGATGACGACAAGGACAGCGGCGGCGGTGCTGCCTCTCCCTGGGCACTGTTGGGCCTGCTGCTGGCTGGTGCGGTTCTCTCTCCGCGCCGCCGCAAGATTTCGAACCTGTGAACCTGTGATTCAGCAAAAGGAAGTAATGATGTCTAAGAGCGTGTTGGGTGCGGCCTGCGTGGCCATGAGCATGATGTTGGGCGGCAGCGCGCTGGCGCTGGATGCGGGCCAGCCGGCCCCGGCGCTGGAAGTGAGCGGCGTCAGCGGCCCGGTCGGCCTGTCCAAGCTGAAGGGCAAGGTGGTTTACCTCGACTTCTGGGCCTCCTGGTGCGGCCCCTGCAAGCAGTCCTTCCCGTGGATGAACGAAATGCAGGCGAAGTACGGCGCCCGCGGTCTGCAGATCCTGGCCATCAACATCGACGCCAAGCGTGCCGATGCCGACCAGTTCCTGGCCGCCGTGCCCGCTTCCTTCCAGATCGGCTTCGACCAGGCCGGCGAAAGCCCCAAGCGCTTCGAAGTCAAGGGCATGCCCAGCTCCGTGCTGATCGGCCCCGATGGCAAGGTCATCAAGGTGCACAACGGCTTCCGCGCTGAAGAGCGCAAGGAACTGGAAGACGCCATCGTCGCGGCGCTCGCCGCCGTGAAGCCATGAGCTCGCGCGCTCCTGGCTACCGTCGCATGGCCGGAGCGTTGGCTGGCGTGATCGCCAGCCTGGCGCTGGGTGGGTGCACCCTGCTCAGCGGCCCGCAGGCCTGGGAGAAGGGCAACCTCGCCAAGCCGGCCATGGGCATGGGCGGCGACCCGCTGGAGATGCGCTATTCGCAGCACATCACCGCAAGCAAGGAGGCCGCCAGCGGCGGCTATGGCGTGGGTGGAGGTGGCTGTGGCTGCAACTGAACAAGGCATGAGCGGGGCGCAGCCCCGCAAGGTCGAGGCCAAGCGTTTCGGCACCATCGTGATGGCGGCGCTCGCGCTGCCCGCGGTGTTGCCCGCGGCCGTGCAAGCCGAGGAGGCACCTGAAAAAGGCCTCGTCGGCGTGCGCTACCTGTACTACCGCGACGAGCAGAAGGTGCAGGTGCAGTACCCCAGCTACGACGGCACCGAGCCCAAGACCCTCGATCGCATCACGGCCAAGGCGCCGTCGGTCTATCTGCTGCTGCCGATGGGATCGAAGTGGTCGCTGGAAGCGTCGGCGGTGAGCGACGACGTGTCCGGCGCCACCCCCCGGAACTACTCGGACGTCACCAGTGCCACCGTCAAGCCTGGCGGCATGCATGACGAGCGCCATGCCGGCGACTTGAAGATCACGCGGCACTTCGACCGTGCCGGCGTGAGCCTGGGCGTGAGCCATTCGACCGAACACGACTACAAGTCCACGGCTTTCTCGCTGGACTTCCGCGTTGCCACGTCGAACAACAACACCACGTTCAACTTCGGCGTGGGCGGCTCCCGTGACGAGATCAATCCCGTCAACAGCGCGGTAGTGGATGGACGCAAGCGCACCAAGGAGTACATGGCCGGCGTGACGCATGCGCTGACCTCGAGCGACCTGGTGCAGTTGAATGCGACCTACAGCGACGGCCGTGGTTACTTCAACGACCCGTACAAGCGCCAGGACGTGCGGCCCGACCGCCGCAAGCAGACCGCGGTGCTGACGCGCTGGAACCACCACTTCGACGGGCCGGATGCGACGCTGCGCACGGGCTACCGCTACTACACCGACACGTTCGGCGTCGTGGCGCACATGTTCGAGGCAGCCTGGGTGCAGCCCATCGGCTCGGCGTTCGCGCTGACGCCATCGGTGCGTTACGCCACGCAGGGCGCCGCCGACTTCTACTACGACCCGGTGATGGACGCGTCTGTCTATCCTCGCCCCGTCAACAAGGATCAGGCCTACAAGACCACTGACCAGCGTCTGTCTGGCTTTGGCGCTGTGACGCTGGGCCTGAAGGCGGAGGTGCGCCTGGGTGACTGGACGGCCGACGTGAAGTACGAGCGTTCGGAGCAGCGTGGCGAATGGCGCTCGTTCGGCAAGGGCTCGCCCAATGTCGATCCGTTCCTGTGGCAGGCGGTCCAGCTGGGCCTGGCGACGAAGTTCTGACGAGCCCGACCATGCACGCCGAACCCATTGCCATGCCTGCGCCGAGTTCCGTCGCGAACGCGGTCTGGTCCGTCACACGGCCAGCCGATCGCAGCGGCGACCACGCGCCGGACTATGGCTTTGAGTTCCGTGCCATGGGAACCTTGTGCCGGCTGCGCGTGTGCGCGCCGTCGGCACAGGTCGCCACCCAGGCGGCCGAGCGGGCGGTGGCAGAGGTGCGGCGGCTGGAGGTCAAGTACTCCCGCTACCGCGCCGACAGCATCGTCTCCCGCATCAACACGGCCGCCGGCAACGGCGAGCCGGTGGTGGTGGATCAGGAGACGGCCGCACTGCTCAATTTCGCTGCGCAGTTGCACCTGCACAGCGATGGGCTGTTCGACATCACGTCCGGCGTGCTGCGCCGGGTGTGGGACTTCGGCTCGGGCCGGCTGCCCAGCGACGATGCCGTGCGGGCACTGCTGCCGTTGGTGGGTTGGCAGCAGGTGCGCTGGGACGGCGAGGTCATCTCGCTGCCGCAGGCCGGCATGGAGCTTGACTTTGGCGGCTTCGCCAAGGAATACGCGGCCGACTCTGCTGCCGCAGCGCTGATGGCCGCCGGCATCGCTGGCGGCACCATCAATCTGGGCGGTGACCTGCGCATCATCGGCCCCCATCCCGACGGCCAGCCCTGGCGGCTGGGCGTGGCCAATCCGCGTCGGCCGGCCGATGACGTCATCGCCAGCCTGGCACTGAGCGAAGGCGCGCTCACCACCAGTGGCGACTACGAGCGATTCATGGACGTGGACGGGCACCGCTACTGCCACATCCTGAACCCGCACTCGGGCTGGCCCGTGTCTCACTGGCAATCGGTGAGCGTGGCCGGGCCGAGCTGCCTGGCTGCGGGTGCGCTCAGCACCATCGCCATGCTCAAGGGCGACCAAGCCCATCAATTCCTGCGCGAGCAGGGTGTCGATTTCCTGACGATCGCCCAAGACGGCGTCGTCCACGAAGAGTCTGTCTAGCGGCGGCCCGGGCTCCGGTCTGCCGCTTGTCTCAATATTTCGAGACCCACTCATGAAACTGTTATCAATTCTTAAACGCGGCGCCGCCACGGGCCTGCTGCTCGCGACGGGCTTGTCGGCATGGGCTGGCAATGACGATTTCCTCCCGGCGGAGCAGGCCTTCGCGCTGAGTGCGCGCGTGCTGGACGCGCACAGCGTGGAGCTGAAGTTCGATGTGGCTGAGGGCTACTACCTCTACCGCGAACGCCTGGGTTTCGAGGCCAAGCCCGCCGTGGGTGACCTCAAGGTGGAGCTGCCCCCGGGCAAGATCAAGTTCGACGAAAACTTCCAGAAGAGCGTCGAGACCTACCGGCATGACCTGACCCTGCGCGTGTCGCTGCCGCAAGCGACCGCGCCGTTCACGCTCAGCGTGAACAGCCAGGGCTGTGCCGACAAGGGCCTGTGCTATCCGCCCATGACCCGCGACTGGCGCGTCGATGTGCAGTCGGGTGTGGTGCGAGCCATCACGGCAGCGGTGCCGGGCGATGAACCCAAAGTGGCTGCCGGCGCAGATGCCAAGGCCGATGTGAAGGCTGACGCGCAAGCGCCGGCCAAGGCTGCCGCCGACAGCGGCGCGGCAGAGAAGCTGGGTGGCGAGAAGGGCGCGCTGCAGTCGGGCAACTTGCTGCTGATCGCGGGTGCGTTCGGCCTGGCAGGCCTGCTGCTGTCGTTCACGCCCTGCGTGCTGCCGATGGTGCCCATCCTGTCGTCCATCATCGTGGGGCAGGGCGAGCCGGTGTCGCGCTCGCGTGGCTTCCTGCTGGCTGCCAGCTACTCGCTGGGCATGGCAATGGTCTACACCGTCATGGGTGTTGCCGCTGGCCTGGCCGGTGAGGGCTTGGCCGCCGCGCTGCAGAACCCCTGGGTGCTGGGCGCATTCGCGCTGATGCTCGCCGGCTTCTCGCTGTCGATGTTCGGCGTGTATCAGCTGCAGCTGCCGTCGTCGCTGCAGGCCAAGGCTTCGGAAACCTCGGGCCGCTTCCAGGGTGGCCGTGTCATCGGTGTGTTCGCCATGGGTGGCCTGTCGGCGCTGATCGTTGGCCCCTGCGTGGCTGCCCCGCTGGCCGGTGCGCTGGTCTACATCAGCCAGACGCGCGACGTGCTGGTGGGTGGCGTGGCGCTGTTCTCGCTGGCTTGCGGCATGAGCGTGCCGCTGTTGTTGGTGGGCCTGTCTGCCGGTTCGCTGCTGCCGCGCGCCGGTGGCTGGATGGAGCACGTGAAGCACGCCTTCGGCGTCATGCTGCTGGGCGTCGCCATCTGGATGGTGTCCCCCGTGCTGCCGGGCTGGGCGCTGATGACGCTGGTCGGCACGCTGCTGGTCGTCACCGCCGTCTACATGGGCGCGTTCGAGCGCCTGCCGGACTCGCGTGGCTGGCCGCGCCTCTTCAAGGGCGTGGGCGTGCTGTTCGCGCTGGTCGGTGCGGTGCAGTTCCTCGGCGTGCTGTCGGGTGGCCGCGACCTGCTGCAGCCGCTCTCCCATCTCGCCCAGCGCCATGGCGGCGCGGCGGAAGGTGCGACGCTGGCCCAGCACAAGGAAGGCCTGAACTTCAAGCGTGTTGCCAGCGTTGCTGAGCTGGACGCCGCGGTTGCAGCGGCCGGCAAGCCGGTGATGCTGGACTTCTACGCCGACTGGTGCGTGAGCTGCAAGGAGTACGAGAAGTTCACCTTCCGTGACGCGCGTGTGCAGGAGAAGCTGCGCGACTTCGTGCTGCTGCAGGCCGACGTCACGGCCAACAACGCGCAAGACAAGGCGCTGCTCAAGCGCTTCCAGTTGTTCGGCCCGCCGGGCCTGGTGTTCTTCGACCCCCAGGGTCGTGAGAAGTCGGATGCCCGCGTGATCGGCTATCAGCCGGGCGATCAGTTCCTCGATTCCCTGAAGGCGGCAACGCTGTGAGCTACAAGTTTCCTTTCTCGTCCTCGCGGCCTCCCGTGCGCTTGAACGCGCTGGCCGCTTCGCTGGCGATGGTCGCGTTGACGGCCTGCGGCGGTGGCGCCTCGGGTAACGGCGACTCTGCGAGCAACGGCCCGGCACCGGCGCCGATTCCTGCGCCCGTCCCGGCACCGACGCCCGCGCCCACGCCGGCCCCGACCCCCGCACCCGCACCGGACCCAACGCCGGCACCGACGCCTGCTCCGGCACCGGACCCGACGCCTGCGCCCACACCGGCACCGACGCCTGCGCCCACACCGGCACCGACGCCTGCGCCCACACCGGCACCGACGCCTGCGCCCACGCCGGCACCGACGCCTGCGCCCACGCCGGCACCGACGCCTGCGCCCACACCGGCACCCACTCCTGCGCCCACGCCGGCACCGACGCCCAAGCCCGCGCCCACACCGGCACCGACGCCTGCGCCCACGCCGGCACCGACGCCTGCGCCCACGCCGGCACCGGCACCGACGCCTGCACCCACACCGGCACCGGCACCGACGCCTGCACCCACACCGGCACCGACGCCCAAGCCTGCGCCTACACCGGCGCCCACGCCGGCACCAACGCCTGCTCCGACGCCGGCACCAACGCCTGCGCCCACACCGGCTCCGACGTCGTGCGCCAGCAGTGGCCTGCTGTTCTGCGAGGACTTCGAGACGACCGCCCTCGGTACGCCCAGCAGCTCTGCCTGGACGATCGAGCGCAACAACAGCACGGTCACCGTCGACGCCACGCATGCCCGTGGCACCCGCGCGCTGCACATCACGGCGCCGGGTGGAGCTTCGGCTTTCCTGGTGCCCAGCAAATTCGCCCCCACCAACAACAGCTTCTTCGGTCGCATGTGGGTCTGGGTCGATGCGTTCCCGACCAAGCCGGACTACGCGCACTTCACGCTCGTCGAAGCCACCGGCACCGGCAACAGCACCATGGTGCGGCCGATCGGCGGTCAATACATCCCCAATCGCGGCTATGGCTCGGCGTTGTGGGCGACTGGCGCTGACGGTGGGCCAACCGGTGACTGGGCCCGTTGGCAGGAAAGCACCGTCGCGACGGGTGGCCGCTGGACCTGCATGGAATGGCAGATGCAGTCGTCCAACAACAGCATCAACGTCTGGATCGATGGCATTTCTCGCCCCGAGCTGAGCGTGTCGACCAAGGATCATGGCAACGACGCGAACACGGATTTCGTGTTCCCGACGTTCAACAAGATCAAGCTCGGCTGGCAGCTCTACCAAGGCGGCAGCACGCCGGCCAACATCGATGTCTGGCTCGACGACCTGGCGCTCTCCAGCTCCCGGATCGGCTGCGGCAGCGGCGTGGCGGCCAACACCGGTCTGCAGTGGCGCGGCACCAGCCTGTCTGGCGCCGAGTTCGGTGAGACCAAGTTGCCCGGTACCTACAACACCGACTTCACTTATCCGAACAAGTCCAGCGCTGACTACTTCAAGTCCAAGGGCATGAACGTGGCCCGGCTGCCGTTCCTGTGGGAGCGCCTGCAGCCGACGCTGAACCAGGCGTTCGACACCACGGAGTGGACGCGGCTGAAGGGCTTCGTCGACCAGGTCACGGCCACCGGCATGATCGTCATGCTGGACCCGCACAACTACGCCCGCTACCGCGGCAACCTGGTGGGTTCCAGCACCGTGCCGAACACGGCGTTCGCCGACCTGTGGACTCGCCTGGCCACGGCCTTCAAGGGCAACCCCAAGGTGGTGTTCGGGCTGATGAACGAGCCGCACGACATGTCGACGGAGCAGTGGCTGGCCGGTGCCAACGCCGCCATCGCCGCCATCCGCGCGGCCGGTGCCACCAACGTCATCACGGTGCCCGGCAATGCCTGGACGGGTGCGCACAGCTGGCTGCAGAACAGCTACGGCACGCCCAACGGCGACGTCATGAAGGGCGTGGTCGACCCCGGCAACAACTACGTGTTCGAGGTGCACCAGTACCTCGACAGCGACTCGTCGGGCAAGAGCGCCACCTGCACCAGCGCCACCATCGGTGCGGAGCGCTTGGCGGCGATCACGGGTTGGCTGCGCAGCAACGGCCGCCGTGCCGTGCTGGGCGAGCTGGGCGCCGCGTCCAACGACACCTGCAACCGCGCAGTGGCCGGCACGCTGGACTACCTGAAGGCCAATGCCGACGTCTGGTCGGGTTGGGTGTGGTGGTCTGCGGGCCCATGGTGGGGTGACTACATGTACTCGATCGAACCCGCCAACAACACCGACAAGCCGCAGATGAGCGTTCTGCAGCCGTATCTGAAGTAACCGCCGCCGCGCCCACAAGGCGCGTGCGAAGACTGACTACTCGTAGGATCAAAGATGAAATATCGCCCCGCCCCCCGGCGTTCCCCGTCGCTGGTCACCAGCGCCTTGCTGATGTCTCTCGTGCTGACCGCCTGTGGCGGCGGCAGCGGCAACGACAACAACTCGAGCGGCACGACGCCGCCCGTGAGCAACGCGCCGACGCCGGCGCCCGTGCCCGCGCCGATTCCGGCACCGGTTCCGTCGCCGACGCCGGCTCCGACGCCTGGTGCGCCGACGCCCGCGCCCACACCGGCTCCGACGCCTGCGCCTACACCGGCTCCGACGCCTGCGCCCACACCGGCTCCGACGCCTGCGCCCACACCGGCTCCGACGCCTGCGCCCACGCCGGCCCCGACGCCTGCGCCCACACCGGCCCCGACGCCTGCGCCCACGCCGGCCCCGACGCCTGCGCCCACACCGGCTCCGACGCCTGCGCCCACACCGGCCCCGACGCCTGCGCCCACACCGGCTCCGACGCCTGCGCCCACACCGGCTCCGACGCCCAAGCCCGCACCTACGCCGGCTCCGACGCCGGCTCCGACGCCTGCACCCACGCCGGCTCCGACGCCTGCACCCACGCCGGCTCCGACGCCTGCGCCTACGCCGGCTCCGACGCCTGCGCCTACACCGGCTCCGACGCCCGCACCAGCGCCCGGCGTCAACCTGATCACGACGGACAACCCGTTCGCGAACGCCACCTTCTACATGGACCCTGACTACCAGGCCAAGGTGGCGATGTCCGCGCAGATGGTGCGTTCGTCGGCGAGCGATACCGCACTGGTGGCTGCGGCGGCCAAGTTCCCGACCGCCGTCTGGCTGGACCGCATTGCGGCCATTGACGGTGCCAAGGCGACCGGCGGCGCGATGGGCCTCGTGGACCACTTGAACGCAGCGCTGACACAGCAAAAGGCAGCCGCAGTCGGCGGCGTGCTGCAGCCCTTCACCATCCAGTTCGTCGTCTATGACCTGCCGGACCGTGACTGCGCCGCGCTGGCGTCCAACGGCGAGCTGCTTTCGGCCAACGACGGCCTGAAGCGCTACAAGACCGAGTACATCGACCGCATCGCCGAGATCCTGGCCCGCCCGGCCTACGCCTCGCTGCGCATCGTGACGGTCATCGAGCCCGACTCCTACCCCAACATGCTGACCAACGTCGGCGTGGGCAAGACGGCCTGCGACACGGTCAACACCAAGGGCGTGTATGTCGAAGGCATCCGCTACACGCTGAACAAGCTGTCGACGCTCAAGAACGTCTACATGTACCTGGACATCGCCCACTCGGGCTGGCTGGGCTGGGACAACAACCGCGCCAAGGCAATCACCGGGTTCAAGGACCTGATCAAGGGCGCCACGACCAGCGGCAGCCTGGGCATCATCCGTGGCTTCGCCACCAACACGGCCAACTACACGCCGCTGGACGAGCCGTACTTCGACGGCACGGACGACGTCGTCAGCACGGGCGGCACGACCCAGTTCTACGAGTGGAACCGCGCGGTCGACGAGCTGACTTTCGTGGACAAGCTGCGTACCGAGTTCGTGGCTGCCGGCTTCCCGCAGACGCTGTCGTTCATCATCGACACGTCCCGCAACGGCTGGGGTGGCGCGAAGCGCCCCACGGCCAAGGCCGCGGACGTCGATGACATGCGCATCGACCGCCGCGCCCACCGTGGGAACTGGTGTAACGTCAAGGACACTGGTATTGGTGAGCGTCCGCGCGCCGCGCCGGACAGCAAGCGCACCTACATCGACGCTTTCGCCTTCGTGAAGCCGCCTGGCGACTCGGACGGCACGAGCGACAGCAGCGCCACGTCGCCTAACGCCGACGGCAAGCGTTTCGACCCGATGTGCGGTTCGACCAACGTCGACGCGCTGAGCGGTGCACCGCACGCAGGCAGCTGGTTCCATAACCAGTTCATGATGCTGCTGCGCAATGCAAGTCCTTCGCTGACCGGCCAGTCCCTGTCCATCAACAAGACGACCTCGAAGAAAGTCAAATGAAGAAGCTCACCACCCCCCGCCACCTGCGCCTGGCGGCGCTGGCCGCGCTGGCCTGCAGTGCCGCGATGCCCGCTGCCGCCAAGGACTGGCCCAGTGGCTATTCGAAGTGCGCTGACGAAGGCGAGACCTGCACCATCAAGGATGGCAAGCATGTCGTGTCCTTCGGCATCAAGGACAAGTTCGTGACGAAGACGCTGTCCGGCAGCGTGGCCTGCACGAAGGCCACCTTCGGCAGCGATCCGTATCCGGACAAGGCGAAGAAGTGCGCGGTTGGCCCGGCGAGCGCCGCGCCGACCCCGGCACCGACGCCGGCCCCCAAGCCGACGCCTGCACCCGCGCCGACCCCGACGCCCAAGCCGGCCCCCACACCGGCGCCTGCTCCTACGCCCAAGCCGGCGCCTACCCCGGCGCCTACGCCTGCACCGACCCCGGCTCCCACGCCGGCTCCGGCACCGTCGGGTGACGCGTCTCGCGATGTGGCGCCCAAGACCGGCTGGGCCAGCCAGAACGGCGGCACCATCGGCGGCTCTGCTGCCGCGTCCGGCCAGATCTACAAGGTCAGCAACGCCACGCAGCTGCTCGCCGCGATCAAGGCGGGTGCCGACAACGCCAAGATCATCAAGGTCACGGGCAACATCGACATGGCCGCCAGCGACAACGGTGGTGCGTTCACCAGCACGAGCGACCAGGCCAAGCGTGGTCGCATCGAGCTGGACAGCAACACCACGTTGGTCGGTGTCGGCAGCAACGCCGGCCTCGTCAACGGCTTCATCTACATCAAGGGCGTCAGCAACGTCATCGTGCGCAACCTGACCATCGTGAACCCTTGCGATGTGTCCCCCATCTGGGATCCGAACGACGGCGACAGCGGCAACTGGAACTCCGAGTACGACGGCATCACCGTCGACAGCTCGAAGAATGTCTGGATCGACCACAACAAGTTCACCGACGCGCCGGTGACCGATGACCTGCTGGCCGTGGCCAATGGCAAGCGCAAGCAGTGCCACGACGGCGCGCTGGACGTCAAGAACGGTTCCGACTTCGTGACCGTGTCCAACAACGTGTTCGAGCTGCACGACAAGAACAACCTGATCGGTTCGTCGGACAGCAAGACCACGGACGATGGCCACCTGAAGGTCACGTTCCACGGCAATTACTTCAGCCGCATCCAGGAACGTGCCCCGCGCGTGCGCTTCGGCCAGGTCCACCTGTACAACAACTACCACGAGGCCAGCAAGTCCGACTCGGCCTATGCCTACGGCTACAGCGTGGGCGTGGCGTACAAGGCCAAGGTGATCTCGCAGAACAACGTGTTCGACGTGGCCGGCGCCAACAGCTGCCAGGACGTGATCAAGAACCCCGGTTCTTCCAGCAAGACCGGCGCCATTGCCGAAAGCGGCTCGCTGCTGAACGGCGCGGCGCTGAACATGGGCCAGTGCAGCTTCAGCACGGCCGTGGGTTGGACCGTGCCTTACGACATCAGCGGCGCGCTGCTGCCGGCGTCGGCGGTCAAGGCTTCGGTGAAGGCCAATGCGGGCCCGGGCAAGCTGACGATCGCTCCCTGATCGTTCCCGGCCAGGCTGGGTGCCGTGATGGCACCCGGCCTGCTTGATGACGCTGCACCAAGACAAACGGGCGCCGGCTGCAAAGCCAGGCGCCCGTTCTTATGAGCGGTATGGGCGGCGCGTCGTCAGGCGCCCAGTGCCTCGATCTGCTCGCCCAGCTCCAGCCAGCGCATCTCGTCGGCTTCGAGCTGATCGGCAATCGCCTTCAGGCGCTTGCCCATCTCGGCGATGGCCGATGCCGCAGCACCTTCGGCGAGCTGGGCCTCGATGCCGGCACGCTCCTCGGCCAGCGCGTGCAGGCGCTTGTCGATGGCTTCCATCTCCTTGCGCAGCGGGCGCGTCTGCTCGGCCAGCTTGGCGCGCGCCTGGCCGGAGGCCTTGCGGTCCTCGCGCGGCGCCGGGGCTGGGGTAGGGGCCCGGGCGGGCGTCGCGGCCACGACAGGGGGCGGGGCCGCCGCCGGCGAGCCCTTCTTGGCCGCGCGCGCCGCCTCCTTGCTTTGGTCGAGCAACCAGCGCTGGTAGTCGTCCAGATCGCCGTCGAACGGCTTGACGACACCGTCGGCCACCAGCCAGAACTCGTCGCAAACTTCGCGCAGCAGCGCGCGGTCGTGGCTGACGAGCATGACCGTGCCCTCGAACTCGTTGAGCGCGAGCGACAGTGCCTCGCGCGTGTTCAGGTCCAGGTGGTTGGTCGGTTCGTCCAGCAGCAGCAGGTTGGGGCGCTGCCACACCAGCATGGCCAGCACCAGTCGCGCCTTCTCGCCGCCGGACAGGCTGCCGACCTGCTGGTTGACCATGTCGCCGGTGAAGCGGAACTGGCCGAGGAAGTCGCGCAGCTCCTGCTCACGGCCCGGCGGGCCGACGTCGCGAGCCAGCCGCACCATGTGCTCCAGCGGGCCTTCGTCCAGGCGCAGCACGTCCAGTTCCTGCTGGGCGAAGTAGCCGATCGACAAGCCCTTGCCCTCGGTCATCGTGCCGGCCATCGGCAGCTGGGCCTTGGCGATGGTCTTGACCAGCGTGGACTTGCCCTGGCCGTTGGCGCCCAGGATGCCGATGCGTTGACCGGCCAGCACGGAGCGGTCCACGCCGCGCACGATGATCTTCTCGCCCTCGTCGGTGCGGTAGCCGGCCGAGAGTGAGTCGAACATCAGCATCGGGTTGGGCAGGCTCAGCGGCTCGCGGAACTCGAAATTGAAGTCGGCCGAGGCGAGCACCGGCGCCAGCTTCTCCATGCGCTCCAGCGCCTTCACGCGGCTTTGCGCCTGCTTGGCCTTGCTGGCCTTGGCCTTGAAGCGGTCGATGAACTTCTGCAGGTGGGCGACCTTCTCCTGCTGGCGCGCAAACGCGGCCTGCTGCAGCACCATGCGCTCGGCGCGCTGCGTCTCGAAGCTGGTGTAGTTGCCGCCGTAGCGAACGAGCTTGCCTTCGTCCAGATGCAGCGTGACCTTGGTGATCGCGTCCAGGAACTCGCGGTCGTGGCTGATGATGATCAGCGTGCCGTCATAGCGTTGCAGCCAGGCTTCCAGCCAGACCAGGGCGTCCAGGTCCAGGTGGTTGGTGGGCTCGTCCAGCAGCATCAGCTCGGCCGGGCACATCAGCGCGCGCGCCAGCTGCAGGCGCATGCGCCAGCCGCCGGAGAAGCTGTTGACGGGTGCGTCGAGCTGCTCGGTGCGAAAGCCCAGGCCCATCAGCAGCGCCTGGGCGCGCGAGCGGGCGTCGAACGCGCCGGCGTCGGCCAGGGCGGCGTGCGCCTCGGCCATGGCGTGGCCGTCCTCGGCCTTCTCGGCTTCGTCCAGCGCCACGCGCGCGGCAACGAGCGTCAGGTCACCCTGCAGCACGAAGTCGGTCGCGCCGTCCTCGGTCTCGGGCATGTTCTGCGCCACTTCGGACCGGCGCCAGTGGCGGGGCACCTCGACCTCGCCGCGGTCGTTGGACAGCCGGCCTGTCAGCAGCGCGAACAGGCTGGACTTGCCGGCGCCGTTGCGGCCCACGAGGCCGATCTTTTCGCCGGGCTGCAGCGTCGCCGACGCGCCGTCCAGCACCACCTTGACGCCGCGGCGCAGCGTGATGTCGCGCAGCGTGATCACAGCAGGTTCTCCTTGGTCACCAGCAGTACCTGGTCGGCACCCGATGAGGTTTCCATCCAGACGACTTCCAGCTGTGGGAAGGCGGCCTCGAAGTGCTCGCGCTCGTTGCCGATCTCCAGCACCAACACGCCGTCGTCAGCCAGCGCCGCGGGTGCCGCGAGCAACAGCGTGCGGATGAAGTCCATGCCGTCCTGGCCACCCGCCAGCGCAAGCTCGGGCTCGGCCCGGTACTCGGCGGGCAGGGCGGCCATGCTGTTGCTGTTCACATAGGGCGGGTTGCACAGGATGAGGTCGTAAGGCCCACCGCCCTGGTTGACGGCGCCAGCCAGCCCGTCGCCCTGCAGCAGACGGATGCGCGCGCTCAGCTCGTGGCGCTGCACGTTGAGCCGCGCCACGGCGAGCGCGTCGGCGCTGAGGTCGAGCGCATCGACCTCGACGTCCGGCCAGGCCATGGCGGCCAGCACGGCCAGGCTGCCGTTGCCGGTGCACAGATCCAGCACGCGGCGGCTGTCGGGGTGGAGCCAGGGGTCGATGCTCGCGTCGGCGATGAGCTCGGCGATGAAGCTGCGCGGCACGATGGCGCGCTCGTCGATCGTGAACGGCACGCCCTGCAGCCAGGCTTCGCCCGTCAGGTAGGCGGCGGGCTTGCGCGTGGCAATGCGTTCGTCGACAAGCTTGGCGATGGCGGCCAGTTCCTCGGCCGTCAGCTCGCGCTCTTCATGCTCGTCCAGCGCGTCCAGTGGAAGGCCCAGGCGCCACAGCGCCAGCCACATGGCCTCGTCGAAGGCGTTGGTCGTGCCATGACCAAAAAACAAGCCCGCCTGGGCAAGGCGGGCGGCTTCGGTGTCGATGCAGTCGATCAGCTTCAAGTGCCGCGGACTTCCAGGGTGATTTCGGTGAAGCTGGCTTCGTCGCCGGCTCGCTCTTCCTTGCGCGGCGCGGTGGCCATGCGGGAATTCGGGGTGTCGTTCTGCAGCCGCCACAGCAGGTTGGTCGGCGAGTCGGCGAAGGCCAGGCCTTCCTCGCGGGTGATCGTGCCGTCGGAGATCAGCTTGGCGAAATGCTCTTCGTAGGTCTGTGAGCCTTCGGCGATGGATTTCTCCATCGCGTCCTTCACACCGGCGAAGTCGCCTTGTTCGATCAGTTCGGCCGTCAGCTTGGTGTTGAAGAGGATCTCGATGGCCGGCACGCGGCCGCCAGCGGTCGCACGCACCAGGCGTTGCGAGACCACCGCCTTCAGGCCCGCCGCCAGGTCGTTCAGCAGGGCCGGGCGAGACTCGGGCGTGTAGAACGACAGGATGCGGTTCAGCGCGTGGTAGGTGTTGTTGCCGTGCAGCGTGGCCAGCACCAGGTGGCCGGACAGCGCGTAGCTGATGGCCGCCGTCATCGTGTCGCGATCGCGGATTTCACCGATCAGGATGCAGTCCGGCGCCTGGCGCAGCGCGTTCTTCAGCGCCACCTGCAGCGTGGCCGTGTCGCGGCCGATCTCGCGCTGGTTGACGACGGAGCGCTTGTTGCTGAACAGGTACTCGATCGGGTCCTCGATGGTGAGGATGTGGCCCGTCATCGTCTGGTTGCGCAATTCCAGCATCGACGCGAGCGTCGTGCTCTTGCCGGTGCCGGTGGCGCCCACCATGAGGATGAGGCCGCGCTTCTCCTTGATCATCTGGCCCAGGATGGGCGGCAGCGACAGGCTTTCCATCGACGGGATGTCGTGCGGAATGTGGCGGAACACGGCCGCGATCGAGCCGCGCTGGCGAAAGCCCGACAGCCGGAAGCTGCCGACGCCGGACACGCCGATGGCCATGTTCAGCTCACCCGTGTTGTCGAGCTCGGCGAGGCTTGCGGGGTTGATCACCTCGGCGATCAGCTGGCGCGGCTGCGGCGGCGTCAGCAGTTGATCCGACAGCTGCACCGTCTGTCCGTTGACACGGATCAGCACCGGCATGTTGGCCGACAAATAACAGTCCGAAGCACCCTTGTCGGCCATCAGCCGCAGGATGCGTTCCATGTTTCCACCAGACATCAGAGACCCTCGTCAGTCGTGTACGCCAGCCGGCTGCCGCGTCGGGCGTTGGCGGCCGGCGTACGTCAGGTTTATGCGCGCAGCAGTTCGTTGATGCTGGTCTTCGAGCGCGTCTGGGCGTCCACGCGCTTCACGATGACCGCTGCGTACAGTGAATAGCGGCCACCATCCTTGGGCAGCGAGCCCGAGATGACGACGGAGCCCGCCGGCACGCGACCGTAGCTCACGGTGTCGGTCGCGCGGTCGTAAATGGGTGTGCTCTGGCCGATGTAGACGCCCATCGAGATGACGGAGTTCTCCTCGACGATGACGCCCTCGACGATCTCCGAGCGCGCGCCGATGAAGCAGTTGTCTTCGATGATGGTCGGGTTGGCCTGCAGCGGCTCCAGCACGCCGCCGATGCCCACGCCGCCGGACAAGTGCACGTTCTTGCCGATCTGCGCGCACGAGCCCACGGTGGCCCAGGTGTCGACCATGGCGCCTTCGTCGACATAGGCGCCGATGTTCACGTACGACGGCATCAGCACGACGTTGCGTGCCTGGAAGCTGCCGCGACGGGCCACGGCCGGCGGCACCACGCGCACGCCGGTGGCGCGCAGCTGCTCGTCGGTCATGCCGGCGAACTTGGTGGGCACCTTGTCGAAGAAGGTCAGGTCCTTGTCGCCCATGAGGCGGTTGTCATTCAGGCGGAACGACAGCAGCACGGCCTTCTTGATCCATTGGTGCACGGTCCACTGGCCCACGCCTTCACGAGTGGCCACGCGCAGGCGGCCGGCATCCAGCTCGGCGATGACGTGCTCGACGGCCTGGCGCAGCTCGGGGGCGTTGGTGGGATCGAGCGACGCGCGGTTGTCCCAGGCGAGGTCGATCAGGCTTTGCAGTTCGGCGGTGTTCATCAGCGGGATTTCGTGAAGGAGACGATTCGGTGGGCGGCTTCCAGGCATTCGGCCTCGTCGGCGACCAGGGCCAGGCGGATGCGGCCGGCGCCGGGGTTGCTGCCGTGCGCCTCGCGGGCCAGCAGGCTGCCCGGCAGCACCGCAAGATTGTATTGAGCGAGCAGGCCCTGGGCGAAGGCGATGTCGTTACCGTCTGGAACGGCCGCCCAGAGGTAGAAGCCTGCGTCGGGCAGGGCCACATCCAGCACCGAGGCCAGCAGCGGCGTGACGGCCGCGAACTTGGCGGCATAGCGGGCCCGGTTGTCGGCGACATGGGCCTCGTCGCCCCAGGCTGCGATGCTCGCCGCCTGCACGATGGGGCTCATCGCGCTGCCGTGGTAGGTGCGGTAGAGCAGGAACTTGCTGATCAGCGCCGCGTCGCCGGCCACGAAGCCGGAGCGCAGGCCCGGCACGTTGGAGCGTTTGGACAGCGACGTGAACGAGATGAGGTTCCTGAAGTCGCTGCGGCCCAGCTTGGCGGCGGCTTCCAGGCCGCCCAGGGGCGGCTCGTCGCCGAAATAGATCTCCGAATAGCACTCATCGGACGCGATGACGAAGCCGTGGCGGTCGCTCAGCTCGAAGAGGGCCTGCCATTCGGCCAGCGGCATCACCGCGCCGCTGGGGTTGCCGGGCGAGCAGACATAGAGCAGCTGCGTTCGCGCCCAGGTCGCGTCGTCGATCTGCCGCCAGTCGACCGCGAAGTTACGCGCCGGGTCGGCATTGGCGAAGGCGACGCTCGCGCCAGCCAGCAGCGCCGCGCCTTCGTAGATTTGATAGAACGGGTTCGGGCAGACGACGGTGGCGCCCGGCCGACTTGCATCGACCACCGTTTGCGCAATGGCGAACAGCGCCTCGCGCGAGCCGTTGACCGGCAGCACCTGCGTCAGCGGGTCCAGCGTGAGGCCGTAGCGGCGGGCGATCCAGCCGGTGATGGCCTGGCGCAGCGCCGGGGTGCCGGCGGTGGCCGGGTAGCCGGACAGACCTTTCATGGCGCCCTTGATCGCCTCTTCGATCAAGGCCGGCGCCGCGTGACGCGGTTCGCCAATGCCCAGCGAGATGGGCGCGACGTCGGCGTTGGGCGTGATGCCTGCAGTCAGCGCCTTCAGACGCTCAAACGGGTAGGGCTGCAGCCTGTCCAGCAACGGGTTCATGTCAGCCCCTCGTTCGATGAGTACATCGCCCGATCCCCCGAGGGGATGCGTGCCGGCTTGGGGGCGGCCCGGCGCTCGTCACGCTTCATGCGCCCAGCATCCCTGACTCGAAGCCATGCGCCGGCAGGTCCACCCGCGGCGCGGGCGTCCAGCCCGGCTTGCGGTGCTCCGCCACGACGTTGGTGTAGATGCCGCCGCGCACGTACCACTTGGCCGTGATGCGGATGAAACGCGGGTCGGTGACCTTGACGATGTCGTCCAGGATCTTGTTGGTGACCTTCTCGTGGAACGCACCTTCGTTGCGGTAGCTCCAGAAGTACATCTTCAGGCTCTTGAGCTCCACGCAGAGTTCGTCCGCGATCATGTCGATCGTGAAGTGAGCGAAGTCGGGCTGGCCGGTCAGCGGGCAGTGGCAGGTGAACTCGGGCACCTGGAACTGGATGACGTAGTCGCGCTCGGGGTTGGGGTTCGGGAAGACCAGGATGTCCTTGCTGGGCTTGCTCGGCGGGTTCGGAGGCACCTCGCGCATCTTGGGCTTCTTCTTGGGGGCGGGGGCGGCGGACTTCTTGGTGGCCATGGTCGTGGGCTTTCTGCGAGGGGGCGAATGCTATCATCCGGCCCCATCGAGGCGCCCGTGAAAGGCGCTTTTCTTTAGCCAAATCAAAGGCTTACGAGCCCCGTCCATGAGACCTGCATGCGGCTGAATTCGATCAAGCTCGCCGGCTTCAAGTCCTTTGCCGAACCCACGACCTTCCAGCTGCCCGGGCAGCTCGTCGGTGTCGTGGGGCCGAACGGCTGCGGCAAGTCCAACATCATGGACGCGGTGCGTTGGGTGCTGGGCGAGAGCAAGGCCAGCGAGCTGCGCGGCGAGTCCATGCAGGACGTCATCTTCAACGGCAGCGGCAACCGCAAGCCGGCGGGGCGCTCCAGCGTGGAGCTGGTGTTCGACAACAGCAGCGCGCGCGCCGGCGGGCCGTGGAACCAGTTCACCGAGATCGCCGTCAAGCGCGTGCTGACGCGCGATGGCACCAGCAGCTACTTCATCAACAACCAGCCGGTGCGCCGCCGTGACGTGCAGGACGTGTTCCTCGGCACGGGCCTCGGGCCGCGGGCCTACGCCATCATCGGCCAGGGCACCATCTCCCGCATCATCGAGAGCAAGCCCGAGGAACTGCGCCTGTTCCTGGAAGAAGCGGCCGGCGTATCGAAGTACAAGGAACGCCGCCGCGAGACCGAGAACCGGCTCAAGGACACGCGCGAGAACCTGACGCGCGTGGACGACATCCTGCGCGAGCTCAACGCCAACCTCGAGAAGCTCGAACGCCAGGCCGAGGTGGCAGCCAGCTATCGGCAACTGCAGGACGCCGGCACGCTGAAGCTGCACCAGCTGTGGTTCCTGAAAGCGCGTGATGCCGGCAATGAAGCCACGCGCGTGAAGGTTGCGCATGCCGAGGCCGTCAACGCGCTGGAATCGCGCCTGGCGGAGCTGCGCGCCGTGGAGGCGACGCTGGAGGAAGTGCGCCAGCAGCATTACGCGGCCGGCGACGAACTGCACGCCAGCCAGGGCCGTTATGCCGAGGCACAGCTGGAAGTGAGCCGGCTGGAGGAGCGCATCCGCTTCGTCGTCGAGAGCCGCAACCGCGCGCAGCAGCGGCTGGTTGAGCTGCAAGCGCAGGACCGTCAATGGCGCGAACGCGTCGAGCAGTCCACCGCTGAACTCGAAGGCATTGCCGAGCAGATCGCCGGAGCCGACGAGCAAAGCGAGATCCTGTCAGCGCAGGCCGAGGAACAGCAGGCCCAGCTGCCCAACAGCGAAGACGCGCTCCGCGCTGCCCAGGCACGCGCGAACGAGCAGCGGGCGCTGGTGTCGCAGGTGCAGCAGCAGATCCAGGTGCTGGCCGCCGAGAGCCGCAGCGTGGACGAGCAGGTCAAGGCCTTGCGCCAGCGCGAGGACCGGCTGACGGCCGAGTCGCGTGCGCTGGGTGCGCCCGACCACGACGCGCTGGAAGCGCTGAAGGCCCGCAGCGCAGAAGCCGACGAGGTGCGCGACCTGACCGATGCCCGGCTGCAGGAGCTGGCCGAGCAACTGCCGCAACTGGAAGAACAACGCCGCGCCGCGCAGCAGGACGCCAACGCGCAGCTGGCCAAGCAGTCGGCATTGACGGCTCGCCTGGACGCCTTGAAGGCACTGCAGGAGAAGGTGCAGACCGAGGGCAAACTCAAGCCCTGGCTGGCCAAGCATGGCCTGGACGGGCTGCAAGGACTGTGGACCAAGCTGCACATTGCCCAGGGCTGGGAGAACGCGCTGGAAGCCGCGCTGCGCGAGCGCATGGGTGCGCTCAGCGTCGGGCGTCTGGACACAGTGCGGGCCTTCGAGGTCGACGCGCCGCCAGCTCGCCTCGCGTTCTATTCGACGCCGGCCGGCGCCATCGCGAACACGCACGAGACGCTGCCCAAGCTGACCACGCTGCTGAAGCTGGACGATGCTGGCCTAGTTGCGCTGCTGAACGACTGGCTGGAAGGCGTCTACACCGCGCCGACGCTGGACGAGGCGCTCGCCGCCCGTGGCCAGCTGACGCATGGGGAGCTGATCCTGACGCCAGCCGGCCATGCGGTGGGGCAGTTCTCGGTGACCTTCTACGCGCCTGATTCCGAGCAGGCCGGCCTGCTGGCCCGCGCGCAGGAGATCGAGCAGCTGACGACGGCGCAGCGCGCGCAGAACCTCATCGCCGACGAGGCGCGCATCACGCTCAGCCGCGTCGAGCACCAGTTCAACGACGCCAGCGGCCGGCTCACGACACTGCGCCGCGAGGCCAGCGAGGCGCAGACGCGCGCGCACCAGATCCACGTCGAGCTGCTGCGCCTGACCCAACAGGCCGAGGCCAGCCAGCAGCGCCGCAGCGCGCTGGACGCCGAGCTGGGCGAGATCGGCGAGCAGCAGGAGGCGCTGCAGGAGCGCCGCGCCGTCGGCGAGGCCCGCTTCGAGGAGCTGGACATGCAGCTGGGCGACGCGCAGCAGCGCCATGCCGAGCTGGAAGACGGCACCATCGCCGCCGAGCGCCGGCTGGCCGACGCCCGCGAGCAACTGCGCACGCTGGAGCGCCGCGCGCAGGAGGCGCGCTTCGCAACGCAGACGCTGGCCGCCCGCCGCGGCGAGCTGCAGCGGGGCATCGAGACGGCGACGGCGCAGATCGCCACCGTCGCGACCTCGGCCGCCAGCCTGCAGACCGAGCTCGACGGCTTCAACGACGTGGCCGCGCAAAACGGCCTGCAGGACGCACTGGCGCTCAAGGTCGAGCGCGAGCAGGCCCTGGCCGCCGTGCGGGCGAACTACGACGACCTCTCGTTGCGGCTGCGCAAGGCTGATGAGCAGCGCATGAGCTTCGAGCGCAGCCTCGACCCGCTGCGCGAGGCCATCACCAAGCTGCAGCTCGAAGAGCAGGCCGCTCAGCTGGGCGGCGCGCAGTACCGCGAGCAGCTCGAAGCCGCGGCGGTGGACCTCGAAGCGCTGGCCAAGACCATCGAAGAAGGCGGCGTGAAGCTGTATGGTCTGCAGGGTGAGATCGACCGCATCAACCGCGAGATCGCGGCGCTGGGCGCGGTCAACCTCGCCGCGCTGGACGAGCTGACGGCCGCGCGCGAGCGCAAGACCTTCCTGGATTCACAGTGCGCGGACCTGAACTCCGCCATCCAGACGCTGGAAGACGCGATCCACAAGATCGACCTGGAGACGCGCGATCTGCTGGGCTCGACCTTCAACCAGGTCAACGAGCATTTCGGCCGCATGTTCCCCGAGCTGTTCGGTGGCGGACAGGCCAAGCTGGTCATGACCGGCGACGAGATCCTGGATGCCGGCGTGCAGGTCATGGCCCAGCCGCCGGGCAAGAAGAACAGCACCATCCACCTGTTGTCGGGTGGCGAGAAGGCGCTGACGGCGATCGCGCTGGTGTTCGCCATCTTCCAGCTCAACCCGGCGCCGTTCTGTCTGCTGGACGAGGTGGACGCACCGCTGGATGACGCCAACACCGAGCGTTACGCCAAGCTGGTCGCGCAGATGAGCCGCGTCACGCAGTTCCTCTTCATCTCGCACAACAAGATCGCGATGGAGATGGCCGAGCAGCTGATCGGCGTGACGATGCAGGAGCAGGGCGTGTCGCGCATCGTGGCCGTGGACATGGACAAGGCTCTGGCCATGGCGGAGATGTGACCGGCCGCCGGGCATCTGCCTTGCCCCTGCGGCGCGTGCCGGCCGGTGCCGGCGTGTGCCCGGTGCGTGGAGAGCCCGCCAGGGCGAAGCCAGAACAGACAATTGAACTGAAATGAGTGTCACCCTGACCCAACTTCTCGCGATGGCCGGCGGCGTGGTGCTGGCTGGCGTCGTCGCGCATGGCGCCTGGACGGCGCGCCGGGCCGGCCCCAAGCGGGCCCTGCCGCCCAGGCAGGAAGAGCCGCACTTCGACACGCCGCCGCTGGGTGTCGATGTGGCCACTGAAGAAGAGCCGCTCGACGTCGCGTTGCCCGCAGTGGCCTGGCCGCTGCGTCGGGCATCCACCCGCATCGATGCCCTCATCGACGCGATCGCCGCCGTCACGGTGGAATCCCCCGTGTCCGGTGAGTTGGCGTTGCAGCACCTGCCAGGCAGCCGGCGTGCGGGCACCAAGCCACTGCAGATCGAGGGCCTCAACGCGGCGACCGGCGACTGGGAGTTGCCTGCGCCGGGCCAGCGCTACAACGAGTTCCAGGCCGGCGTGAAGATGGCCAGCCGCAGCGGGCCGCTCAACGAGATCGAGTATTCGGAGTTCGTGCAGAAGGTGCAGTCGTTCGCCGACGGCGTGGGAGGCTTTGTGCAGTTCCCGGACATGCTGGATGTCGTCTCCCGTGCCCGGGAGCTGGACCAGTTCGCCGCCAGCCACGACGCGCAACTGGCCTTGCTGCTGCGCGCGCGAGCGACTGCATGGACGCCGGGCTTCGTGCAGCAGGCCGCGTTCCGCCATGGCTTCATGCCGGGCGCCTTGCCTGGGCGCCTGGTGCTGCCGTCGGCCGACGAAGGCGCGCCGCCGGTGCTGACGCTGCAGTTCGATGCCCAGGCCGCGCTGGCGGACAACCCGGAGGCGCTGTCGCTGCGCGAGCTGACGCTGACGCTGGACGTGCCGCAGACGCCGGCCGAGCAGGAGCCGTTCGGGCTCTGGCAGGAGTCGGCGCGCGCGCTGTCGCGGGATCTGGAGGCCGAGGTGTGCGACGATCGCGGCCAGATGCTCGGCCTGCATGCGTTCGCTGCCATCGATGTCGAGCTGAAGAAGCTCTACGAGGCGCTGGCCCAGCGCGACCTTGCTGCAGGCTCCCCGGCCGCGAGACGGCTTTTCTCCTGAAATGAGCCTGCCGCTGCCTGCCCGGTATCACTGACATGACCACCTCGCTGCTGCTGATCGGCCTGCTGATCCTCGGCAGTGCGTTCTTCTCCATGGCCGAGCTGTCGCTGGCGGCGTCGCGCCGCCTGAACCTGCAGCAGCGGGCCGATGCGGGCGATGCGCGTGCGGGGCGGGTGCTGGCGGTGCAGGCGCACCCGGGCGACTATTTCACCGTCGTGCAGATCGGCGTCAACACGGTGGCCATCCTGGCGGGCATCGTCGGCGAAGGCGCCTTCACGCCGCATTTCGAGGCGGTGCTGGCGGTGGCCATGCCCCAGGAGACGGCGGCGACACTGGGCTTCGCGGCCTCGTTCGTCAGCATCACGTCGCTGTTCATCGTCATGGCAGACCTCGTGCCCAAGCGGCTGTCGATGAACGAGCCCGAGCGCGTCGCGATGGCGCTGGTGGGCCCGATGCTGATGCTGTGCCGCGTGCTGCGGCCGCTGGCCTGGCTGTTCAGCGGCATCACGGAAGGGCTGATCCGGCTGCTGGGTCTGCCGGCCAAGCGGGACGAGAGCATCAGCTACCGCGACATCCTCGCGCTGACGGAGGCCGGCTACCAGGCCGGTGTCGTGGCGGACGAAGAACAGCAGGTCATCGAGAACGTGTTCGAGCTGGACACGCGCACCGTCGAGACGGTCATGACGACGCGCGAGCGCATCGTGTTCTTCTCCCGCGACGATGACGACGCGCTGATCCGCAACCGCATTGCCGACACGCCGCACTCCACCTACCTCGTCTGTGGCGACGGCATCGATCAGGTGGCCGGCTACGTCGATGCGACGGACCTGTTCCAGCGCGTGCTGCGCGGCGAGCGCTTGTCGCTGGGGGCCGACGCGGGTGACCTCGTCAAGAAGGTGCTCATCGTGCCCGACCGGTTGACGCTGTCGGAGATGCTGATGCAGTTCCGCGAGGCGCACGAGGACTTCGCCGTCATCGTCAACGAGTACAGCCTCGTCGTCGGGGTCGTCACGCTCAACGACGTGATGAGCACCGTGATGGGCGCGCTGGTGGCGCCCCACGACGAAGAGCAGATCGTGCGGCGCGAGGACGGGTCTTTCCTGGCCGATGGCATCACGCCCATCCCCGATGTCGAGCGGGCGCTGGGCATCGCCGGCTGGCCGCATGCCGGCACCTACGACACGCTGGCCGGCTTCCTGATGGTGATGCTGCGCCGCATCCCGCGGCGCACCGACGTCGTCGAGTGGGAAGGCTGGCGATTCGAGGTGGTCGACGTGGACAGCCACCGCGTCGACCAGGTGATGATCACGCGGCGCAGCGACTGACGCCGCAGCGCCGCAGTGCCGCGCGAGCGTGGTGCCGATCAGGACTTGAAGCTGCCGTCGCTGCGCGACTGGCTGCCGCCGCTGCAGCTTGTGAACTCGCGATTGCCGCTGCCGGTGGACTGATTGCTCTCCCAGGCGGCGGCCGAGCCGTTCCACTTCACATACTTGTACTGCACGGCTGTGCCGGCCGGCAGGTTCAGCGTGCCGGTCCAGCGCGCGTTGGCGCCGCTGCCCTGGATGGTCAGCGCCACGCCCGAGGCCGGCGCCCAGGCGCCCAGCCCGGGGATGTTGCCCACGACGCGCAGGTTCTGGCCCATCACCGTGTTGGCGTTGGCGATCGTGAAGCTCACAGCGCAGGTGGCCGCCGCCGTTTTCTGGCCGGTGTAGATCGCCACGGCCGGCGTGGTGCCGGCGGTGTTGGCGGGCACGGTGATGCTGGCGTTGCCGCTGGCGTCCACGGTCACCGAGTCTGCCGTGCAGCCGGTGCCGGCGGCGTTCTTCGTGCCGTTGATGACGTTGCAGTACGTGCCGGCCGGCAGGCCGGTGGCGAAGCTGCGCGTCCAGGCGCTGCCGCTGTTGTTCAGCGCCACGAAGCCGACCTTGCCGCGGCTGAAGGCCACCTGGTTGGCGTTATTGCCAACCGTCCAGTTCTGCTGCGCCTGGCCGACCGCCGCGTTGCGGAAGGCCACCATGTTGGCCAGCGGCGTCCAGCGGTGCGCGAAGTCCCACGCCACGTTGATCTGCGGGTTGCCGCCGCTGTAGGGGCTGGCGGTGGGGCGGTCGGCGTCACGCTGGCTGAACTTGTAGCCGGAGAAGAGCTGCGCCTCGCCATAGCCCTGCGCCAGCATGAAGACGTTGGCCAGCGTGTAGCGCTGGTTGGTGGCGTCGTTGCTGTTGGCGTTGTTGATGTTCAGCGAGCTGCCGTCGCGCTCGGTGTCCCAGTTGGTGACGAACACCGTGGCGTTCTGCGAGGGCAGGAAGCCCCAGTTGCCACCCCAATTGCCCCAGGTGCCCATGACGCTGGGGATGCTGGACAGGCTCAGCCCGCTGTTGCCGCGAAAGATGTCGCGCACGGCGTAGGGGAACAGGAACTCGTTGACGGTGCCGACGGGCAGGTAGCTGGCGCGGTCCACCTCGGCGTCTTTGATGATCTCCTGCGTCAGCCAGATCGGCTCGCCCTTGAGCGTCTTCGGGTAGGCCGCGTTGACCGTCTTCATGATGCTGGCCCACGCCGCCGCGGGCTGATGCTTGGCGGCGTCGATGCGAAAGCCGTCGATGCCCAGCGCCAGCAGCGACTTCAGGTAGTTGGCGATCTGCCCCTGCACATAGCTGTTCTCGGTGGCCAGGTCCGGCATGTTGCTGAGTCGGCAGTTCTGCACGTTCCAGCGGCCGGAGGCCGAGTTGTAGTCGCTGTCGGCGATGTTGCAGGGGGCGTGGAAATCGTTGGCGCTGAAGTAGGGGTAGCTCAGCGTTGCGGCGTTCCAGGTCGAGCCGTCGGTGGCGGTGCCGCTGTCGCCCGCCATCTGGTTGACGACGACGTCGGCGTAGACGCGCACACCGGCCGCGTGGCAGGTGTTGATCATGGCCTGCAGCTGCTGCGGCGTGCCCATGCGGCTGGTGAGGTTGGTGTAGTTCACCGGCTGGTACACGCCCCACCAGGACGTGGTGATCCTGGACGCGCTGGGCGGCGAGATCTGCACGCCGCCGAAGCCCTTGGGCCCCAGCCACTGCGTGCACTCGGTGGCGATGTCGGGCCAGGCCCACTGGAACATCTGGACCGAGGTGGTGTTGGGGTTGAGCGTTTGCGCCGTGACGGCGCCAGGTGCGGCGAAGCCGGCGGCCAGCGCGCCCAGCAGGGCGATGCGGCGGTGGCGGGGGAAAGTCGAAGCCATGGATTCTCGGGACGTTGGTGCTGCCACCTCCAGTCAGCAAGGTGGCCCGGCCCCGCGCGCGGACGAGGCCTGCGCACTCTAGGCCGCGAGGGCGCGACGAAACTAGCAGAGCTATCGTTTGCGCGCCTCTTCTCCCTAGTTGCTGGGGGGCGGCTTTGCAACGAGGCGTAGTTTGTCGGCGGGTGATGTGTCGGGCTGTTGCGGTCGTTGCGGGCGAGACAATGCCGCCATGACCGACGCCCCCGCTTTCGCCGCCTCGCAGCGCGCCGCCGAGTTGCGCGCCCAGCTGAACCATCACGCCCACCAGTACTACGTGCTGGACGCGCCGGAACTGCCCGACGCCGAATACGACAAGCTGTTCGCCGAGCTGCAGGCACTGGAAGCTGCCTACCCCGAGCTGCTGACGCCGGATTCGCCCACGCAGCGCGTCATCGGCGCGGTGCTGCCGGAGCTCACGCCCGTTCGGCATGCGGTGCCCATGTTGTCAATCACGACGGAGACCGACACCACCGAAGGGGGGGCGATCGCGTTCGACGCACGGGTGCGCCGAGAGCTGGGGCTGACGCCAGCCGAGGCGCCGGTCGAATACGCCGCCGAGCTGAAGTTCGACGGCCTGGCCATGAACCTGCGCTACGAGCAGGGCGTGCTCGTGCAGGCCGCGACGCGTGGCGATGGCGAGACCGGCGAGGACGTCACGCAGAACGTGCGCACCATCGGCCAGATCCCGCTGCGCCTGAAGGGTGACGGCGCTGGCATGCCCGCCGTGCTGGAGGTGCGCGGCGAGGTCTACATGCGGCGCGACGATTTCGAGAAGCTCAACGAGCGCCAGCGCGAACGCGGCGAGAAGACCTTCGTGAACCCGCGCAACACGGCCGCCGGTGCCATTCGCCAGCTGGACCCGTCGCTGGTGCGGCAGCGTCCGCTGTGCTTCTACGCCTACGGCCTTGGTGAGGTGCAGGGCTGGGACGTGCCCGCCACCCACAGCGGCATGCTGGACGCGCTGGCCGCGCTGGGCCTGCCGGTCAACGCCGACCGCGTCGTCGCGCTGGGCCATGAAGGCCTCGTGCGTTTCCACAAGGCCATGGCCGCCAAGCGCGACGCGCTGCCGTTCGACATCGACGGTGTCGTCTACAAGGTCAACTCGCGCGAGCTGCAGGCCAAGCTCGGCTTCAAGACCCGTGAGCCACGTTGGGCCGTGGCGCACAAATACCCGGCGCAGGAGCAGGTGACCACGCTGCTGGCCATCGACATCCAGGTCGGCCGCACCGGCAAGCTCACGCCCGTCGCGCGGCTGGAGCCGGTATTCGTGGGCGGCACGACGGTGTCGAACGCAACGCTGCACAACGTCTTCGAGATGCGCCGCAAGGGCGTGCGCGTGGGCGACAAGGTCATCGTGCGCCGCGCGGGCGACGTGATCCCCGAGGTCGTCGGCCGTGTGCCGGGTGCGCGGCCCGGCTACGTGCCCAACTTCCACATGCCGCGCGAATGCCCGGTCTGCAAGAGCGAGGCGGCCCGCGAGCGCGGCGGCATGGACTACCGCTGCACCGGCGGCGTGTTCTGCCCGGCACAGCGCAAGCAGGCGCTGCTGCACTTCGCGGGGCGCCGCGCGATGGACATCGAGGGCCTGGGCGACAAGCTCGTCGAGCAGCTCGTCGACGCCGGCATCGTGCAAAGCCTGCCGGGCCTCTACAAGCTCGGCGTGGCCAAACTGGCGGCGCTGGAGCGCATGGCCGAGAAGAGCGCGCAGAACATCGTCGACGCGCTGGAGAAGAGCAAGACGCCGACGCTGGCGCGCTTCCTGTTCTCGCTGGGCATCCGCCAGGTTGGCGAGACCACGGCGAAGGACCTGGCCCGCCATTTCGGCACGCTGGACAAGCTGATGGCCGCCAGCGTCGAGCAACTGCTGGAAGTGCCCGACGTCGGCCCCATCGTGGCGGCCAGCATCCACACCTTCTTCGCGCAGCCGCACAACGTGGAGGTGGTCGAGCAGTTGCTGGCCGCTGGCGTGCAGCCGAAGGAAAGCGCGGGCGAGGCCGATGATCGACCGCGCCCGCTGCTGGGCAAGACGCTGGTGCTGACGGGCACGCTGCCCACGCTGTCACGCGACCAGGCCCAGGCTCTCATCGAGGACGCCGGTGGCAAGGTCAGCGGCTCAGTGTCCAAGAAGACCAGCTACGTCGTGGCCGGCACCGAGGCCGGCAGCAAGCTGGAGAAGGCGCAGACCCTGGGCGTGCCGGTGCTGGACGAGGCCGGCCTGCTCGCGCTGCTGGCTTCGCCGGCGGGCTGAGGACCGGCCCGCCCCGGGCCTGTCACTCGCTGGCGCGCACGACGCGCCCGTTGAGCGGCTGCACCGGTCGGGCGTTGTGGGCATAGACGTGGCCGAAGCGGCTGATCTGCGCCGCCGACACCGGCACGGGCGTCTTCAGTACGAACCAGCTGACCCCTTCGCTGCAGGGCGGCGTCGTCAGTGAGCCTGCAAAGCTGTAGTACGCCCGGTTGTCGGGCAGCAATGCCGAGATGTCGATGCTCAGGCCCGGCACGGTGACCTCCTGCTCCTTGGTCTTGGGCAGGTTGTCGAACACGGCCTGGATCAGCGGATTGGCGGCACCTTTGTCCATCAGCAGCGCCACCACGGCGAGCTTGCCATCTGCGCTCTTGTGCACGAGGTGGGCGACCAGCCCATAGGCCTTGCCGTTGATGTGCTCCTCGCTGGGCTTGTGGAAGTGAAACTGCAGCAACTCGTAGCGCGCGCCACCCACGGTGATGCTGTTGCCTGGCGCCATGTTCACCTGCACGGTGTGCCCGTTGTCGATGATCTTCAGTGGCGTGGGCTTGTAGTCGAAGCCGATGGCGGGCAGATCCGCCCGCTGGACGTCGGCGGTGCGGATGTCGATCGGCGATTGCTCCTGGCCCAGCGAGCAACCGCCAAAGCCTTCGTCGAGCTTGGCCCAGCGGGCCGGTCCGGTCGTGCCGCCGTAGCTCCAGTGCGGTGCATGTGCATGGCCGGCGGGCGCGGGGTCGGCGCGCAGGACGGTGACCGGGCTCAGCAGCGTGGCCGCGAGCGCGAAGGGGACGAGCAAGGTTTTCATCGGTGGTGACCGGCAGTGAGCGGAGCCAGGCATTTTGCGCAGCCATGCCTTCACAGGGCTGTTCGCGCTGATGACCCTTCAGGTTGCCTGGTCGTTGCAGGGGCACGGCAGCCCATGTCAATTTCGATATCAATGCTGGTAAAAAAGTTATTGGTCGCCCGAAATCTGTCACCCTAGGATGCGTTGATATCGCTACCAATGGTGTCGCGGAAGTACCCGCAGTCGCGCGACCGTCGTCGGAGCGAGATCACGCCCGGCAGCCCCGCTGGGCGTCCTTCGCAACAGCCCCGGTGAGGGCGACCGAGGAGACAACATGACCCGTTCTTGCGATGGTGCAGGCCATCCTGGCCTGCGTTCGGCGCGTGATGGTTTCGCTACCACTGTGCTGGTGGGGCTGATGGCGCAGGCGTTCGGGCAGGCGCCGCCACCGCCGGCGGCTGCGGCTTCGGCGCCGCCGGCCAACAGCCTGGAAACCGTGACGGTCACCGGCTACCGCAGCTCACTGGCGAGCTCGGCGCGCGAGAAGCGCGAGGACGTGGGGCTCAGTGACACGGTGTTTGCCGAAGACATCGGCAAGTTCCCCGACGCCAGCATCGCCGATGCGTTGTCGCGCGTGCCGGGCGTGCGCGTGAACCGCGCCACCATCGATGGCGAGGGCATGAACATCTCGATCCGCGGCATGGGTGCGAACTTCACGCGTGTGCTGCTGAACGGCGCGCCGATGGCGTCGGCGTCGGCCGGCTCCTGGGGCGGCACCATCAGCGCCAACCGTGAGGTCGATATGGATTTCCTGCCGTCCGAGCTGTTCCGCAGCGCGACGGTCTACAAGAGCCAGCGCGCCAGCGTGCTGGAGGGCGGCATCGCCGGCACGGTGGACATGCGCAGCCTGCGCCCGTTCGACAGGCAGGGCTTTCACTCGGCCTTCACGCTCAGCGGCAACTACCGCGAGCAGGTCGGCAAACTCAGCGACACGGGCTCCGCGGTGGTCAGCAACACCTGGCGCACCGGGCGCTTCGGCGATGTCGGCGTGCTGGGCGGCGTGGCCTGGGGCCACACGCGCTACAAGACCACCGGCTTCCAGACGGTGGACATGCGCAACTTCCAGCTCAAGTCCTTCCAGGCGCTGGCCAGCGACAACGCCAACAACACCGGCGGCGGCTCCCAGTCCACGCCCGACACCGTGCCCTCGGGCCTCGCGCTGGCCGACCTGCCGGCGTATGCGCAGCCGCTGCTCGTGCCCGGCGCGCAGATCAATCGCGACATGCTGCTGGCCTTGAACCCCGGCGCCAACATCAAGCAGATCGACAACGCGCTGATGGGGCGGCTGGGCCGGCACCTGAGTTACGAGGGCGAGCGCGAGCGCGCCAGCGGCATCGTCAGCCTGCAGTGGCGGCCCAACGAGAAATGGGATGTCTACCTCGACCTGCTGGCGGCGCAGAAGTCCAACGACATGGTCTACAACGCGATGAACGCCGGCACGCGCGCGAACACGCCCATCCCCATCGGCATGGCGTTCGACCGCAGCGACTGCACCAACGGCTGCGTGCTGACCCACGCGACCTTCGCCAACACCTTCTGGTCGCTGGAGTTCCGGCCCATGGTGGAGAAGACCAAGTTCTGGAGCGTCAACCCCGGCTTCGAGCTGCGGCCCAACGACGACTGGACGATTGATGCCCACGCCAACCTGACCGACAGCGACTTCTTTCGCGACATGCCCACCGTGCTGCTCGCCACCAAGTCGCCCAACTCCGTCATCACCTACGACAACTCGCGCCCCGGTGAGCTGCCCACCTACCAGAGCAACCTGAACCTGAACGACCCGAGCAACTTCGGCTGGTACCAGGCCGGCCAGGGCCTGTCGGGCCTGCGCATGGATCTCTACGACCGGCGCAACACCACCAAGGGCGCGCGCGTCAACGTGAAGTGGGGCAGCGACACGTTGAATCTGCGCGTGGGCGCCACGCGGGACGACATCGAGCGCCGCTACCGCAGCTACGCCGTCGCCGACGCCTGGATGAACGTCACCTGCGGCGGCAACATGAACTACCGCTTCTTCCTGCCCAACACGCAGCTGCAGTCGCCGGGCTGCGACGGCCGCACGACGACGGGCGCGGTACCGGCGTCTGCCTATCCGGGCTTCGGCACCGGCTCCAGCACGGGCGCGCCGGCCCTGGCCTACCTGGGCTCCGTCATCCCGAACGCCCGCGTGCCGGAGTACGCCATGGCCTCCAGCCAGGGCTTCATCACCGTCGACTGGAACAAGTTCGCCCGCGACACCGACTACCAGTACTTCCGCGACAACATCTACCGCGGCTTCACCAACGGCAGCGGCGGCTACATCCGCGAGGTGGTGCAGGGCGGTTATGGCGAGGTCAGCGGCGTGCTGCGCCCGCTGGGCCGGCCGCTGCGCTACAACGCCGGCGTGCGCTTCGCCCGCACGCGGCAGACCATCGGCGAGCTGACGGCCCAGGCCGACCCGCGCAATGCGTCGCTGCGCAATGGCGGCCTCTACGACAACCTCGGCGTGTGGGCCTACGAGACCACCCGCTACAGCAATGTGCTGCCGTCCTTCACGCTGGCCTATAACGTCACGCCCGAACTGATCGCGCGGGCCTCGGCATCCAAGTCCATGACGCGCGCCAACCCGGCCGACCTGCGCCAGACCCGGCTGACCATCGGCGACCAGGGCGCCCGCCAGGGCAGCGTCACCAACCCCAAGCTCCAACCGTTCAAGTCCAACAACTTCGACGTGGCGCTGGAGTACTACCTGAGCCGCGAGGCCTATGTGGCGCTCAGCGGTTTCGGCAAAGACCTGGTGGGCCGCCCCGGCACGCGGCTGACGACCTACACGCTGGCCCAGCTGGATGCGATGTACGGCACGGTGGGCCTGACGGATGCGCAGCAGCAGTCCGTCAACGCCAGCGGCGGCCGCGAGAACCACCTCGTCGAAATCTCCGAGCCCTACAACATCGACACCAAGCTCAAGGTGCGCGGCGCGGAGCTGACCTGGCAGCAGCCGCTGGACATGCTGCCGATCAAGGGGTTCGGCTTCACGGCCAACTACACCTACACCCAGCAGACCGACGAGCTGCCCAACGCGCTGCCCGTGGCCGGCGTGCCACCGCGCACGAACAACCTCACCGTCTATTACGAGCGCAATGGCTGGAACCTGCGCGTGTCGCGCCAGTACCAGTCGGCGCATGTCGTCAACGCCCAGGTGGGCCTGTCCACGCCGGGCGCCTACATGTGGACGACCGCGCGCACGCAGATCGACGCGTCGGCCGGCGTCAACCTCCAGCAGGCCTTCGGCTGGCGGTACGACACCAGCCTCAACCTCAGCGTCTGGAATGCGACCGACGCCATCAGCCGCACCTGGGTGCAGTTCCCCGGCGCCGTGTTCGACGAGTACAAGCCGGGTCGCAGCTACACCGTGTCGCTGCGCGCGGCTTTCTGAAGGGAGCCGCCTTGCCGATCACCGCCCGCTGGCCCGGCGTCGTCGCCGTGCTGCTGCTGTGGGCCGGCGCCGCGCCGGCCCAGCGGCTGACGCCCGACCCGGCGCAGGAACGGCTGGCCCCACGCCAGCGCATCGAGCTGGCGGACGGCTGGCGCTTCCGTCGCGGTGACCCGCCGGGGCAGCCCGCGCTGCTGTATGACCTGCGCCCCGCCGTGCGCGAGTCGGCCGACGGCCGCGTGGCCGACGCCCGGCCCGAGGCCGCCGAAGCGGCGGCGGTGCAGGGCGAGGCCGTCGTGCTGAAACCGTGGGTGCTGCCCAGCGCGAACGCCTTCATCCGCGAGCCGTCGCGCCGGCATGTGCGCCCGCCGGGCGATCCGGGCGGCGACCTGCCGTGCGTGCAGCCCGGCTTCGACGACAGCGACTGGCAGCCCGTGACGCTGCCGCACGACTGGGCCATCGCCGGGCCTTTTCTGCCGACCGGTCCTTATGGCGGCATGGGCCGGCTGCAGACCTGGGGCCCGGTCTGGTATCGCCGCGCACTGGACATCCCGGCGGCGGACCGGGGCCGGTCGATCTTTCTCGACATCGATGGCGCCATGGCCTATGCGACGGTCTGGCTCAACGGCCAGCTGGTGGGCGGCTGGCCGTATGGCTACACGAGCTTCCGGCTGGATCTCACGCGCTACGTGAAGCCCGGCGGCGCCAACCAGCTGGCGATCCGGCTCGACAACCCGCCGGAGTCCGCGCGCTGGTACCCCGGCGCGGGGCTCTACCGGCAGGTCTGGCTCGTCAAGACCGACCCGGTGCATGTCGGCCACTGGGGCACGCAGGTGCGCACGCCGCAGGTCAGCGCCCGCAGCGCGACGGTGGCGCTGGACGTGACCGTCGAGAACGCGGGGGCCGGCCCGGCGCAGCTGCGCGTGTCGACCGAGATCTTCGCGCTGGACGAGCAGGGCGCGCCGCAGGGCAGGGCCGTGGCCCGCCTGACACAAGGCCTGGCGGTGGCGGCGGGCGGGCAGGGCGTCGCGGCAGGGCGGGTGCGCATCGACCGGCCGCGGCTTTGGGGGCCGCGCCCGCAGCAGCAGCCGCACCGCTATGTGGCCGTCACGCAGCTGAGCCGTGGCGGCCGGGTCATCGACCGCGTCGAGACGCGTTTCGGCATCCGCACGCTGCGCCTGGATGCCGACGCCGGCCTGCTCGTCAACGGCCAGCCGCTGCGGCTGCAGGGCGTCAACAACCACCACGACCTCGGCGCACTGGGCGCCGCGTTCAACCTGCGCGCGGCCGAGCGGCAGCTGGAGATCCTGCAAGCCATGGGCGTGAACGCGGTGCGCCTGGCGCACAACCCGCCGGCGCCCGGCCTGCTGGAGCTGACCGACCGGATGGGCGTGCTCGTCATCGACGAGATCTTCGACGCCTGGGAGCGCCGCAAGACGCCGCTGGACTTCCATCTCGTGTTTGCCGACTGGCACGAGCCCGACCTGCGGGCGATGCTGCGCCGCGACCGCAACCATCCGTCGGTGCTGATGTGGAGCATCGGCAACGAAGTGGGCGAGCAGTACACCGGCGAGGCCGGGGCAGCCGTGGCGCGGGCGCTGCAGGCCATCGTGCGCGAAGAGGACCCGACGCGCCCGACGACCACGGCGATGAACTACGCCAAGCCCGACATGCCGCTGCCCGCCGAGGTGGACGTCATCGGCCTGAATTACCAGGGCGAGGGCATACGCCAGGACGCCGAGTTCGAGGGCACCGACCGCATTCGCACGCCGCCGCAATACCCGCTGTTCCGGGCGCGCTTCCCCACCAAGCCGCTCTTCAGCAGCGAAACGGCCTCGGCGTTCAGCAGCCGCGGCGTCTACCTGTTTCCCGTCACGCCGGCCAGCAGCTCGATCACGCGCGACGGCCGCGGCGGCGACTCGGCCACGCGCCAGGTCAGCGGCTATGAGTTGTACGCGGTGGATTTCGGCGCCTCGCCCGACAAGGTGTTCGCCGCGCTGGACCGTCATCCCTTTGTGGCCGGCGAGTTCGTCTGGAGCGGCTTCGACTACCTGGGCGAGCCCACGCCGTACTACGCATCGCGCAGTTCCTATGCCGGCATCGTCGACCTGGCCGGCTTCCCCAAGGACCGCTACTGGCTCTACCAGTCGCGCTGGCGGCCCGACCTGCCGATGGCCCACCTGCTGCCGCACTGGACCTGGCCGGAGCGCGTCGGCCAGGTCACGCCGGTGCATGCCTTCACGAGCGGTGACGAGGCGGAGCTGTTCGTCAACGGGCGATCGCAGGGCCGGCGCAAGAAGGGCCGCTTCGACTACCGGCTGCGCTGGGACGACGTCGTCTACGAACCCGGCGAGCTGCGCCTCGTGACCTGGCGCGATGGCCGGCCCTGGGCCACCGCGTCGGTCGCCACGGCCGGCGCCGCAGCCGGCTTCGTGCTGGCCGCCGATCGTGACGAGATCGCCGCCGACGGCCGGGACCTCAGCTTCGTGACGCTGCGCGTCGTCGACGCCGAGGGCCGCACCGTGCCGCGCGCGGATGCGCGCATCCGCTTCAGCCTCGACGGCCCAGGCGCCCTCGTCGCCACCGACAACGGCGATGCGACGGACTTCGAGCCGTTTCCGTCCAGCACCCGCCAGGCGTTCGGCGGTCTGGCCTTGGCCATCGTGCGCGGCAGCGCCGGCGCCGCCGGCACGCTGACGCTGCGGGCCGAGGCCGACGGGCTGGCGCCGGCGGAGCTGAGGTTGCAGACCCGCCCGCGCCGGTGAGCGCTCAGCCCGGCGCCTGCCGCAGCCGGTGCGCGGGCTGCGTTGGCGGGTGCAGCAGCGTGGACTTGGCCCAGTCGGGCGAGGTCTCCAGCAGGTGGTCGATGAAGGCGCGCGTCTTGGCCGGCATCAGCCTCCGGCTCGCCGTCAGCAGGTGCACAGGCAGCGGCTCGTAGCTCCAGTCCGGCAGCACCGGCACCAGCGTGCCGGCCTCGATGTCCGATGCCACCATGCCGTAGGGGAAGCTGCCGATGCCGCCGCCGGCACGGGTCAGCGCCAGCACCAGGCCGATGGAGTTGGTCTCCAGCGCCCCGCGCAGGTCGATGTCGACGGCGTCCGCGCCGTTGCGCAGCCGGCGCTTGTGGGCCTCCTTGGCCTGCGACAGCACGACGAAGTCATGCTCGGCCAGGTCGGCCGGCGTCTGCGGCGCGGCGCGTGCCTGCAGGTAGACGGGGCTCGCGTACAGGCCGCGCTCCAGCACCATGAAACGCCTGGCGACGAGATCGGGCTCATCGACGGGCCCCACGCGCACCACCACGTCATAGGGTTCGTTGAACAAGTCCACGCGCCGCGGCGTGGTGTCCACCTCGAGCTCCACGCGCGGGTAGCGGCGCACGAAGCGGGCAAAGCTCTCCGCCAGCAACAGCATCGCGAATTCGGCCGGCACGGCCACACGCAGCCGGCCCTGGGGTGTGGACTCGCGCGAGGCCAGCCACTGCCGCGTCTCGGCGATGTCGTCGTCATGTCGCGCGGCGCGCTCGGCCAATTGCTCGCCCAGTTCCGTCAACGTCAGCCGGCTCGCCCCGGGCACGAACAGCCGCGCGCCCACCGACGTCTCCAGCGCGCTCAGCCGGCGGCTCAGCGTGGCCTTGGGCAGTTCCAGCGCGCGAGCGGCCGCAGACAGGGAGCCCGCCTTGTTCACCTGCGCCAGTAACAACAAGTCATCAATCTTCATCAGCGCGTTTATGTCGTTTTATTTCGTTTCGTTTCCGGAACGGTGAGTTGGCGTTTTGTAGCTATTCACCAGAAATGGAACTCTCTACAGTCGCGGCCAAGATGTCAACCACCCAGTTTCTTGAACCCCACAGGTACCGCATCGGCGGCACCTTCGAGGCCGACGGGTGGCGCGAGCCGCTGGCGTTGCTGGACCCGTTCGTCGTCGTGGACCACTTCCGCATGAGCGTGCCGGCCTTCGCGCCGCATCCGCATGCGGGCTTTTCGGCCGTGACCTATGTGTTCGACGACTCGCAGACCGGCATGATCAGCCGGGACTCGCTGGGCGGACTGCACACCATCGCGCCCGGCGGCCTGCACTGGACGGTGGCCGGCCGCGGCGTCATTCACGACGAGTTCCCGGCCGAGCCCGGCCGGCAGGTGCATGGGCTGCAGATCTTCGTCAACCTGCCGGCCGACCAGAAGCTGTGCGCGCCGGCCGTCATGCGCCTCGCGCCGCAAGAGATGCCTCGGCGCAGCGGCGAGGGCTGGCGCGCCGTGCAGGTGTTCGGGCCCGAGGCGGGCCTGGCCTTGCCGTCGCCCGCGTCCCTGCTGCTGGCCGACATCGACGCCGGCGCCGCCTTCGACTTCCTGCTGCCGCCGGGCGAGCAGGGGTTCGCCATCGCCATTCGAGGCGGCGGCCATGTCGGCGGGCAGCCCCTGGCCGCGGGCGGGGGCTTCGCGCTGCCGCTCGGCGCCAGCGCCCGCGTCGTGGCCGACGACGACCTGCGGCTGGCCTGCTTTTGCGGCCGCCCGCTTCACGAGCCCGTCGTGCGCCACGGGCCTTTCGTCATGAGTGACGAAGGGCAGGTGGTCGCCGCACTGCACCGATTCCAGTCAGGCGCCATGGGGCGCCTGTGCCCCAGGCAACTTCAAGCAACACAACAACAAGGAACTTCCTCATGAACGCACCGCAACAGAACAACGCTGCGCCCCAGCCCGTCAAGAGCGGCCCGCCGGTGCCGCTGCTCGTCATCGGCGCGCTGCTGCTGGTGGGCGGCGTCGGCCTGGGCGGGCGCATGTGGTGGCGCAGCCAGCACATCGTGGACACCGAGAACGCGTTCGTCGCCGGGCGCATCCACCCGGTCGCCACGCGCGTGCCGGGCGTCGTCACCGAAATGCACATGCAGGACAACGCCGTCGTGAAGGCCGGCGATGTGCTGCTGCGCCTGGACCCGGCCGATGCGGCCGTGCAGATCGAGCGCTTGAAGGCCCAGATCGCCCAGGCCGATGCGGCCATCGCCACCAGCGGTGCGCAGATCGCCCAGGTCCGCGCCCAGGCGGCAGCAACCAATTCGCAGGTGGCCCAGGCCGAGAGCGTGCTGGCCCGCACCGAGCTGGAGGCCAAGCGCAGCCAGGCGCTGTTTGGCGCCGAGCTGCGCGCCACTTCCAAGCAGGAGCTGGACGCCGCGCTGGCCGCGCGTGACGTGGCCCGTGCCGACCTGGCCGCCCGCAAGGCCAGTGCCGCCGCCGCCCGCGAAGCCGTGGCAGCCGCCGAGAGCGCACGCCAGTCGGCCACCGCGCAGAAGAGCGCCACGCTGGCCCAGCTGAAGGATGCGCAGAACCAGCTCGGCTACGTCGAGGTGCGCGCCGCCAGCGATGGCCGCATCGGCAAGCGTACGGTGGAGGTGGGCCAGCGCGTGCAGGCCGGCCAGCAACTGGCCGCCGTCGTGGAGCAGGAGACCTGGATCGTCGCCAACTTCAAGGAGACGCAGCTCGCCCGCATGAAGCCCGGCCAGAAGGTGCAGATCAAGGTCGACGCCTTCCCCGACAAGGAACTCGAAGGCCATGTCGACAGCTTCTCGCCGGCCTCGGGCGCCAGCTTCGCGCTGCTGCCGCCGGACAACGCGACCGGCAACTTCACGAAGATCGTGCAGCGCGTGCCCGTCAAGATCGTCTTCGAGCCCGAGAGCCTGCGCACGCTGGGCGAGCAGGCCGTGCGCATCGTGCCGGGGCTGTCGGTGCAGGCCGAAGTCCGCATCGCCGAATGACAGGTTGCCCGTCGTCCCAGCCAGCCCTCGCCCCGCGCGGGCAGGCTGGGGAGCGGCCCTGCACTGGGCCCGTCAATTCATGAGCTGCGGCTCGACACATCACTGACATGGGCAACGAAAACTATCTGCCGCCGCCGCCCGACCAGAAGGTCAGCGGCCGCACCTGGCTGGCCGTGCTGTCCAGCCTGCTGGGCGCTTTCATGGCGGTGCTGGACATCGCCATCACGAACTCGTCGCTGCGCGACATCCTCGGCGCGCTGTCGGCCACGCAGGAAGAGGGCTCCTGGATCTCCAGCGCCTACCTGGTCGCCGAGATCGTCGTCATCCCGCTGGCCGGCTTCCTCGCGATGGTGTTCTCCACGCGCCGCTACCTGGTCGTCAACGTCGCGCTGTTCCTGCTGTTCAGCACGCTGTGCGGCATGGCCTGGAGCCTGGAGAGCATGATCGCGTTCCGCGCGGCCCAGGGCTTCACGGGCGGCGTGATGATCCCGATGGCGATGACGCTGGTCACGCGCAAGCTGCCGCTGAACAAGCGGCCCATCGGCCTGGCCTTGTTCGGCATGACGGCCACGCTGGCGCCCACGCTGGGCCCGACCGTCGGCGGCTACCTGACCGAGCTCTACGGCTGGCCCAGCATCTTCTACATCAACTGGGTGCCGGGCGTGCTCCTGATGCTGGGCGTGAGCCTGGGCCTCGACAAGGAGCCGACCAACCTCAAGCTGCTGCGCGACGTCGACTGGTGGGGCATCCTCTTCATGGCGGTCGGCCTGGGCTCGCTGACGGCCATGCTGGAAGAGGGCAACGCCAAGGATTGGTTCCAGAGCCACTTCATCATCGTGGCGGCGACGCTGGGGGTGGTGGGCATCTACGGCTGGGCCTGGCGCGGGCTGACGCGCAAGAACACCTTCATCGACCTGCACATCCTCGGGCGCCCGAGCTTCCTGATCGCCGGCTTCATCGCGTTCACGACCGGCATGGGGCTTTACGGCTCGGCCTTCATCCTGCCGCTGTACCTGGGCCAGATCGCCAACTACACGCCCATGCAGATCGGCCTGGTCATCATGTGGATGGGGCTGCCGCAGCTGTTCATCATGCCGTTCGCCGCCAAGCTCTCCACCAAGCTCGACAACCGCGTGATGATGAGCGTGGGGCTGGGCTTGTTCGCCGTGTCGTGCTTCATGAACACGCACATGAGCGCCGACACCGCCGGCCCCGAGCTGATCGCCGCGCAGATCGTGCGGGCCTTGGGCCAGCCGCTGATCATGATCACGCTGACGAACTTCGCGATCAATGGCATTCCGCCCAACCTGCTGCCCAGCGCGTCAGGCATGTTCAACATGATGCGCAACCTCGGCGGCTCGGTCGGCATCGCCACGCTGGCCACGCTGGTGACCAACCGCGAGCACCTGCACAGCGCACGCGTCGGTGAAGCCGTCAGCCTGTTCGAGCCCGCCACGCAGGCGCGCCTGGACGCGCTGGCGCAGAACTTCGCGGCCAAGGGCTTCGACCTCGCCACCGCGCAGGACATGGCGCTCAAGGCGCTGGACAACACCGTGCGCCGCGACAGCTTCGTCATGGCCTACAACGACGCCTTCCTCATCCTCGGCATCGCGCTGCTCAGCTGCGTGGTCATCGTCTGGATGAGCAAGAAGGTGCTGGGTGGCGCAGGCGCCGCCGAAGCCGCCCACTGAATTCGGGAGATCAACACATGATCCAACTCAAGACTGTCCTCACCCTCGTCGCCACCGCAGCGCTGGCTGCCTGCACGACGGTCGGCCCCAACTACGAAGCACCCGCCGCCAATGCGCCAGCCGCCTACCGCGCGGCCGCCCCTGCCGGTGGCGCCGAGCTGCAGCGCGACTGGTGGCTGATGTTCAACGACACCCAGCTCAACACGCTGGAGGCGCAGGCCCTGCAGGCCAGCCCCACGCTGGCCGCTGCGGCGGCGCGCATCGAGCGGGCGCGCGCGGTGTTCGGCGCCACGCGGGCCGACGAGCTGCCGCGCGTGGAAGTCGGCGGCAGCGTCACCAACCTGCGCACGTCGGGCAAGTCGGTGACGACGCCCGTGCTCGGCGGCCAGGCCATCACCTTCGACGGCACGCAGACCGGCATCCAGGCGTCGCTGGGCTGGGAGCTCGACCTGTGGGGCCGCGTGAAGCGCCAGGCCGAGGCCGCACAGGCGCAGCTGGACGCCTCCACGCTGGACGCCGCCGCCGCCCGCGTGGCGCTGACCGCCGACGTGGCGGCCGCCTACTGGCAGTGGCGGGCGCTGGCCGACGAGGGCGCCGCGCTGCAGCGCCTGCGCGACAGCCGCGCCAATGCCTTCCAGGTGGCGCAGACGCGCTTCGACGCCGGCTCCTCCACGATGCAGGACCTGGAGCGCGTGCGCGCCGAGCTGGCGTCTGCCGACGCCGAGGTGGCCGACCTGCCGCGCCGCCAGTCGCTGGTGCTGAACCAGCTGGCCGCGCTGACCGGTCAGGGCGCGGCCGAGCTGCGGCTGGAGGCCAGCCCGCTGGCCACGCCGCCGCAGGTGCGCGCCGGGCTGCCGTCCGAGCTGCTGCAGCGCCGGCCGGACCTGGCCCAGAGCCTCGCGCAGCTGCACGCGGCCACGGCCCAGGTCGGCATCGCCGAGGCGGCGTTCTACCCGTCCATCCGCCTGACGGGCAGCTACGGCTACCAGAGCAAGGAGCTGGGCGACCTGGTGTCGGCGCCGGCACGGCTCTACAACATCGGGCCCAGCATTTCGCTGCCCATCTTCGAAGGCGGCAAGAACAAGGCCAACCTCGCGGGCGCCAAGGCCCAGGCCGACGAGTCGCTCGCCGCCTTCCGCGGCCGCATGCTGCAGGCGCTGCGCGAGGTGGACGACGCGCTGGCCGAGCTGGCCGGCCGCGCCAGCGTCGTCGACGCGCAGAACCGCACGCTCGATTCGAGCAGCCAGGCGCTGACCGTCGCGCGCAGCCGTTATGACAAGGGCGCGGTCAGCTACCTCGACGTGACCGAGGCCGAGCGCACGCCGCTGGCCACCGAGCGCGCGCTGGCCCAGCTGCGCGGCGCCCAATGGGCCGCCACGGCCCAGCTCGTCAAGGCGCTGGGTGGTGGCTGGAGCGTGGCCTCCAGCGGCGGCTGACGCGATGATGGCGGGCCGGTTGTCGAAACCGGCCGGGCTGGCGCGTCATGGCGGCGAAAGGGCCACAGGTCTTTTCGTCCGTCCCACCCCGCCTTGCCACCGAAAGGGCACGCCATGCACTACACGATCCAGATCCACGAGACCGCCGAGGGCTTCGCCGCCCGCACCGACCCCGAGCGCCAGGCCGCCTACTGGGCCGGCACCATGGCCTATCTGCAGGCACTGAAAGAGGCCGGCATCTTCATCGGCGGCGCGGGCTTGCAGCCGCCCGCCACGGCCACCACGCTGCGCCGCGCCAAGGGGGAGCTGGTACTGCACGACGGGCCCGTGGCCGACACCAAGGAGCTGCTGGGCGGCCTCTTCATCGTCGACCTGCCCGACCTGGATGCCGCCATCCAGTGGGCGGCGCGCTTCCCGGACCGCGAGGGTGTCGTCGTGGAGGTGCGGCCCAACCTGCTGCATGACTGACGCGGCCCACGCCGCGCTGCTGGCGACGCTGCGCGCCAGCCGGGCGCGGCTGGTGGCGCTGCTGGCGGCACGGTCGCGCGACATCGCCGCCGCCGAAGACGCCGTGGCCGACGCCGTCGCGCAGGCGCTGGCCAGCTGGCCGGAGCAGGGCGTGCCGGCCAATCCGGCCGGCTGGCTGCTGGCCGTGGCGCGCAACCGCTGGCGCGACGCCTGGCGCCACGAGCAGGTCCACGCGGGCTTTGCCGCCGACTGGCTGCACCGGCATGAGGCCGCCGAGGTGGATGAAGCCGCCGGGGCCGACGGCGCCGAGTTCGCCGACGAACGCCTGATGCTGCTCTTCGTCTGCACGCATCCGGCCATCGACCGCGCGCTGCATGCGCCGCTGATGCTGCAGGTGGTGCTGGGCGTGCCCGTGGAGCGCATGGCGGGCTTGTTCCTCGTTCGCCCGGCAGCCCTGGGTCAGCGGCTCAGCCGCGTCAAGACCAAGATCCGCGATGCCGGCATCGCCTTCGAGGTGCCGCCGCAGCACGCGCTGGCCGACCAGCTGCCGGCCGTGCTGGATGCGCTGTACGCCGCCTACGGCCTGGCCTGGGACGACGCGACCGGCCCGCAGCCCGAGGCCGTGTCGCTGGCGCGCTGGCTGGCCCGGCAGCTGCCCGCACCCGAGGTGCTGGGGCTGCTGGCGCTGCTGCTGTTCTGCGAATCACGCCGCGCCGCCCGCCGCGACGCGAGCGGTGCCTTCGTGCCGCTGGACGAGCAGGACACGCACCGCTGGGACGCCAGCCTCATGCAGCAGGCCAGCGACGCGCTCGAACACGCCAGCCGTGCCGGGCAACTGGGCCGTTATCAGCTGGAGGCAGCGCTGCAGTCCGTGCACGCGCAGCGTGCGCAGACGGGAGTCATCCAGTGGCCGGCGCTCGTGCAGCTGTACGAGGGGCTGACCACCCTGGCGCCGACGCTGGGTTACCGGCTGGGGCAGCTCAGCGCGCTGTCGCGCGTGCAGGGCGCCGAGGCCGCCTGGCAGCAGCTGCTGAAGCTCGACGACACGCTGGTGCGGGCCTACCAGCCCTACTGGGCACTGCGCGCCGAGCTGCTGCAACGGCTGGGCGACACGGCCGGCGCGGCCCATGCCTACGAGGTGGCCGCCGGGCTGTGCGACGACGAGGCCACGCGGCGCTTTCTGCTGCGGCGGCGTGCGGCCTTGCCGCCGGCAAATCCGGCCACGAATGCGGGCTGAACGGCGTCATGCATGCCGCCAGGTCGCGCTGTTATCCTGGGGGTGGAGGAGACGCGATGACCCTGCTCAATCGACGCCAGACACTGCTGGCCGCCGGAAGCCTGGCGTTCGCCTGGCCCGCCCGTGCCGACGAGGAGGGGCTGCAGCCGTTGCTCGATGCGCGACTGAAGGTGGAGGGCGTGGCGCTCGCGGCCGGCCGGTTGCGCAGCGGCAAGGCCGAGTTTGCCGGCGCGGCCGCCCGCGGCACCCAGCCTGGCGCCGACAGCGTCTTCGAATACGGCTCCATCACCAAGACCTTCACCGCGCTGCTGCTCGCCGACGCCGTCGTGCGCGGCCAGCTGAAGCTGGACGACGCGGTCGAGGCTGTGCTGCCCGACGGCCTGCGGTTGCGCGACAGCCTGGGCCAGCCGCTGCGCTGGCGTGACCTGGCGACGCACCGGTCGGGCCTGCCGCGGCTGCCCGACAACATGACGCCGGCCCGCGTCGATGACCCCTATGCCGACTATGACTGGGCGTCGCTCCGGCTGTTCCTGAAGGGCTGGCAGCCGCGCATCGCGCGTGACACCGTGTTCGGGTATTCCAACCTCGGTTTCGGCCTGCTGGGCCATGCCCTGGCGCTGCGCGAAGACACTGACTACGCCACGCTGCTGACGCGTCGGGTGCTCATGCCGCTGGGCCTGGGCGAGCACATCGGCTTCGCACGGCCAGGGCTGCTCCAGGGCCACGACGCTCAGGGCAAGCCGGTGCCGGCCTGGCATTTCCTGGGCGTGACGGCCGGCGCCGGCGCGCTGCACGGCTCGGCGCGCGGCCTGCTGCGCTACGGCCAGGCCGCGCTGGGCGGCTACGAGCACCCGCTGCGCGAGGCGTTCGCGCTGTGCCTGCGCCCGCATGCGGCCGGGTCGGCGCCCATCAACCCGGTCGGCCTGGCCTGGCTGCTGGCGCCGGCCGGCGACCGCACGCTCTACAACCACGACGGCGCGACGGCGGGCTTCAGCAGCTCGCTATGGCTGGACCCGTCACGCGGCGCGGCGGGCGTGGTGCTGGCCAATGCCCAGGTGCCGGTGACCGACCTGGCCATGCACGCCGTCGACGCGAGCCTGCCGCTGCAGGACCGCGCTGCGCTGCGCCAGCCCAGCCTCACGCTCGCACCGGCGCAGGTTCAGCCATTGGCGGGCGTGTATGCCATGAACCCGCAGTTCAAGCTGCGCGTGCGGGCCGATGGCGCTCGCCTGTTCGCCCAGGCCACGGGGCAGGGCGAGTTCGAGCTGTTCGGCAAGGCAGAGCGCCGCTTCTTCGCGCGCGTGGCGGTGCTGGAGATCGAGTTCGACGCCGACGGCCAGGCCCTGACGCTGTATCAAGGCGGCGGGACGGCGCGATTCGTGCGCGAGTAGCGCAGGGGGCGCCGGCGGCGGACAGCAGGGCGGCGAATGCGCGGGGTGGCCATGGAGGAGTTTGGGGGCGATCGCATCGTTGCGAAGGGCGGACAAGGCGGCGAACATCGCCGGGTGCAGCGACGCGGGCTTGCTCCCCGGGGGGGGGCGCGGTGGCGTCGGCTTTGCAGCGGGTGCTGCCGATCGACTTGTGCCGGCGAACGCGCGCTGGCTGACACGAGGCGGTCGCTCGTCACTCCGGCATAGCTGTCAACTCCAACGCTCCAAAACACCTCGACGCGCCAAAGCCGGGAGTGCCGAGGTGGAACTGGCTCAGCTCAGAAGCTGTGCCGGATCCCGAAGGCAAGGATGCTGGACCTTCCGTCCGGAGAAATGCCGACGCCGTTGAAGGCCGGCGTCTCACGCAGTCCCAGCGCGGCGAGAATCGCGTCGGGGCCGCCAGAAACATTGATCGGCCGCGCACCCGTTGGTGTCACGCCCACGATAGGTAGCACGTTGCCTTGCCGGTCCTCAGCGACCGCCAACCGCGAATAGAGCACCGTCCGCTTGGACAGTTGGTAGTCCACGCCCAACGAAATACCGAGGTTCTTACCACGGGTGAAATTGGTGAAGCGACTCTCGCCGGCCTCGCCGATCCAGATGAAGTTGCCGACAGGAACTCGCGCGCCGACGACGAGGGTTTGAATCTTCGGGTCGAAGCCGCCGGCGCCAGGCAGTTTGAGCGGTGGTTGCCCGGGCAGGTTCAGGGTGTCGCCATCGAAGTAGCGTCCCTCGTGGTACATCGCATGCAGCGACGGGCCATCGACCGCCAGCATGTACTTTCCGGACAGCGCGAAGCCCCAGTAGCGATCCAGCTCGAAGATCGAGCCGCCCTGCGAAAGCACGGGGACGTCGAACTCGTTGTAGTGGAAGCCCGCGCTCAGGTTGAACGTCGGCGCGGTGTAGGCGAGGAACAGCCCACCAGACCGCCCGCGCTTTCCGCCGGACTCGGAACCCGAGGCTTCGGCGCCCGCGCCGGCGGCCCCCAGCATGGAACCCGTGGATGCCGTTGCCGCGCTGCCGCGCGCCGGACTCACGATGCGCGAAACGCCAGCGTTAGGACTGTAGGAGACAGCAGCCGCAAAGCCGCCGGCCCGAGCCCAGTAGCTGATCTGGTTGTCCTGCCTGATCTGCAACGTGTTGGTGACCAGGCCGGCGGTGAACAGATCGGTTCCAGCGAGGCCATCAGGTGTACCGGCCGCGAAGGAAAAGAAGATTGGTGCGTACTGACGTCCCATGCGAACCTCGCCAGCGGGCGTCGTCAGGTACACCATGGCCTGCTTGCCGAAGAAGCGCCCGTCCTGGGACAGAGTGCCGTCGTCGCTACCCGGTTGCGATTCCAGGACGAAGCCTGCCGCATATCCACCGCCCAGATCCTCGCGCCCCTTGAAGCCCAAGGTGTTGGTGCGCGAAAGGCTCGGCGTCACCCGTGATCTTGTGCCGGCGCTGCCAGGCGGAAAAATCAGGGCGGCGGATGCTCCTGTGGGCGAGCCGGTGCTGCCCGTCGTCTTGTGCGTCGTGTCGACGGCGGTGTCGATATTCCCGTACAGCGTCAGGACCGCTTGAGCGTTGGCCCCGAATGCACACACCGAAAGCGCGGCCACCAGGCCGACGCGAGTGCGAATGTTCATCTTTGTCCCCGATGGTTGTTTTGCTGAAGGGCCAACGGCTCGCGTGGGCCACGTTCAAGATCAGGAGGTCTGCTCGCAGCCCGGGGGCGTGTAGCTGAGCTCTCGCTGAATGTTGGGTGCGTCACACGACTTCTTGTCGACCGGACCCGCACAGCCGGCAAGCGCGGCGAGCACCGCCAGGAGAGTGATGCCCAGGTATGTCTTCATGGTTGGACTCCTTCAAGGTTTGCCCCAACCGGGGCGCTGACCGGCAAGGGCCTTGCCGGGGTGAATCCGCTCTGGCGCTGGCTCAGCCCAGACCAAGCTGCTTGCGCAGGCTCTTGTCGACTGGGCCGGCCGGCATGAAGCGGCGCAACTTGCTCAGCAGGGCCGCCTGCCCCTGCGGCGTGCGCCGCATCCGCCAGGGCCCGAATGCCGCTTCGACGATGGTGTGGGCCACCTTCTCGGGTTCGTCGCCCGCACTCACGCTGGCGGGGATGGCATGCAGCACGGCCTTGCGCTCCCGGTCGTAGGCATCGATCAAGGTCGCGGCCAGCGGCGAGTTGGCTTCGAGGTTGGTCTTCGTATAGAAGGGCTGGACCAGGGTCACGCGGATGCCGAACTGGCGCACTTCGTGGTCCAGCGACTCCGACAAGCCCTCGACGGCATGCTTGGACGCCGCGTAGAGGCCCATGTAAGGCGCGGGCAAGAAGCCCAGCACCGAGCTCACGTTGATGATGCGGCCCTGTCGCTGAGCCCGCATGTGCGGAAGCACCGCCTGCGAGACCCTGAGGACGCCAAGCACGTTGGTGTCGAAGAGCGAGGCCGCCTCGGCGGGCGTCGTCTCTTCCACCGCACCGACCATGTTGAAGCCAGCGTTGTTGACGAGGACGTCGATGCGACCGGCACGCTTGATGACGTCGAGCACGCCGGCGAGCACCGAGGCGTCGTTGCGGACGTCCATTTCGACCAGCTCGACGCCGGCTAGCGGTTGGGCTTTGGCGAGTTTGCGCACGGTTCCGAAAACACGGCTTCCGCCGGCAACGAACTTCTTGGCCGTGGACAGGCCGATGCCGGACGAAACGCCAGTGACGAGGACGACAGGTGGGTTGTTCATGGAAATCTCTTCTTGATCAAGTGAACGAGGGCGAAGCGCGACCTCGCGCCTGGCGCAGCAAGCGCGATGCCTCGTTGTGTGGGTGCCGCTGTTGGCCGCGCAGCGGCTGGCAGGTCAGCTGATGGGGCTGGGCAAGTCGCGCACCTGGGCATAACTGGCCGGCGAAGCGCCGGTCACCGCCCTTTCTCCGCCTGGCCGGATTCGGAACCAGATCGAGTACATCGCCGGCAGGAACACGAGCGTCAGGACCGTGCCCGCCAACGTGCCACCGATGAGCGTATAGGCCAGAGTTCCCCAGAAGACCGAATGGGTCAGCGGAATGAAAGCGAGGATCGCAGCCAGTGCCGTCAGGATCACTGGACGAGCCCGCTGCACGGTCGCCTCGACCACCGCCTGGAAGGGCGGCAAGCCGGCCTGCTCGTTCTGGTGGATCTGTCCGATCAGGATCAGCGTGTTGCGCATCAAGATGCCCGACAACGCGATCAGGCCCACCAGCGCATTGATCCCGAAAGGCTGGTGGAACACGATCAATGTGGGCACCACGCCGATCAGACCGAGCGGGCTGGTCAGGAAGACCATCACCATGGCAGCCAGCGAGCGGACCTGCAGCACCAGGATCAGCAGCGTGACGGCCAGCATGATCGGGAAGATCGGCAGCATCGCGACCGTCGCTTTGCCCGATTCCTCGATGGAGCCGGCCTGCTCGATCTTGTAGCCACCCGGCAGCTTGTCCATGATCGGCTGAAGCTGCTTCGTGATGGCCGTGGATACGTCCGGCGGCTGCAGGTCTTCGGCGATATCGCCGCGGACCGTGATCGTGGGCATGCGGTCACGCCGGCGCATGACGGGCTCTTCCATGCGCACGTCGATGACGCCAACCTGCGAGAGCGGGATGCGCTGGCCGTTGGCACCGGCCAGCGTGAAGTCGCCGATTCGTGCCGGGTCAAGCCGCACGCTGCCGGCCGAGCGCGCGACCACCTGGACCGTTCGAATGTCCTCGCGAACCATGGTGACCGGCACGCCGCTGAGCAGGAACTGCAGCTGCTGCGCGACCGAGCTGGACGTCAGTCCCACTGCCTGCAGACGCTCCTGCTGCAACGTGAAATGCAGCGTCGGTGTGCGCGTACCCCAGTCCGTATTGACCGTCCGCATCATGGGACTCGCGTCCATCACCTGGCGGACCTCGGTTGCGATCTTCCTCAGCACATCAGGGTCGGGCCCCGTCACCCGGTAGGCCACCGGGAACGGCGAGTAGGGACCGAACACGAGCTGCGTGACTCGCAAGCGGGCCTCAGGCGCCAGGCCGTCGGCGATGGCCTGGCGCAGCCGGTGCTTCAGCGCCTCGCGCTCGTTCTGGTTGTCGGTCCGCACCACGATCTTCGCGAACGACGGGTCAGGCAGCTCCGGCGCCATCGAGAAGTAGAAGCGCGGCGCGCCTTGTCCCACGTAGGCGGTCACGATCTTGGCTTCCGCCTGCTTGGCCAGCCAGGCCTCGACCTTGGCGGCCGTGACGCTGGTCTGGCTGATCGACGTGCCGTAGGGCATCTGCACCTCGACCAACACCTCCGGCCGATCCGAGATGGGGAAGAACTGCTTCTTCACTACAGCCATGCCGAGCACGGACAGGACGAACAATCCAACGACGGAACCTGCGACCCACCACTTGCGCGCGATGACGCGCCCGAGGGTTCGGCGGAACCGGTTGTAGCGAGGCGTGTCGTACAGCGCCTCGTGCCCGCCTTCCACCGTCTTGAAGTTCGGGAGCAGCTTGACGCCGAGGTAGGGTGTGAAAAACACGGCAACCACCCAGGATGCGATCAGCGCGATGCCGACGATCCAGAACATGTTGCTGGTGTATTCGCCGGCCGTGGACCGCGCGAATCCGTTGGGCATGAAGCCAACCGCCGTCACCAAGGTGCCCGACAGCATGGGAGCCGCCGTGTGGCTCCAGGCATAGGCCGAGGCTGACAGACGGCTATAACCCTCCTCCATCTTCACCACCATCATCTCGATGGCGATGATGGCGTCGTCGACCAGCAGGCCCAGCGCCAGGATGAGCGACCCCAAGGTGATCCGATCGAAGTTCTTGCCCGTCGCCAGCATCACGACGAACACGGCCGCCAGCGTCAGCGGCACGGCAGCAGCCACGACGACGCCCACGCGCCAGCCCATGCTGACGAAGCACACGACCATCACCACCAGCAGCGCGACGAAGAACTTCACCATGAACTCGTCGACGGCCGAGCTGATGTTCACGGCCTGGTCGGTGACCTTGGTGAGGCTGATGCCGGTCGGCAATTCGGCGTTGATCGCCTTCGTTTCGCCGTCGAGCGCCTTACCAAGATCCAGGCCGTTCCAGCCGTCGCGCATGACGATGCCGAGCAGCAAGGCAGGTTCGCCGCCATTGCGGATCAGGAAGCTCGCGGGATCCTCATAGCCCCGCTTGACGGTGGCGATGTCCGACAGCTTCAGGGTGCGTCCCAGCGCCACCAAAGGCGTATCCCGGATCTTCTGCAGGTCGTCGAACGCACCATCGACACGGATGAAGACCTCGGGGCCCCGGGTCTCGACAGAGCCTGCGGGCGTCAGCGCGTTCTGGCCGTTCAGCGCCGCAAACACGTCCTGGGGGCTGAGCCCCAAGGTGGCGATGCGCTCGTGGGAGAACTCCACAAAGATGCGCTCTGACTGCTCGCCAACGATGTTGACCTTCTTGACGCCAGGCACATGCAGCAGCCTCTGGCGCAGCTTCTCGGCGTCACGCACGAGCGTGCGCTGCGGCTCGCCCTTGGCCTTCAGGGCGTACAGCGCAAACGTCACGTCCGAATACTCATCGTTGACGAAAGGCCCGATCACGCCCGGCGGTAGGTTGCGGATCTCATCGCCCACCTTCTTGCGGGCTTGATAGAACTCCTCCTGCACGTCGGCCGGCGGCGTCTTGTCCAGCAGCGTCAGCGTCGTGAAGGCCAGGCCAGGCCGCGTGTAGGTCTCGGTGCGGTCGTACCAGCGCAGCTCCTGCATCCGCTTCTCGATCTTCTCGGCGACCTGGTCCTGCATCTCCTGCGCGGTAGCACCTGGCCAGGCGGTGATGATGGTCATCACCTTGATCGTGAAAGCGGGGTCCTCGGCGCGGCCAAGCTTGAAGAACGACATCACCCCTGCCATCGAGATCAGCAACAGCAGGAAGACGGTGATCGCGCGCTCACGGACGGCGAGCGCCGACAGGTTGAAGCGGCTCTCGCTCACGGGCGGCTCCCGTTGTTCGCAGCAGCCACCGCCTGATCCATCACCCGGACCTGCGCGCCCTCGCGCAGCAGATGCGCGCCGAGGGCGACGATGATTTCGCCGCGCTTGAGGTCGCCCACGACCTGTGCACGATCATCGTCCACATGCTTGATCGTGACCGGGCGCCAGGTGATCTTGGTCGGCGAACCGTCGACGACCCACACGCCCGGGCCCTTGCCAGCGTCGAAGACCGACGCGATCGGCACTTGCAGCGCTGGCTGGCCGGCGGAAGACTCGGCTGGCGTTTCCACGGTGACCGTGGCACCCAGCGGGGCATTGGCCAGCGCGCCGTCCAGCACATAGCGGGCTTCGTAGGTTCGGGTGAGCCGATCGGCCGCGCTCGAGAGCTGCCTCAACTTGACCGGACTGGCCGCGCTCTCGCCGCCAAACAGCCGGGCTTCTGCCTTCGACCCAATCGTCGGGCGCAGCGTCTCCGGCAACTGGACGACGGCCTCGCGATGCCCCGCATGGGCCAGACGGACAACCGGCTGTCCCGCCCCCACCACCTGGCCGGGTTCGGCCAGCGTTTCGGTGATGACGCCATCGGCATCGGCGACCAGCTCCGCATAACGACTCGCGTTGCGGGCCACGCTGGCTTGCGCCTCGGCGGCGCTGACCTGCGCCTTGGCCGCGTCCGCCGCCGCCTTGGCCTGGTCGTAGGTGGCCGTCGAGATCGCACCGGTGCCGCGGAGGTCGCGATACCGGAGTTCATCGTCAGCCGTCTGCTGCGCACGCGCCTTGGCGGCCGCGACCGCTTCGTGCTGGGCTTCGGCGGCCAGCTTCAGGTCCACAGGATCAATGCGCATCAAGAGCTGGCCGCGCTTCACGGCCTGGCCGGCATCGACCAGGCGCTCAAGCACCTTGCCCGGCACCCGGAAGCCCAGGTCGCTCTGCACGCGAGCCGCCACGGTTCCCGTGAAGGACCGCGACGAACCCGAGGCGTCCTGGACAGCTACGGTCCGGACCAGCGGCAGCTGGGTACGCGCATCCGTGGTTGCCGTCGATTCGCCGCACGCGGCCAAGGCCAGCGGCAGTACGCAGATGAGCGCAGAAAGAGCGAGGCGAGGCCGGCGCATGAAGGTCCCTTAAGTGACGAATCAGGACCTTCATTTTGTGGCTAGTGACCGCATCAGTCAACGGTCACATTGAATTTAAGGTGACAAGCTTCTCAGAACCAGGCTGGCCAGCAGCGCCGGCGCCTGATCGGTGCTGTCCATGCTGTGCTGCAACAACAGGGGATTGAGGTAGGGGCGCATGACCAAATGGATTGCCAGCACCGTCTCGTCCAGCGGCGTTTTGCGCTCGAAGTCGCCGCTTTGCCGGCCTTCCTGCAGCACGTCGCGAAGCAGTTGCCGCGTACGCTCTTCGTAATCGACGACCGCTTGCCAGCGTTCAGTCGCCGCCGAGGCAGCAATCTCGAAAAGCTTGCGATCCTGGAAGAGGAGGCGCAGGGTCGCCTCGGTGCTAGCCTTGAAAATGCGGCGCAGCTTGTCCGGCGGCAGGCTGGCTTCTGCGACTGATGCGCTGACTTCGGCCTCGATCTGCCTAAGGCAGTTCGCGCAGATCATTTCGCCGATGGCCTGTTTGGATTCGAAGAACTTGTAGATGTAGGCCTTCGAAAAGCCGATGGCCTTGGCAAGGTCGGACACGGTCGTCTTGCCATAGCCGTAGCGGCTGAAGTGCTCAGTCGCAGCGGCCACGATCTGGTCGCGGACATCGTGGTCGGCCGGGCCGCGGGCCGGTGCGGGAAGAGTGCTCGTGGGGGTCATGGGCGTCAGCTTACGGTAGCCTCCGCGATTGGACAACGAGTGACCATTTGATATTATGGTCACAATCGTCAAAGGATGAGCCCATGTCCACTCGACCAGTTCTTGTCGCCACCTTCCTCCTCGCCAGCCTGACCGGCTGCGCCGTGGGTCCGACCTACAGCCGGCCCACCGCGCCCATCCCCGAACGTTTTCAGGGTCAGGCCGCAGTGGATCGCCGACCAGCCACCGGCAATGCCGATCTCGCCGAATGGTGGGCGGCGTTCGACGACGCGCAGTTGGCGAGCCTGGTGAAGATTGCGCTGGAGCAGAACCTGGACCTGGCGCAGGCGACGGCCAGGGTGACCCAGGCACGATCTGCTGTTGGTCTGGCAAATGCCGCGCTGCTTCCGTCGGGCAACTTCGGCACTCAGGCAGCGAGAGCCTACCAATCGGTGGAAACGCCGTTGGGCCGGGTGCTGAATTCCAACCCGAATTTCGACCGCTCGGGGAGTTCCTATGAGGCCAACGTAAGCGCCGGCTGGGAACTTGATGTGTTCGGTAGTCTGCGGCGCGGCAAGGAAGCGGCACGGGCCGATTACCAGGCGTCGGAAGCAGGCGCCGTCGCTGTGCGTCTCATGGTGGCGGCCCAGACCGCCGATTTCTACGTGAGCATCCGCGGGCTGCAGACTCGTCTGGCGATCGCCCACCGGCAGGTCGAGACCGAGCAGGATCTGCTCGAAAAGGTCCAGCTGCTATACGGCAAGGGACTTGCCGCTGAGATGCAAGTCCATCAGGTCGAGGGAGCCCTCGCGCAAGTCCGTGCGTCGATTCCAGTGCTGCGGTCCGGCCTGGCGACAGCGATGAACGCGTTGGATGTGCTGCTCGGCGCACTGCCCGGCACCTACAGCGCGGCGCTGGCCGCGGGCGGCCCGATCCCGGCAGCGCCACAAATTGGCGCCCCCGTGTCTCCGGCGGAATTGCTGCGCCGTCGCCCGGATCTGATTGCAGCGGAGCGTCGCTTGGCCGCGTCGAACGAGCGCATCGGTATCGCCATTGCCGAGTACTACCCGAAGTTCTCTTTGAGCGGCTTGATCGGCAGCGCCACGTCCGTCTCCGGTGGGAATCTCTTCACAGGCGGCGCAAGCCAGGCCGCCGGCGTGCTGGGTCTGAGGTGGCGACTCTTCGATTTCGGCCGCATCAATGCTCAGATCGAGCAGGCAAAGGGTCAGGAGGCCGAACTACTGGCCGGCTACCGCCTCGCCGCCCTCCGCGCGACCGAGGACGTCGAGAACGCGTTCTCGACCCTCGTGAACAGGGAGATTCAGGTGGCTGAATTGACGCAAGGTGTCGAGTCACTGACCCGTGCCCGCGCGGCGACCTTCGCGGCTTACCAAAAGGGCGTCGTCAGCCTGATCGAAGTCCTCCAGGCAGATGAAAACCTGTTGCGGGCTTCCGATGCTCGCGCACAGGCGGAAACGGAAGCCGCTCGAGCCGCAATCTTCTCTTTCAAGGCGCTCGGCGGTGGTTGGCAGCCTCCCGCGCAGAACGTAGCGGCAATCCAATAGGAAAGGCCCCTTCGAACGCCCCTCGCCGTTATCCGCGTCAACGAAAAAAAAGGCTTAGGGATCTCTCATTTCATAGCGCGATCTCAGTCTTGAAGGTGAAAAGTCCGATAAACGGCCGGCCGTTGAATGACCGCTGCCGATCATTGCAGCCGTTCAGCGCTGAGGCGGCGAGTGACTCGAATCAGCCTCCAGGCGCCTCCAGTCCGCCCTGCCGCTCGGGTGTCCCACGGCCACGAGCCCAAAGCATCGACTGGCTGCCCGCGCCGCCACCATATGGGCCAGGCCAAGTTCAAACCTTGGCTGTCCTCCCCGGCGCCCGATGCACAACTTTGTGGATGCCTGCCCTCGGGGCATGACGGCTTTTGGCCGGGCTTGACGTTTTGTCTCAGTGAGGGTTCGGCGGGCATTGCCGAGCCTGGATGGAAAGGGCGATGCCATGACTGAACAAGACAGCGGTGCCGATACGCCGGGCGGCTCTCGGGGCGAGCTGGCGGCGCTGCAGGACAGCTTCAACCGCAACCTGTGGCAGCAGGAGGCGGTGAGCCATCTGCAGGCCACCCACATCCTGAAGCTGGCCTTCGTGGCACGGGCCGCCGCCGTCATCGAGCAGTTGGGCTCGGTCGAGGGCAGTGAGGCCATGGAGCGGCTGATCGCCGACTTCAACCGCCTGCTGGCTGCGTTTCAGCCACCCCAGGCGCCGGGGGCGCCTGGGGTGGCTGACGAGGCGGGCGCTGCTTCGTCCGGGCCCAGCCCATCGCCGCTGCCGACTTTTTCAACCCCAGAGCGCAACAGGAGTCTTGCCATGCCTTTGAACGATCAGATCGTGGAAGCGGTGACCGTGGGCAACCTGAAGGCGGTGGGCGAACAGCCCGCCATGCTGTCCAACCTGGCCTACGCCAATCTGGTGGCCAACACCAACCTCGCGCAGCAGAACGCCGTGGCCAACCAGCAGGCGATGAACGAACTGGGCATTGCGGTGGTGGGCAAGGCCGTCAACATGGTCAGCAACCTCGGCCCGCTGGAGGCGCGCTCGGCCGTCGATGTGCTGAGCAACAACGAGCTGGCCCAGACGATTGCCGACCTGAAGGCCACGCTGCAGGCGTTCAAGGCCCCGGACAAGCCTTGACGGGCGGCTGGGCTCAGCCGGGTTCAGCTTTAAGGCGGCGCCATCGCCAGCAGGGCCGCCGCCATGCGCCCGGCGGCGCCGCGATGTGCGGTGGCAAATGCCAGCGCGCTGGCTGACATGTGCGAGCGCGTGGGCTCGTCACGGCACAGCGCTTCACCCTGGGCGACGGCCTCGGCCAGCGAGCCGCACCGCCGGGCCGCGCCGGCCGCGATGGCGAGGCCTGCCGCCTCGGTGAAGTTGAAGGTGTGCGGCCCGGCCAGCACCGGGCAGCCGCAGGCGGCCGCCTCGATGAGGTTCTGGCCGCCCAGCGGTTCGAAGCTGCCGCCCAGCAGCGCCACGGTGGCCAGGCCGTAATAGAGCGGCATCTCGCGCATGGAGTCGCCGAGCCAGACGTCGGCCTGTAGAGCCTCGGCGGGCGGTGTGTCGCCCCAGGTGCTGCGCCGCGCGAGCGTGAAGCCGGCGCCCTGGATCAGCGCGGCGATCTCGTCGAAGCGCTGCGGGTGGCGGGGCACGATGGCCAGCAGCGGGCGAGGGGAGGTGCGCCGGGCCCACTCGGCCAGCAAGGCCGCTTCCTCGCCTTCGCGGCTGACGGCCAGCATCAACACCGGCCGCCCGAGCTGGGCCGCCCAGGCCTGGCCGCGGGCGGTCAGCGCCGGGTCCATCGCGATGTCGTACTTCAGGTTGCCGGCCACGTCCACGCGCGGCGCGCCTATCAGGCGCAGCCGGGCGGCGTCGGCCTCGGTCTGGGCCAGGGCCAGGGCCATACGGCGGGCGGCCGGGCGCATCAGCGCGGCAAAGCGCTGGCCCTGGCGCAGGCTTTTCTCGGACAGGCGGGCGTTGGCCAGCACCATGGGCAGGCCGGCACGCTCGGCTTCACGCTGCAGCACCGGCCAGACTTCCGTTTCCATCAACACGCCCACACGCGGCTGCCAATGGCGCAAAAAGCGCCGCACGGCACCGGGCGTGTCGTAGGGCAGCCAGGTCTGGGCATCGCCGTCACGCAGCAGCGCGGCGCCGGCGTCGCGGCCGGTGGCGGTCGAATGCGTCAGCAGCAGGCGCAGGCCCGGTTCGCGTTCGCGCAGCGCGGCGATGAGCGCGCTGGCCGCCCGCGTCTCGCCCAGCGACACGGCGTGGACCCACAAGCGCCCCGGCTCGGTGCCCGCCTTGTAGAAGCCCAGCCGCTCACCCAGCGCGTGCCGGTACAGCGGCTCCTGCGCACCGCGGCGCCACAGGCGCAGCAGGTACAGCGGCGTCAGCAGCCGCAGCAGGGCCGCATACAGGGCCAGTGCCAGCCCTTGCGGCATCAGCTTGCCTTGCGGGCCAGTTCCTGGGCCGCCTTCAGGCGGCGCATGACCGGCGCGTTCAGTTGCCGGCTGACCGGGTTCCACAGCTGGACCTGGCGGTCGATCTCGGTCTGCAGCCGGGCCGCCGTGGCCGTGTCACCGCGGGTCAGCGCCCAGATCGCGAATTCGGCATGCGCCTCGAAGCCGCCATGCTGCTGCACGGCTGCCTCGAAGGAGGCGCGCGCTTCGTCCGCGTGGCCGGTGCCAGCCTGGCAGCGGGCGATCAGCAGCAGCACCTGGTCGGCGCGGTAGCCGGGCCGCTCGGCCTTCAGGGCCTGCAGATGGCTCAGCGCCGCGTCATAACGCTGGCATTCCACGCAAGCGCGCGCTGCGCCGAAACGCAGGTCGGGGTCGTTGGCGAACGGGCCCTTCAGTGCCGCCTCGTACAGCGAGGCCGCCTCCTGGGCTTCGCCCGCATTGAGCAAGGCCTCGGCCAGACGCATCTGGTTCTGCGCCGACGGCGAAATGTCGTAGACGGCGCGTGCCTCGCGCACGTCGCGGCCCGGGTCCATCGCGCGCGCCGCCGCGGCCACGGCCTTGCGGGCACCGTGGTCCAGCCGCGAATTGGGCAGGTAGATGGCGAAGAAATACACCACGCTGCCCAGCAGCGGGAACGCGAACAGGATGAAGAGCCAGTACAGCTGCTGGCCGCTGCGAACCACGTGCACCGCGCACAGCAGCGCGATCAGGATGTGCATCCCACCGATCAACGGCATGTCGTCATACTCCCTGAGATATCTTCGGTCCAGGCGCCGGCCCGCTCCGCATCATTGCCGCGTTGGGGGCGCCCCGGCTCGCGCGCGTTCAGCGCCGCAAGACGGGGCGAGGGGCATCAATGCCCGGCGGCGAAGGTCGCGTCGGGCTTCACGCGCTTCAACTGCGCCAGCACGTCGTGCTGGATGCGCTCCAGCGCCTCGGGCGTGTGGCCCTCGAAGCGCAGCACCAGCACCGGCGTCGTGTTGGACGGGCGGATCAGGCCGAAGCCGTCGGCGTACTCGAAGCGCATGCCGTCGATGGTGTTGATCTCCAGCACGCCCGGCAGGTCGGCTTCGGTCACCAGGGCCTTGAGCTGCTTGACGACTTCGTGGTGCTCGCCTTCGGCGCAGGGCACGTTGATCTCGGGCGTGTTGAAGCTGTTGGGCAGGCCCTTGAGCGTGGCGCTGGGGTCGGCGTCGCGGGACAGGATTTCCAGCATGCGGCCGGCCGTGTACATCGCGTCGTCGAAGCCGTACCAGCGCTCCGAGAAGAAGATGTGGCCCGACAGCTCGCCCGCCAGCGGGGCGCCGGTTTCCTTGAGCTTGGCCTTGGCCAGCGAGTGGCCGGTCATCCACATCAGCGGCTTGCCGCCGTGTTCCTTGATCCACGGGGCCAGGCGTTGCGTGCACTTCACGTCGAAGATGATCTCGGCGCCCGGCTGGCGCTTCAGGATGTCGGCGGCCAGCAGCATGATCTGGCGGTCCGGCATGATCATCTCGCCGTCCTTCGTGACGATGCCCAGTCGGTCGCCGTCGCCATCAAACGCCAGGCCCAGTTCGGCGTCGGTGGCGTGGACGATCTTCTTCAGGTCTTCCAGGTTCTCGGGGCGGCTGGGATCGGGATGGTGGTTGGGGAAGTCGCCGTCGACCTTGGAGAAGATGTCGACGACCTCGCAGCCCAGCGCGCGCAGGATGGCCGGGGCCGAGGCGCCCGGGATGCCGTTGCCGCTGTCGACGACGATCTTCATCGGGCGGGCCAGCTTGCAGTCACGCACGATGCGCGCGGCGTACTCGGGGCCCACATCCATCTGGCCGACACGGCCCTTGCCGGTGGCGTAGTCCTCGGCCTCGATGCGGCGCTTGAGGCCCTGGATCTGCTCACCGTAGACGGCGGCGCCCTGGAGCACCATCTTGAAGCCGTTGTAGTCCTTGGGGTTGTGGCTGCCGGTCACCTGGATGCCGGAGTTGCAGCCGTGCTTGCCGCGCGTGGCGGCCACGTAGTAGAGCATCGGCGTCGTCACGGCGCCGATGTCGACGACGTCCAGCCCGGTGGACGCGATACCGCGGATCAGCGCGGCCACGAGGCCGGGGCCCGAGATGCGGCCGTCGCGGCCCACGGCCACGGCCTTCTCGCCCAGGGCCTTGGCTTCGGTGCCGAAGGCCCGGCCCAGAGCTTCAGCGAGCTCCTCGTTCAAGGTCTGGCCGACGACGCCGCGGATGTCATAGGCCTTGAAGATGGATGCGTGGACCTGCATGGGCTGCCTTTGAAGCTGGGGTTTGAAATCGCGGCGGATTGTAGGCAGGGCGGGCGGCTGTCCATTCGTCGGCCGTCTCGTCGATCCGTCACCCATCCAGGGGGCAGGGCGGCGGCGCTTCCTAAACTCACGCTCCATGACATTCCTTGAAGAGTTCAGTCAGGCGGTGCGCCACCAGCGCCTGCTGATGAAGCACCGGCCCGACCGGGCGCGCTTTCGCGTGCTGATCTACGCCATCTGGGCGACGGTCTTCGGCGTGGCCTTCGCCGTGTTGGCCGGCCTGCAGCAGGGCTATCTCGGCACGCCGCGCTGGTGGCAGGAGCAGCTGCCCGCCAACATGCTCATCAGCTCGTGCGTGATGCTCTGCTTCTTCATCGTGTTCCGCAGCTTCGAGAAGCTCGCGCCGCAGCGCTGGCTGGACCGCATCATGGGCTGGCGCGACTGGCGCTCGGCGGTGTTCTTCTCGACGCTGTCGATCGGCTGCTCACTGGCGGGCATCGTCATCGGCCTGATGCTGGTGGACGTGTTCTGGACGGTGCCCAAGCTGCGCGACCTGTTGGGCAGCTTCGGCTTCTGGCGGCAGTTCCTGCTGATCTCGCTGGTGATCTCGGTCCTGATGACCTGGCGTTACCGGGCCCGGCTCAAGCAGCAGCTGATGCAGGCGCGCATCAACGAGGCGCAGTTGCGGCTGCTGCAGGGGCAGATCGAGCCGCACTTCCTGTTCAACACGCTGGCGAATGTGCAGAGCCTGATCGACTTCGATCCCGAGCGGGCCAAGCTCATGCTGGAGCGCTTCACCGACTACCTGCGCGCCAGCCTGGGCCAGATGCGCGGCGAGTCGACGACGCTCGCGCAGGAGTTCGCGATGCTGGAGGCCTACCTCGGCCTCATGCAGCTGCGCATGGGCCAGCGCCTGCAGCTGGCCATGTCCCTGCCGGCCGAGCTGGCCCAGGTGCCGCTGCCGCCGCTGCTGGTGCAGCCGCTCGTTGAAAACGCCATCCACCACGGCCTGGAGCCGCAGGTGGCCGGTGGCACCGTGTCCGTCACTGCCCGTCAGGTCGACGGACGCTTGTGGATCGAGGTGGCCGACGATGGCCAAGGGCTGGACGGCCCGCGGCGGCGCGCCGGCAACGGCGTGGCGCTGGCCAACATCCGCGAACGCCTGGCGGCGCGATTCGGCCCCAGCAGCCGCCTGGACCTGCTGCCGCGCGACGGCGGCGGCACGCTCGCCCGTATCCAGTTCCCACTTCCCGCAGCTCAGCCCCAGCCATGACCACCGCCCTCATCGCCGACGACGAACCCCACCTGGCCCAGTACCTCAAAGCCCAGCTTGCGCAGGCCTGGCCCGACCTGCAGATCCTGAAGGTCGCCGCCAACGGTATCGAGGCCGCCGACGCCATCGCCGAACTGCAGCCCGACCTGGCCTTCCTGGACATCCAGATGCCGGGCCTGACCGGCCTGGAGGTGGCGCAGGGCATAGAGGGCGGTACGCGCGTCGTGTTCGTCACGGCGTATGACCAGTACGCCGTCGAGGCCTTCGACGCGCGCGCCGTCGACTACCTGCTCAAGCCGCTGAAGGCCGACCGCCTGGCCGCCTGCGTCGAGCGCCTGCGCCGTGCAGCGCCCGCCGGGGATGGCGCGCTGGCCGAGACGCTGCGGCGCCTGTTGCCGGCCGCTGCGGCGGCAACCTTGGCAGGGGGCACGCCGGCGCGGCTGCGCTACATCCGGGCCGCGCAGGGCGAGCTGGTGCACCAGGTGCCCGTGGACGACGTGCTGTTCTTCCATGCCGACGACAAATACACCGTTGTGCAGACGGCCACGGCCGAGCACCTGATCCGCACGCCCATCTTCGAGCTGGCCGGCCAGCTCGACCCCGACCGCTTCTGGCAGGTGCATCGGTCCACCATCATCAACCTCGACCACCTCGCCGGCACGCGCCGTGACGAGCAGAGCCGGCTGTTCGTGCGCATCCGCGGCCGCGACAACGAGCTGCCCGTCAGCCGCGCTTACGTGCACCTGTTCAAGGCCATGTGACCGTGGCGTCAGGCGGCGCGGCAGGGCGCCGCTGCGCAGCGGGGCGGCATGTCCGGAAACTGCCATTCCCTGGCAGCAGGGCCACCTAGACTGGCCGCATGTCCTCGCCCCTCCTGCCCCCCGACGCCGCCTACGCCGCCCTGCAGGCGCGCGATGCGCGTTTCGACGGGCGGCTCTATGTGGGCGTCACGTCCACCGGCATCTACTGCCGCCCGGTCTGCCGCGTGCGGCTGCCCAGGCGCGAGAACTGCCTCTTTTTCTCGACGGCGGCGCAGGCCGAGGCCGCCGCGTTCCGGCCGTGCATGAAATGCCGGCCCGAGCTGGCGCCCCGCGCGCTGCCGTGGTCGACGGCGGACGCCTCACGCACGCTGGCCGTCCAGGCGGCAGCCTGGCTGGACGCCTGCGACGACGCCCAGGCCAGCGTCGAAGATCTGGCCCGCCATCTGGGCATCACGAGCCGGCACCTGCGCCGCATCTTCCAGGCCGAGCACGGCGTGTCGCCGCTGCAATACCTGCAGACGCGCCGGCTGCTGCTGGCCAAGGCCTTGCTGACCGACAGCACGCTGCCGGTGCAGGACGTGGCCTCGGCGGCGGGTTTCGCCAGCCCGCGGCGCTTCAATGCGGCCTTCATCGAGCATTACCGGCTGCAGCCGACGGCGCTGCGCCGTGAGGGCGGCGGCACCGAGCCGCCGTCACGGCTGCGGCTGGGCTACCGGCCGCCGTACGACGTGGCCGGCGTCATCGCCTTCCTGGCACCGCGCGCCATCGTGGGCGTGGAGCGGGTGGAGGAGGGCGCGGTCACGCGGTCGCTCGCGGTCATGCATGGCGGGCGCCGACATGTCGGCTGGCTGCGGGTGCGCTTTGCGCCGCCAGTCGCCGGGCGGGGCGAGGTGCTGGCCGAGCTGTCGCCCACGCTGTGGCCGGCGGTCGCCACCGTGGCGCCGCTGTTGCGCCGCTGGCTGGACCTGGACGCCGACCCCGCCGCCATCGCCACGGCACTGGGCGACGGCGCCGTGCCGGGGCAGCGCCTGCCGGGCTGTGTGGACCGTTTCGAGCTGACCGTGCGTGCCGTGCTGGGCCAGCAGGTGACGGTGGCGGCAGCCCGCACGCTCGCCGGCCGCTTCGTCGAGCGCTTCGGCGAGCCGCTGCCGGACGCGCCGCCAGGCTGCGAGCGCTTGTTCCCGGCGCCGGCGCGCATCGCCGAGGCCAGCCGTGACGACATCGCCTCGCTGGGCATCATCGGCCGCCGGGCCGACAGCCTCATCGCGCTGGCGCGCCGCTGGCCCACGCTGGCCTTCGCCCGCCGCGAGGGCACGCCCGAGGCTGCCGCCGCCGAGCTGATGCAGATCCCGGGCATCGGCCCGTGGACGGCGAGCTACATGCTGATGCGCGGCTGGAGCTGGCCCGACAGCTTCCCGCCGGGCGACGTCGTGCTGCGCCGCGCCTTGAGTGCCGACGGCGCGCCACCGCTGTCGCCCAAGGCCTACCTGGCTGCCGCCGAACGCTACCGGCCCTACCGCAGCTACGCCGTCCTGCATCTCTGGAGACACGCATGAACGCAACCCACCACAGCCTGCAGCGCCGCATCGACACGCCGCTCGGCCCCTTGACCGCAGCGCGCAGTGCCGCCGGCCTGTCCGGCCTGTGGTTCGACGGCCAGAAGCACCACCCGGGCCCGCTGCAGGTGCCGCTGGACGATGGCAGCGACCCCGTGCTGTCGGCCACGGCCGCCGCGCTGGCGGCCTATTTCGACGGACGGCCGTTCACGTTGCCGCCGCTGGACCCGGCAGGCACGGCGTTCCAGCGGGCGGTGTGGCGTGAGCTGCTGGCGATCACGCCGGGCCACCCGGCCACCTACGGCGCGCTGGCCCAGCGGCTGGGCCACACCGGCGCGGCGCGGGCGCTGGGGGCCGCCGTGGGCCGCAACCCGATTTCCGTATTGGTGCCCTGCCACCGTGTCGTGGGCGCCGACGGTTCACTGACGGGTTATGCAGGCGGCCTGGACCGCAAGCGGGCGCTGCTGGCGCTGGAGGGGGCCGGCGCATGAAGGCGTTCGACATCGGCGAGCTGGTGTTGCTCGCGGCGCTGTGGGGCGCGTCCTTCCTGTTCATGCGCCTTGGCGCCCACGAGTTCGGGCCGGTGGCGCTCGCCGCCGTGCGTGTGGGCCTGGCCAGCGTGATGCTGCTGCCGCTGCTCGCCGTGCGCGGCCAGCTCGGTGAGCTGCGGGCGCATTGGCGTGGCCTGTTGCTGATCGGCGCGCTCAACAGCGCCGTGCCGTTCGCGCTGTTCTCGTTCGCGGCGCTGTCGATCACGGCGGGCTTGTCGAGCATCGTCAACGCCACCACGCCGCTGTGGACCGCCGTCGTCGCCTTCGTGTGGCTGCGGCAGGGGCTGACGCGCTGGCGCGTGCTGGGGCTGGTCATCGGCTTCGCCGGTGTGGCCTTCCTCGCGTGGGACAAGGCGAGTTTCAAGGCCGGGGCCGATCACAGCGGCTTCTGGGCCGTGCTGGCCTGCGCGCTGGCGACGCTGTGCTACGGCATCGCCGCCAACGCCACCAAGCGGCTGGTGTCGGGCGTGCCGCCGCTGGTCGTGGCCACCGGCAGCCAGGCGGCCGCAGCCCTGATGCTGGCGCTGCCGGCCGCCTGGCTTTGGCCGGCCACGCTGCCGGGCGCCGTGGCTTGGGGCGCGGTGGCCGCACTGGCGGCGCTGTGCACGGCGCTGGCCTACCTGCTGTACTTCAGGCTCATGAGCCGGGTGGGGCCGACGAACGCGGTGTCGGTGACCTTCCTGATCCCGCTGTTCGCCATGTTGTGGGGCGCATTGTTCCTGGGCGAGGCGGTCACGGCGCAGATGGTGGCTGGCGGCGCCATCGTGCTGGTGGGCATCGCGCTGGCGCTGGGGCTGGTGGGCCCGAAGCCGCGCTGACGGCCAGCACGGGCGCCGGCCCGAAAACGGTGGTAGCGTGCGCGCATAAAAATTGTTAGCGCTACCGATGTGGCGCGAGGAGACCGCATGCCGCCGTTCCACATCCATCGCCAGCTGCGCCGGGCCGCCGCCGCACTGGGCTTGCTGGCGGGCCAGTTGCTCGCACCCTTTGCCGTGGCGCAGCCATCGGGCGGGCCCTATGGCCCGGTGCCGCAGCGCTACGCGGTGCCCGCCGCTGCGCACGTCTACTTCGTCGCGCCCGACGGCAGCGCCGAAGCGCGCGGCGCCACCCCCGGCGAGCCGACGACCCTGGAGGCCGCCATCGAACGCGTCGTCACGGGCGACGCCATCGTGCTGCGCGGCGGCACCTACCGCACGGGCGGCCTGCAGCTGAACCAGGGCGTCACCATCCAGCCCTACCTGGATGAAGCCCCGGTGCTCAAGGGCACACGCCTGGCGACGGCCTGGGAGGCCTTGGGCCACGGCGTGTGGCGCACGCGCTGGGCGACGCTGTTCCCGGCGCAGCCGCTGGGCTGGTGGCGGGCCGAGCGCGAGGGCATGCTGACGCCGCTGCACCGCTTCAACAACGACATGGTGTTCGTCGACGGCGAGGCCTTGCAGTCCGCCGGCTGGCCGGGCGACCTGGGCCCCCGGAGCTTCTTCATCGACTACGCCCAGGGCTATGTCTACCTGGGGCGTGACCCGGCGGGCCGGCAGGTGGAGATCACCGCGCACGACGTGGCCCTGCATCGGCCGTCGCGGGCGGTGCACGGCAAGCCGTCGGACCGCCAGGGCTTCAAGCTGCGCGGCATCACGCTGACGCAGTACGCCTACCGGGCCATCGACATCGAGGGCAAGAAGCCGGCCGTGCCCGTCTCCGAGGAGCCGACCGACGACCCGATCGGGCCGTCGCCCGAGGCCGACCATGGCAAGGAAGTCGTCGGCACGCTGCTGGAGGACGTCACGATCACGCATTGCTCGCGCGTGGCGGGCTACTTCCGCGGCGACCGGCTGGTGATCCGCAACTCGCTGATCAGCGATACCAGCACCGAGGGCATCTACGTCATCGGCTCGTCTGACGTGCTGCTCGAGCGCAACATCATCCGGCGCAACAACGTCGAGAAGCTCACCGGCTACTACCCGTCGGCCGTGAAGATCTTCAACCAGTCCTACCGCGTGACCGTGCGCGACAACCTCATCGTCGAGCAGCCCGATTCCAACGGCGTCTGGTACGACGTCGGCAACGTCGACGGCGTGTTCGTCAACAACTACGTCGAAGGCGCGCAGGCCGGGCTGTTCTTCGAGATCAGCAAGGGCATCACGGTCGCCGGCAACGTGTTCGTCAACAACCAGCAGGGCGTGCGCATCCTCAACAGCGCGGGCGCCCAGCTGTTGCACAACACCTTCGTGAACTCACCGCTGCTGATCGACCGCAGCGAGCGCAGCGCGCAGGGCGACCATTTCGGCTGGCACCCGCAGACGGGGCCGGGCGTCGACGAGCGCGTGGGGCATGCCGTGGAGGGCAACCTGTTCGTGGCCGATGCGTCGGTGAAGGGCGCGCTGCTGCGCGTGGAGCAGGCGCCGGTGACCTGCGGCAACGTCACTGCGCCCATGACGACCCGCGTCGATGGCAACGTCTACCTGCGTGCCGGCAGCAGTGCCCAGCCGCTGGTGACCTGGGCGCCGCTGAACGGCCTGGCCGCCCCAGGCTGCCAGGCCGGCTTTGCGACCTTGGAGGCGTGGCGCGAGGCGGTGCCCGGCGTGGAAGGCCGGGGCAGGGCGCTGGTGCCCTATGACGGCGCGGTGTTCAGCAGCCCCGAGCTGCGCCGCTTCGAGCTCGCGCGGGTGCCGGACGGCGTGCAGCCGCTGGCCGTGCCGGCGGCGCTGCAGCGGCTGCTGGGCTGGGGGCGCACCCACCTGCCGGGCGCTCTGCCGCTGGCCGGTGCGGAGCGACGCTGAAGCGCCGGCTGTCGCTCACCGGGGCCGCGACTCGGCCGTGCCGTCCAGCCGGATGACGCGGCGCGAGCGCGTCTCGGTGTCGTCCAGCGACTCGCTGATGAGGCGGTTGTGCTGCTCCCAGTCGTCGGCGCTGCGGATGATGCTGGGCTTGATGAGCACCACCAGCTCGCGTTTGCGGCCGCTGTTGGCCCGGTTGCCGAACAGCAGGGACGTCAGCGGGTTGCTGTCCGCCCCCGGCAGCCCCGAGCCGCGCCGCGAGGCCTCCATCTGCATCAGCCCGCCGATGGCGACGATGTGGCCGTCGGGGATGCGCACGACGGTGTCCGTCTCGTTGATGCTGGCGCTCGCCAGCGGCAGCCTGAAGTTGCCCACCGAACCGAGGTCCACGTCCTTCACCTTCTCGGTGACGTTGGACACCGACGGGTGGATGTGCAGCGTGATGGTGTCGGCCGCGTCGATCTGAGGCGTCACGTCCAGCGCGATGCCGCTGAAGAAGGGCGTCAGCGTCAGGGTCGGGATCTGGTTGGTCGTGCCGTTCGTGCCGGTGGTGCTGGACGTGCTGCTGTTGCTGCCGCTGATGCCGGTGATGAAGTAGTCGTCGGTGCCGACCTTCAGCACGGCCTTCTGGTTGTTCAGCGTCGCGATGCGCGGGCTGGAGAGGATCTGCGTGTCGCCGTGGCTCTCGAGAAAGCTCAGCAGCGCCTGGAAGCCGCCGCGCGAGATGGCCAGCCCGAAGGCACCGCTGCCTGCCGACGGGACGGAGATCAGGTCCGACCACGCCGGGCTCTGCGTGCCGGTGGACAGCACCGGCAGGCCGCGCGTGTTGCTCACCAGCGGGTTGAGGATGGTGCTCACGCCGGTGGGCGTGGACGGGTTGACGCTGGTCTGCCCGATGGCGCCGCGGTCGCCCACGCGAGACCAGTCGATGCCGCTCTGGTAGCCCTCGCGCAGCTCGACCTCGACGATCTTGGCCTCCAGCATGACCTGGCGCTCCACGGCGATGCGCGTGGCCTTGAGCCAGGCTTCCACGTGGCGCAGTTCCTCGGGCATGGCGCGCACGGCCAGCGTGCCGGTCTGCGGGCTCACGATGACGGTGCGCCCCTCGCCGGCGCCCACCAGTGCCTTCAGCGCCGCCGTCGTCTCGGCCCAGAAGTCGCTCATGACCTTGGTGCTGAGCTGGCTGCTCTCCTGCTGCATGACGGTCGGCGTGCTGCTGGTGCTGCTGCCATTGGCGCTGGTGCCGGCCGTGCCGCCACTGCCTGGGCTCCCCTGGCTGCTGGCGGGGGCGGCCCCGGAGCTGACGCGCACCTCGCTGCGGCCGCTGCGCTGCAGCGCCAGCGCGTTGATCGTGAAGACGCGGGTCTGCAGCGTCGGCGGGAACACCGTGATGCGGCGGCCGTCGATGGCGTAGTCGAAGCCGTAGACCTCGCGGATCGCGTCCAGCGACTCGCGCACGGTGACGCCCTTGAGCGTGACGGACAGCTGCCCCGCCACGGCCGGGTGGACCAGCATGCTGTAGCGCGTGTCGCTGACCAGAGACAGGAAGACGTCGCGCGCCGGGGCGCCGTTGACGATGAGATCGAAGCGCGGCTCCGGCGGCAGCACGGGGGCGGGCGGCGCGACGGGCTGGGCCTGCGCTTGGGCCTCGGGCGCGGAGGCCGCCTGTGCAGGCGGTGCCTGGCGTTGCGCCTGCAGTTCGTCGCGCAGCGAGCGGCTGGGCTGGGCGATCTGCAGCGGCTTGTCGGCACAACCCGAAAGCCCGGCGGCGAGCAAGGCGACCGCCGCGCTCAGCAGCAGAAGACGGGGAGCGGGAGTCTTCATGGCTGCTTCTCCTTGGTTTTCTTGGGCGCACTGGCTTTGGGGGCGGGCGCCGGTGGGCGTTTCTCGACGCCGGCATACAGCGGCTCTCGCCGCACCTGGCCGGCCTCGCGCAGCCAGACGGCCTGCTCGGTGATGCGCTCGATGCGGGCACCGTCCAGCAGCTCGCCGACGGCGTAGCGCCGGCCGTGCTGCACCACATAACCGCGCCCGTTGGCGAACACGAGCTGGCGGATGCCTTCCCGTCCGTCGTCCACACCCGACGCGGCCGATGCCGCCTGGGCTGCGGCCAGCGCGCTGCGCAACGGCGCAGGCAGGGCCGTCGGGTCGCGCGGGCCGTCCTGGGCCTGGGCTGACAGGGCGGCGATCAAGGCCAGCAGCGGCAAGGTCTTCATGGCTGCACCTTCAGCAAGAAGAGCTGGGCGCGCAGCCGTGGCGGCTCCGCGTTGCCGGAGCCGCTGAGCTGCAGCTCGCCCCAGCGCAGGCCGGGCAACTCGCGTTCCAGGGCCTGCAGATAGCGTTGCAGGTCGTCGTAGCGGCCCACCACCTGCAGCTCCACGCCTTGCCAGCTCATGCCGGGCAGCGGCGTGGCCGGGGTGGACGCCGCCGGCTGCGGCACGGCGACGGGCTGGTCGTCCAGCAGCGTCAGCCGCTCCAGCGTCAGGCCCGGCTGGCGGCCCAGCAGGCGCTGCAACACGGCGGACAGGCCTTCGCCGCCAGCGACCGAGCCGGCCGCGCGCAGCTCGGCGTCGAGCCGGGCGCGCTCGGCATGCGCGGCGTCCATCTGGCCGGGCAGTTGTGCGGCCGGGTCGGTGGCATTGCGGCTGGCTTCGACAAATTGCTCGCGCAGCTGTGCAACCTCGGCGGCCACGCGGTTGTGGGCGTCGGCGCGCTGCCTGGCGTGGGCGGTGGCGGGCGTCAGCACCAGCGTGTCGAACAGCGCCGCCAGCACGGCGACGATGCAGAGAAAGACGATGGCGCGCTCGCGCAGGCTCAGCGCGTCGATGCGCCGGGCCTGGCGGGCCCAGGCGGCGCGCAGCGATGCGAGGTCGATCGGCGGAGCCTTCATCGCGTTGCTCCCGAGGCCGCGCCGGCCGGCGCGCTGACCACGCGGAAGGCCCACACCGGCAGGCCGGCCTGTGCGATCGGGCCGGCCCCGGCCAGCAGCGGCTTGGCCGCGCCGGCGGGCGCCGTGCCCAGCTGCTCCACCCGCAACGCCGACAACTGCTGCCCGGCCAGCAGCGGGTGGGCGGCCAGCTGGCCCAGCCAGGGCCTGAGCACCGCGGTGTCCAGCGTGCCGCCGACGAGCTCGACGCGACCCGGCGCGTAGTTCAGCTCGGACACCCAGGCCGCGTCCGGCAGGCTGCGCGCCAGCAGCGCCAGCAGGTCGGAATGCCGCTGCCCGCCGGCTTGCTCGTCCGCCCCGTGACCCATGGCCAGCATCTGCAGCACGGCACGACGTTCGTCGTTGCCGGCCCGCAGTGCCCGCACTTGCGACTGCAGCGCGGCGCCGTCCTTCGGCACCGGCAGCGCGGCGCGCGCGGCCGTGAGCTGCTCGCGCTCGGCGGCCAGCCGCGCCAGCAGCGCCCGGTGCCCGGACTCGGCCTGGTGGTCGCGCAGCGCAATCCACAGCGCCGCGCCCACGCAGGCCAGCAGCACCAGCGCCGTGGCCTGGGCCAGCGCCAGCGCCGAGAAATGGCGCTTGGGCGCCAGCAGGATGGGCGTGAGGAGATTGATCTGCTGGGCCATCAGAGGTCCCTCGTGTCGGTGCGCAGCGCGGCGCCCAGCAGCGGGATGCAGGCGGCCAGGGCCTGGGCCGCCGGCCCTTCGGCGGGCGGCGCGCCGGGCGCGAAGGCCGCCAGCGGGTCCAGCGCCACGGTGCGCTGGCCCAGTTCGCGCTGGATGAGCGCCGCGACCTCGGCGCCGTGTTCGGCCATCACGACGTACAGCCGCGCCAGCGGCAGCGACGGCCAGCTGCGCTCCCAGACGTCGATGGAGCGCTGCAGCTCCACGACCAGCGGCGACTCCTGCGGCGCGCCGCCGTCGAAGCTGTCGCCGGGCTGGTACTCGAAGCCCAGCGGCATCTCGGCCGCCGGCGCTTCCACGGCTTCGCCCTTGGCGCGGGCGAGCAGCTGTTCATCGCGTTCGATGCGGCGTGTGTAGTACAGCTCGGCACCGATGCAGACCACCAGCAGGCAATGGTCGGCGTCGATGAACACGGCCGCGCAGGCGCGGCTGGCGAGGTCGTCGGCCAGGGCCTGGGCGGCCAGCAGATTGCGCAGCGAGGTTTCCCACACGTCGACGATGCCGACATGGGCATGCACGGCCGCCGACGCGTGCGTCAGCGACTGGATGGCTTCATTGCGCGCGGCGACGACGAACAGCTGGCGGTGCGGCACGTCCACGTCGCCGCCCACGTGCATGACGTCCAGCGTCAGCGTGGTGACGTCGACGTCCACCAGCTCCTTGATCTGCCAGCGCGCCGCGGCCTTGAGTTCCTCCTGCGGCACCGAGGGCGTGTCGACCTTGAGGACCTGGTAGTCCGACGGGTCCAGCAGCGCGATGGCCTCGCCGGCGGCGATGCTGTGGGCTTCGGGCAGCAAGCCCCAGCGCAGCAGCCGCACGGGCCTGGCGTTGGCTGGCTGGCCGGGCGGGCCGTCGGTCAGCACGAACGCGTGTTGCGTGCCGAAGCTGCGCAGCAGCAGGCGGTGGGCGTTGCGGCGGGGAGACCAGGGCCAGCGCATCAGTAGTTCTCCCGCTGGTAGATGACGCCGTCGGCGCCGCGTGTGAGCCCCCAGGTGGCGCGGGCGCTGGGGTCGCGGAAGTCGCTCGCGCTGCCACTGCCGCACCACAGGCCGCGCAGCGCGGCGAGGTTGGCCCCGGCGGTGGCCGCCTTGGCAGGCGCCCAGGCCGGCGGCTTGGCGAGGCAGGAGAGGTCAGCGGCGGTGTCCAGCGCGATGGCCACGTCCAGCGTGCCGACATGCCCGGCGGCCGGCGCGGCCAGGACAAGGCTGGCCTTGCCGGCGGCCAGCGTCACGGACGTGCCGGTCATGGCCGCGTCGTCTGCCGCCAGCGACCTGCGCAGATTGCCGAAGCTGAGGTTGCTGGCACTGATGCGGGAACAGGAATCCAACATGTTGGTGCTGTAGGCCGTGCCGGACCAGTACTGCGCTTCCAGCGGCAGGTTGAGCGCCCGGTTCGCCGGGGCCATGCCATTCTGGAGGCGCAGGCGGCCGAAGCGCACAGGGATTGTGCCGACCTTGGTCACGTCCGCACCCGTCGGCGCAATGGTGTCGAGGTCGAACGACATCATGCCGACGCCATCGACGTCGACGGGCGCAATGCCGAAGTCGATGTCGAACGGGCCGTCGGGCGCGGCCGTGCGCAGGGCGCGGGCGCTGAACGCGATGTCTGCCGTGCCGGCTCTCGTGCCGGTGAGCCAGCTGCCGGTGCCGGTGGCGGCCGTGCTCAGCCGGCCGCCCGCGCGGAAGGCGGTAGACCCGGCGATGCCCGCGAGGTTGAAGTTGGCCGGTGCGGTGAGGCCCAGCTTGGCGAAGGCGCCGATGTAGTTCTGCGTGGTCGCGCCGCTCGCGTTCTGTGCCGTCAGCGTGAAGGCCAGGCCGAAGTCTTCATCCAGGTAGGTGAAGCTGGCGGCGGGCGAGCAGGCCGGGCTTTGCGCAACCCGGTGCGTGTAGCCGGCGTTGCTGAGCGCAAAGCCTGCCGGGATGAAGCGGCCCACGCGCGCCGCCGGGAACTGCGCGCCGGCGCCGTTGAACACGACGGCATCCAGGCTCAGCGTGGAGCCCAGGAAGTTCTTCACGACGGCTGCCGTGGTGAGCTGGAAGCTGCCGACCTCGCTGTAGTTCAGCGTCGTGGCCGTCGCGCTGCCGTTGGCGAAGCCACCGACGACGTTGTTGCTCAGCGTGCCCAGCACGCCGGCTGGCGTTTGCGAGTCGGCAACGGGCGTCAGCGTGACGGCCGCGCCGTAACCCGGCGCCGTGCCGCCGGCCGCAACCTGGGCCAGCGTGGCGCTGCCGTCCGGCACGCCGTCGTTGTTGGCGTCGGCGCCGCTGCTCCAGCGGTAGGCGGCGACGGTGGCCGAGAAGCTGGCGCCGGCCTTGGTGAAGACGCTGTCCGTCGCCGCGCTGCCGCCGGGGTTGGCAGTGCTGCCGGCCGTCAGCCCCGAGATGGCGAGCACGAGGGGCCGCACGACCAGCTCCGTGCTGGCGCCGCTGATGGTGGTGGCGGCATAGGCGAGCGAGTCGTCGTCGAGGTTGAAGGCATAGCGGCCGATGTCGGTGCTGCCCAGGTTGAAATTGGCCACGCCGGCCGTGAAGGCGAGCGTCAGGTTGTTCGTCGCGGGGCGGCTGGGGGGAACGGTCAACGCCGGGCTGACCACGGTCGGCGCCGTCCACGCGCCGCCGCCGTCGGTGCGCCAGAGCTTGAGCGTGCGGCTGCCGGTGAAGTCGGTCGCGATGCCGCAGTTGCCGGTGGCGGGGTCTTTCTTCCACAGCGACACGCGCAGGTCATGCGGGCGCCCGGCCACGGCGACGAAGCTCCCGGTGACGAGGTTGGCGGCGTCCTCCGTCCAGACGAAGGCGTTGTCGCGGTAGTTGATGGAGGCCGACGTACTGCTCGACGCGGACACGGCGCTGTCGACGACGGTGACCGTGACGTTCTGCGCCAGGCTGTGGGCCAGCTGGAGCTTGACGACGCCGTTGTCTGCGGCAGCGAACGTGTAGCTGGCCAGCCCGCTGTTGGCGGCCCCGAGATTGAGCGTGCCTGCGGGCGCGGGGCCGGCGCCGGCCGACCAGACGCCGCGGCCCGAACTGGTGCTGAGGTTGATGGTGCCGGTGTAGCCGGTCAACGTGGCGCCCGTGCTGTCGCGCGCGGTGATGGTCAGGGTCTGGGGCGAGCAGGTGGACGCGCCGCCGGTGCCGGTGATGGCGAAGCTGCCGATGGCCGGCAGCGGGCAGGTGCGCGAGCGGCTGAGCTGGGTCGTGATGGCGGTGCTCGTCAGCACGCCGCTGTAGAACTGCAGCTCGTCGATGTTGCCGTTGAAGTGGAAGGCGCTGCTCTGGCCCTCGCTGGAGCTGATGGACTCGCCGCCCACGACCGTGCCGCCGGTGCCGACGGCCCAGGTGCCGCTGTAGCCCACGCTGGCGCCGGACAGCAGCGTGCCGCTGGTGTTGTAGACCTGCAGGTTGACGCGCCGGGTCGCGGTGTCGACCGACGCGGCCACGTAGTACCAGGTGTTGTCGGCCAGCACGGCGGCGCTGTCCAGGCACAGGTGGGTGCAGTTCGCGGTGGTGGCGCCGGTGCCGCTGCTGCCGGTGATGGTCACGCTGCCGCTGGGGCTGACGTTGCGGTTGAAGAGCCGCAGCCGCGGGCTGCTGGCGTCGCCCAGGCTGAGCGCCCAGCCGTTCTGGTTGTCGTCGTGGGCCACCACGCGCTGGCCGGCCAGGTCGGCGTTGGTGCTGCGTATCCACGCCAGCAGCGTGAAGCTGCCCGTGAGCGTCGGAAAGTTGCCGGGCAGCTGGACGTAGGTGTAGGCGGCGTTGGCGGGGGGCGTTCGGTTGAACACGCCGTAGCCGCAGCTGCCCGCGGTGGTCGTGCCGTAGGCGGGCGACACGCCGGCCGTCGTCGCCAGCGGCGTGCCAGCCGAGGCGGTGGCGGAGGTGGCGTTGTAGCCGCTGCCGCTGCTGTCCTTGACCTCGCCGCTGCTGCCGTTCCAGCCGGCCGTTTCATCCATGCGGTAGTCCGCCAGCAGTGCCGTGCTCGCGGCGCACAGCGGCGGCATCGCGTAGAAGGAGTTGTTGATGACGCAGCTGCTGCTGCAACTGCTGCCGCAGCAGACGCTGTCGATGTTGCTCTGAAAGCCCAGCGTGATGCTGGCGCTGCCGGTGGACCTGACGCAGGCCTGTGCCGACGCCCATTGCGCGAAGTTGATGGTGCCGGTGCTGGTGGTCGTCGTGCCGACGACGTTGGCGAGAAACGCGACCGACACGTTGCCCGCGCCGCCGGCGATGTTGCCGCCGACCTCGCTGGACTGCGCCAGCGTGACGGCGCCGTTGGTGCTGACGTTGCCGTTCACGCTGGCGAGGTAGCCCAGGCTGACGGTGCCGCTGCTGGTGCTGACGTTGCCGGCCACGGCGGCGTTGAAGCCCACGCTGATGTTGCCGCTGCCGGTCACGCTGCCGGCCACGCTGCCGCTGTCGTCGATGGTGATGCTGCCGCTGCCGGCCGACACGCTGCCGCCGATGCTGCCGCTTTGCGGCGTCATGATGGTGCCGGTGCCGCTGGTGGACACGTTGCCGGACACGGTGGTCACGTAGGCCAGCGAGATGTTGCCGCCGGTGGCCGTGACGTTGCCGTTGAGCGTGACATTGCCGCCGCCGCCATCGATGACGCTGGCCGCCGTGATGTTGGCCGTGATGCGGGCCTGATAGCCCAGCGTCAGCGTGCCGTTCACGACCAGCGACAGGTCGGCCGCGCTGCCGGCGCTGTTGATCTGCGAGGTGTTGGTGCCGAAGTTGCCGTTGATCGTGATCGTCGCCGGCCGGGTGCCACTGATCGTGACGGTGTCGCCATAGCCCAGGTTGAAGGCCGAGCAGGTGTAGCTGCCATTGCTGCCGCTGCAGGCGCCGGGCATGTTGCCGGGGAAGGTGTAGCTGGCGGCCTGGGCCGCGGCCGGCAGCGCCAGTGCGGCCATGGCGAGCAGCCGGCAGAGCAGCGCTTTCGCTCTGCGTGTCATTTGCCCAGGCTCCGGCTCAGCTGCCGTTCGGCATAGGTGGGCTCCGCCGTGGCGGTGTTGGGGCAGGCGCCACTGGCCGGGATGTTGCAGGCCGTGGCCAGCAGCGTGTAGAAGGCCAGCGCCTGGCCGTCATCGGTCACGCTGCCGGCCGCCGGCGTGCGCGTGCAGGTCAGCGTGACGGTGAAGTCCGACAGCTGGTCGGGCAGCACCAGGCTGCGGGTCGTGAACGGGCAGGCCGGCTGCCCGCTGGCCCGCAGGATCTGCTGGCTGCCCAGCTCAAGGCCGGCGAAGGCCGCCTGGTAGGCCTTGGCGGCGGCCAGCTCACCGGCCGAGCCCAGTTGCTGGCGCTGGCTCAGTGACGCCAGCGCCAGGCCGAGGGCGGCCAGTGCGACGAGGATGAACAGCATGGACATCATCGTGAAGCCCCGCGAGGCCGGACTGCCCTGCTGCGCGGCCGCCGTGGAACCGGCTTTGCGGGGCCCGCAGCGGCGCGCCCTCGAGGGGGCCGGCGAAGCCGGTAGGGGGAGGGCCGTCATGGCAGGTTGTCCACGTGGACGGCGTGGTACAGCGAGACGGTCTCGGGCCCGCCACCGGTGGTGGCGCTGAGCTGCAGGTTCAGCGTCACCAGGGCATAGCGGGCGCTGAGCGCGGCCGTGCTGTAGCTGAAGCTGCAGGCGGTCACGTGCTGGGCCAGCACGGCCGCGCTGCCGCCGGTCGGTGGGTCGGGCTGGACGGTGGAGAAGCCGTAGCCGCTGTAGCGCGTCAACGTCTGCGCGGCGGTGTCGCAGCGGTAGGTGACCGGCTGCTCGATGGCGTAGACGCGGTAGGGCGGCGCCTGTAGGGCGTTGGGCAGCGCGGCGCCCGAGATCGTCACGCTGTTCGTGCTGCCCGCCGCGTTGGACGCCACGCGCACATTGGCCAGCGTGTAGGCATCGGCATCGGGCACGCCGCTTCCCAGGTTGTACCAGGCCAGCCGCTGGTTGCCGCTGGCCAGCCGCAGCGGCGGGCCGACGACGGCGAAGCTGGTGTCCGGTGTGCCGAACAGCAGCGGGTCGCCGGCCTCGGTGCCCACCGCGTAACGAGCGGCGCTGCTGATGGGGATGAGCTCGACGCTCATGCCGCTGATGCGCACGCTGTTGGGCAGCGCGCCGGTCAGGTCGCGGCCGATGCGGCGCAGCGCGGTGTCGGCCTCGTCACCGAGACGGGCCCGTGCGGACGTCGCGAAATAGGCGGTGATGGCAGGCACGATGAAGATGGCGGCGAGGGCCATGACGATGCCGGCGATGGCGATCACCATGACCGCCTCGATCAGCGTGAAGCCGCGCTCAGAACGGGGCCTGCGGCGCATAGCGGGTTCGCCAGCCTTGCAGCACCACGCTGCTGCTGTCGGGGCCGGACACGGTGACGGTGATCTGCAGCGCGTCGCCGCTGGCGGCGGTGAGCGTGTCCAGCGTCGCAGCGGCGACCGCCACGCGCGCGCTGTAGCCGGACAGCCCGGACACGGCGGTGCCGGTGAGGTCGCTGATGCCGGTCATCGAGAAGCCGTGGTAGTCGCTGACGTTGTCGAAGTAGGCCGGGCCGTAGCGGCTTTCGCCGGGCTCGGGGCCCGGGCCTTCCACCTGCGCTGCGCAGCCGCTGGCCGACACGACGGCCGCCGTGGCCGTCAGCACGTTGGCGTCCTCAGGGTCGCACCAGGTGAAGGGCATCAGCTGCACCTCGCGCAGCAGCGACTCGGCGATGGCGAGCTGCTGGCGGCGGATCATCGGGTCGGCGCTCGCTGCAGTGGCCGATACGAAGACCCGCAGCATCGCCGCCAGCGCGATGCCGACGACGGCGATGAACAGCAGCAGCTCGATCAGCGTGAGACCCCGGGGCGGGTGGTGGCGGCGCATGCGGGTCATGCTAGCCCGGATATTTCGCGAGGTACGCGGGAATTGCGCGGATGTCAGGCGCCGGGGGATGCGCCGAGACGGCCGCAGCCAATGCCCGTAGGCATTGGCGAGGAGTTGAGGTGCAGCCGACAAGCCTGGCGCCGCGCAAGCCCGCGTAGGCCCCTGAAGCCAAAGTGGATATCAGGTTGAACGGCGAGATCGCTGTGTTCATCGGTGTTGCAGGTCGGCGCGGGCCGACCTCGCGAAATATCCGGGCTGGTGCGGCGTTGCCAGCGCGCAAGCGTCAAGGAACGGGGTGAATCAGCCCCGTGTCGACCTCGACGCGGTAGCCCTGGCTGTAGCTGCCCGAGGCCACCGTGATGGCCAGGCTCGCGGCCGTGCTGGTGGCCGTGGCGCCGGTGTTGCCGCTGTTGAAGGTGACCGTGCGGCTGCCGCCCTCGGCGATGCACGGCGACTCGGCCGCGGGGCAGCTCAGGCTGCCCAGGCCGGTGCCGCTGGCGTAGGCCCAGCTGACGCCGGTGCCGGTGATCGTGGCGACGATGGGGCGGCGCTGCTGCAGCGCCAGCCGCAACATCGCCTGGTGGCGCGCCATCAGGTCATCGCCAAACGAACGCAGCCGCCACAGCGTTGTGTCCAGCACCTTGGGCAGGGCGAACACCGCCAGGGCGGCCGTGATGACGATGACGAGCACGAGCTCGATCAACGTGAAACCGGTACTCCGGTTCGACCAACCACGCGCGCTGCGTGGCCGGGGCATCAGTTGATGCCGGTGGCGGTGAAGTTGGCCGTCTTGCCGTTGGCCGTGACGACGCAGTTGGTGACCGTGGCTTCGGCGGTGATGGCGGCCGCCGTGATGGTGTAGCCCGACGGCAGGCCGGTGCCTGCGGTGCCGGTGTAGCTCTGCATGGTCTTCTCGACGTCGGAGCAGTTGGCGATCGCCACGCCCTTGGCGCTGTTGGCCTTGCGGGACGCGTAGTTGATGGCGGAGCCCGAGCTGAGCGCGCCAGCCACGCCCTGGACCGCGGCCAGCTTGGCGTCGTCGTCCACACCGACGAACTTTGGCAGCGCGACCGCAGCCAGCACGCCCAGGATCACGATGACCATCACGAGCTCGATGAGCGTGAAGCCGGATTGGCGGGACTTGTTCATGAGGAATCCTTCCTGCGCGCAGGGCGCTGTCGTCGGCGGTGAGTGAACTATCCGGCAGCACCTGCCGAGAAGGAAGTGAATTGCGCACAAGTTCGGGGCCCACTTCGGCAAGGTCTGCAAACCGTTGCAGGCTTCACAGGCCGAGCCAGGCGCGTGCGGCGTCAGGCGCGGCCCTGCGCGGCCTGGCCGAGGTTCCACAGCGGCAGGAACACGCCCAGCGCCAGCACCAGCACCAGCGCGCCGATGACGACGAGCAGGATGGGCTCGATGGCCGCGGACAGGCCTTTGATGGCGTAGTCGGTCTCGCGCTCGTACATCTGGGCGATCTCGGTCATCAGCGTGTCCAGCTCGCCGGTCTCCTCGCCGACGGCAATCATTTGCAGCACGATGGGCGTGAACACGCCGGCCGCGGTGGCGCAGCGCGAGATGCTCTCGCCACGCTCAACGCCGTCGCGCATCTGCTCGATGCGCGCGCCGATGTAGGCGTTGTCCACGGTCTGTGCCACCACGGTCATGGCCTGGCTGATGGGCACGCCGGAGCTGCCGGCGAGCGCGAAGCTGCGGGCGAAGCGGGCCAGCGTGGCCTTGAGCACGATGTCGCCGGCAATCGGCAAGCGCAGCTTGAAGCGGTCCCAGGTGTAGCGGCCACGCGTCGTCGCGATCCAGTTGCGCCAGGCCAGCGCCGCGCCGATGCCCACGGCCACGACCAGCGGCCACCACCGCACCGTCCAGCCCGAGAAGCCCAGCAGCACGCGCGTCATCAGCGGCAACTCGGCGTGGAAGTGTGCGAAGACGGCGGCGAACTTCGGCAAAACGAACAGGTTGATGATGACCAGCGCGATGGCCATGGCCACCACCACCATCGTCGGGTAGCGCAGCGCCTGCTTGATGCGCGCGCGGATGTCGAGTTCGAACTCGAGGTGCTCGGCCAGGCGCTGGAACACCTCGGTCAGCCGCCCGGTCAGCTCGCCCACGCGGGTCATCGCGACGAAGAAGGGGCTGAACACGGCCGGGTGGCGGGCGAAGGCGGTGGCCAGCTCGCGGCCCTGGTCCAGGCTGGCGCGCACGTCCTGCAGCAGGCTGACGATGCCGGGATGGCTGGTGGACGCCTCCAGACCGGCGAGCGAGCGCAGGATGGGCACGCCGGCCTTTTGCAGCGTGTAGAACTGGCGTGTCAGCACCAGCGCGTCTTCCTGCGTGACCGGGCGGGCCAGCAGCGCCTGCAGCCAGCCGCCGTCGTCCGCCACGCTGACGGCCTCCTGCGTCGGCTCGATGCTGACCGGCACGACACCGCCGGCCATCAGCTGCGCGGCGACGGCGTCGCTGGTCACGGCGTCGACGATGCCTTCGACGAGTTCGCCGCGGCCATTGCGGCCCTTGAACGCGAAGTTCATGTCAGCCCCTCATCCCACGGGGACGTCGCATGATCCCCCGAGGGGACGCGGGCCGACTTGGGGGTGGCCCGGCGTTCGGCCCGCGTACTCATTCCGCGTCCACACCGATGCGCATGGCCTCGGCCAGCGAGGTCTTGCCGTCGCGCACCAGGGCCAGCGCACGGTCGGCCAGCGTGCGGCCCTTGAGCGCCCGGCGCGCGGCGGTCAGGAAGGCGCCGGCATCGCCCTGCTGGATGGCCAGTGCCATGTCGGGGTCCAGCTCCAGCATCTCGTAGATGCCGCGCCGGCCTTGCGTGCCGGTGCCGTTGCATTCCGAGCAGCCGTGGCCCCGCAGGCTCGGCACGGCGCCCGGCGGCTCGCCGTTGAGCGACAGCACCTCGTTGACCCAGGCCTGCTCCTGCGGCGTGGCGTGATGTGGCTCGGCGCAATGCCTGCAGACGCCGCGCAGCAGTCGCTGGGCGAGCACGGCCTGCAGCGACGTGGCCACCATGAAGGGCGGCGCGCCCATGTCCAGCAGCCGAAAGGGCGTGGACACGGTGTCCTTGGTGTGCAGCGTGCTGAGCAGCAGGTGGCCGGTGATGGCCGCGCGCAGGCCGATTTCGGCGGTCTCGGCATCGCGCATTTCGCCGACGAGGATGACGTCGGGGTCCTGGCGCAGCGCGGCGCGCAGCACCTTGGCGAAATTGAGGTCGATGCGGTCGTTGACCTGCACCTGGGTCAGCCCGGGCAGCCGGTACTCGATCGGGTCCTCGGCCGTGATGATCTTGAGCTTCTCGGCGTCCAGCTCGGCCAGCGCGGCGTACAGCGTGGAGGTCTTGCCGGAGCCGGTGGGGCCGGTGACGAGGATCATGCCGGCGTCGCGGGCCAGCAGCTCGCGAAAGCGCTTGAGCATGTCGTCGGGCATGCCGATGTCGGCCAGCCGGCGCAGCGCCGAGCCCTGGCCCAGCAGCCGCATGACGACGGATTCGCCGTACTGGCTGGGCATGGTGGACAGCCGCACGTCCAGCGTGCGGTCAGACAGCCGCAGCGTGAAGCGGCCGTCCTGCGGCAGGCGCTTCTCGGCGATGTCGAGGCCCGCCATCAGCTTGAGCCGCTGCGCCAGCGCGGGGGCGATGCGCTTGTCGGCCTGCGTGAGCGTCTGCAGCAGGCCGTCGATGCGGCTGCGGATCAGCAGCTCGCCTTCCTGCGGCTCGATGTGCACGTCCGACGCGCCGGCCCGCGTCGCGTCCTCGAACACCGACTGCAGCAGACGCACGACCGGCGCGCCTTCCTGGCCGACCGTCGCCTGCAGCGTGCCGAAGTCCACCGCGTCGCCGATGTCCTTCTCCAGCGCCTTGGCCAGGCCGGAGATCTCGTCGCTGCGGCGGTAGTGCCGGTCGTAGACGGCGGCGAGCTGGCTGTCGGCGACGACGGCCATCGCCAGCCGGCGCTTGAGGAGCTTGGCCAGCTCGTCGAAACCGAACAGGTCCAGCGGGTCCGCCATCGCGACGAGCAGCGTATCGCCGCGCTCCTCCAGCACCAGCGCGCGAAAGCGCCGCGCGGGCGTCTCGGGCAGCAGCCGCACGAGCTCGGTCTTCAGCGGGAAGGTCTTGAGGTTGACGAAAGGCGCGCGCAGCTGGCGGGCCAGCACATGGGCCAGCGCTTCCTCGGTGATGAGGTTGGCTTCGATGAGGATGCGGCCCAGCTTCTTGCCGGTGGCGCGCTGCAACTCCAGCGCCTGCCCCAGTTGCTCAGCGGAAATCAGCTGCTGCTCGACGAGCACATCGCCAAGGCGCAGCTTGGGGCGGGGGGCAGCAACGTCGTCGGACATGGCAGGGTGTGCAGCGATTGCAAACGATTATGGAGGTCGCCGGCAATTTCGCGCCCGTGCAAATGCGACACATCGGCCGGCAATCCCGACAATCGCGGCATGAACATCCTGCTCACCGGCTTCGAGCCTTTTGGCGGCGAGGCCATCAACCCGTCTTGGGAGGTGGCGCGAGCGCTGGACGGCCAGCTCATCGCCGGCGCCACCGTGCATGCCTGTTGCCTGCCCACCACTTTTGCCGGCGCGCCGGCCGTGCTGGGTGAGGCGCTGGCGGCGCTGCGGCCCGGGCTGGTCATCGCGCTGGGGCAGGCCAGCGGCCGCGCCGAGGTGTCCATCGAACGGGTGGCCGTCAACCTCATCGATGCCCGCATCGCCGACAACGCCGGCGAGCGCCCGCAGGACGTGCCCGTTCGCGCCGATGCCCCTGCCGCCTACTTCTCGACGCTGCCCATCAAGGCGATGCGCGACGCCTTGCGCGCCGCCGGCCACCCCGCCGGGCTGTCGCTGTCGGCAGGCGCCTTCGTCTGCAACCAGATCTTCTTCGAGCTGCAGCACCGGCTGGCAGGGCAGGGCGTGCGCAGCGGCTTCATCCACCTGCCGGCGCTGCCGGAGCAGGCCGCGCGCGCGCAACCCTGTGTGCCCAGCATGGGCCTGGCGGCGCAGATCGACGCGATCCGGCTGGCGTTGGCCGTCGCCCTGGCCGATGAGCTGCCGGTGCCGGCCGGGCCCGATGAGGGCGCGCCGACGAGCTGATCAGTCCGTGCCGTCGCTCCGCCAGCGCGCGCTGGCCTGGCGCATCAGCGAGACCTGGCGGGAAAAGCGCTGGCAGTTGCTGCACACCCGCTGATGCAGCCGCAGCGACAGCCGTTCGGCTAGCGGCAGCCGGCGGTCCTCGGCCTGCAGCACGATCCGCGTCGCTTCGCGGCAGGTGATCTTCAGCTTGATCAAGTCGCCCCTCCCATCGTGGTGTTGCCGAACCAGCCCGTCTGCAGGCACTCCCGCAGCCTCAACCGGGCCCGGTGCAGCATGACCCACAGGTTGGTCGGCGTGATGGCGAGTTCCTTACAGATCTCGTCGGACTCCAGCTCCAGCCATTCGCGCATCATGAAGAGCCGGCCCTGCTGGCCCGGCAGCTTGTCGACGCAGGCTTCCAGCACCTTCATGAAGTCCATCTGCCGCAGCGCGTCCTCGGGGTTGCCCCAATCGTGCTGCGTCTCGCGCCAGTGGCCGTCGGCGGCGAAGAGCAGGTCGTCCAGGTCATCAGCGTCGTCGCTGCCGGCTGACGTCGACAGCTCGCGGCTGTTCTTGCGGATCTGGTCGATGAGCTTGTGCTTGAGGATGCCGATGAGCCAGGTCTTGAGCTGGCTCGCGCCGGCAAAGGCCTGTGGCTTCTCGAGCGCAGCGAGCACCGTCTCCGACACGGCGTCCTCGGCCCAGGCCGGGTTGCGCAGCTGCAGCCGGGCGTACTTCATCAGCACCGGGCGCAGTGCTTCGATCTGCCGGCCCAGGTCGGGCGCGGCGTCCGGGGATTTGTCCGAAGTGGCGGTCATGGCGGCGCGCAGTGTAAGGATCCGGTGCCGGCTTGCGACATCATGGCGGCCGCCGCATCATCGGCGGCTTTTCCCTCAACACCACGGAGTCCCGTCCCATGAAGAATCCCGCTCTCGTCTCCTCGGCCCTGGCCGCTGCGCTGTCCCTCGGCCTCGTCGCCCAGGCCCAGGCTGCCGATGCCGCCAAGGAAAAGTGCTTCGGCATCGCCAAGGCCGGCCAGAACGACTGCGCCTCCGCCAGCGGCAGCCATTCCTGCGCCGGTCAGGCCAAGACGGACAAGGCCCCCGACGAATGGAAGTACGTCGCCAAGGGCAGCTGCGAGAAGGAAGGCGGCTCGACCAAGGCCCCGGCCAAGAAGTGACGGCTTGACCGCCACGCAACCCTTGCCGGCCGAGCCCTGCGTGGGCATCGGCTGGCGGCAGCCGCATTACGAGCAGCTGCTCGCCGAGCGCCCGGCGCTCGGCTTTCTCGAAGTCCATTCCGAGAACTTCTTCGCCGACGGCGGCATCACGCAGGCCGTGCTGGCGGCCGGCCGCGAGGCCTACGACATCAGCCTGCACGGCGTGGGCCTCGCGCTGGGCTCGGCTGCCGGGCTGGACGCGACACACGTCGAGCAACTGGTTCGGCTGGTGGAGCGGGTGCAGCCGCGCTGGGTGTCCGACCACGCCTGCTTCGCGCGCGTGGGCTCGGGCCTGCATGCGGCCGACCTGCTGCCCATCCCGTTCAATGACGAGTCGCTCGCGCTGATGGTCGAGCACATCGGCCGCGTGCAGGACCGGCTGCGCCGGCCGCTGCTCATCGAGAACATCAGCGCCTATGTCGGCTGGGCGGGCGACACGCTGGCCGAGCCCGAATTCTTCAACCTGCTGACCGAGCGCAGCGGCTGCGGCCTGCTGCTGGACGTCAACAACCTGGTCGTTAACGCGCGCAACGCGGGCCATGCCCCGGCGGCGGCCGCGCAAGAAGCCATGCGCTGGGTGGACGCCATCCGGCCGGGCAGCGTCGGCGAGATCCACCTGGCCGGCCACGCCGAGCGCGACGACGGCCTGGTCATCGACGACCACGGCAGCGCCGTGCGCGAGGAGGTCTGGCAGGTCTACCGCCATGCGTTGCGGCGTCTGGGCCCGGTGCCGACGCTGATCGAATGGGACACGGCCGTGCCGCCGCTGGCGGTGCTGCTCGCCGAAGCGGGCCGCGCGAGGGCCTGCCTGCAATGAAGGCCGCACAGCAGGCTTTCGTCGATGCGCTGCTGGGCCGCGGCGCGGCGCCCGACGGCTTGACGGGTACGGAGCCGGGGCTGGCGGTCTACCGCAACAACCTGCGGGCGCTGTCGGCGCAGGCGCTGGCCGTGCCCTTCGGCCGCGTGCGCGAAGCGCTGGGTGAGGCCGACTTCGCCGCGCTGGCCTGGACGTTCTGGCGCGCCTACCCGCCCGAGGCCGGTGACCTGGGGCAATGGGGCGGGGCGTTGGCGGCCTTCCTGGCCGAGCGGGCTGGCGAAGCCTCCGGCCTGCCCGACATGGCGCGCCTGGACTGGGCGGAGCACCAGGCCGAGCGCGCGGCCGACGCCGGGCTGGATGGCGATTCGCTGGCCTTGCTGGGCACGACACCGCCCGAGCAGCTGTGGCTGGTGCTGCGGCCGGCGGTGTCCTTGCTGGCGCAGCGCAGCGGGCCGGTGCTGGTTTGGCGCGACGGCTGGCGTGCCGTGTCGCAGGCCGTTTCGGCCGGCGACGCCGCGTTCACGCAGGCGCTGCTGGCCGGCGTGAATCTTTCCGACGCGCTGGTGAAAGGTTCGGCCGCCACGGCCGACTTCGACTTCGGCGCCTGGCTGCAAGCCGCGCTCACGAACGCCTGGCTGCACAGCGCCAGGACGACACCACCGAACCGGATCACGCCCCCATGAAAGCTCTCCTCCGCGTCGCGCTGCGCACCTTCACCGACCCCGGCCAGCTGGCGCCAGCCGTGCCCACGCGGCTGCCGGCGCCGCTGGCCGCGGTGACCAGCCATCTGCAGTCGCTGGCGCTGCTGGCGGCCCGGCTTTACGTTGCCCAGGTGTTCTTCCTGTCCGGGCTGACGAAGCTGCGCGACTGGTCGTCCACGCTGGCCTTGTTCAACGACGTCTACAGCGTGCCGCTGCTGCCGCCGACGGTGGCGGCCTACATGGGCACGGCCGGTGAACTGGCGCTGCCGGTGCTGCTGGTGCTGGGGCTGGCGGGCCGCTTCGCCGGCGCGGGCCTGTTCGTCGTGAACCTGATGGCCGCGCTGTCGCTGCAGGCCGACGACTTCTCGCCGGCCGCCCAGGCCCAGCACACGCTGTGGGGTGTGCTGGCGCTCGGGATCGCGCTGTGGGGCGCTGGCCGGTGGTCGGTCGACCGCCTTATTCGCGTGGCTTGAAGCTCAGGATGATGACCGGCGGCACGCGGCCGTCGCTGTCACGGGGCAGGACCTCGGCCTTCTCGATGGCGCGCAGCACCGCCCGGTCCCAGTCGCTGTCGCCGCTGGGCTTGATGATCTTGCTGCCGAGAATGCGGCCGTCGGGGCCCAGCGCCACCTGAACCTCGGCCGTCGGGTTGGCGGCGCCCTCGTCCGAGTAGATGATCAGCGGGCGGATCTTGCCCTTCACGCGGCCCACCCAGCCGGCCGACGGCGCCGAGTTCTGGGCGGCCGCGCCGCTGGACCCCGGCGTGCCACCCGCCATGCCCTGGATGCGGCGCAGGTTCTCCAGACGCAGCGCTTCACGCTTGGCGTCGGCGTCCTTGGCGGCTTTCGCCTCCTTGGCGTCCTTCGCCGCCTTCTCGTCCTTGAGCTTCTTGCGCTCCTGCTCTTCCTGGGCGGCTTTGTCCGCCTTTTCCTTGGCGGCTTTGGCGGCCTTGTCGGCTTTCTCCTGGGCCTCGCGGGCCGCTTTCTCGCGCTCCAGCTTCTCGGCCTCTTCGCGGGCCTGCTGTTCCTTGCGCTTTTTCTCCTTGGCGATGGCGATTTCGGCCTCGCGTTGCTGCTGGGCGGCCTCTTCGGCCTCGCGCTGTTGCTGCTGTTGTTGAGCCTTCAGGTCGGGCTTGGGCGCTTCCGGCTCGGGCTCGGGTGGCGCTTCTTCGCGCGGTGCGGCCACTTGCGGCACGGACGACCACAGCTCGGCCTCGAAGGCCGGCTCGGCATCGCTGCGCCAATGCAGGCCGGCGCTGAGTGCCAGCACCAGCAGGCCGTGCGCAATCAGCGCGAAGAGCAGGCCGCGGCCGAGACCATCGGCCTCGGGGGGGCGGAGCGTGGCGGTCGTCATGGGCTACTTGCCCGCCGCGCCGCTCTTGACGGCCAGGCCCACGCGCTGCACGCCGGCACGCTGCAGCGTGTCCATGACCTGCACGACGGCTTCGTACTTGACGTTCTTGTCGGCGGAGATGACGACCGGGCTGGTGGCGTCGCCGCCCTGCGCCTTCTTCACGCGCTCGGCCAGGCGGTTCACCGGGATGCTCTCGGGCTCCAGCTGGTCGACCTTGATCTTGAGCTTCTCGTCCGTGCCGACGATGACCTGAATGACGTGGTCGGGCTGCTGCTTGCTTTTGCCCACGCTGGGCAGATCGACAACCCCCGTCGTGATCAGTGGCGCGCTGACCATGAAGATGATCAGCAGCACCAGCATCACGTCGATGAAGGGGACCATGTTGATCTCGTTCATCGTGCGGCGGCCGCGGCCGCCGGATCGCTGAATGGTGGCCGCCATGTCAGTGGACCTGCGTGGCGTTGCGCTGCAGGATGTTGGAGAACTCGTCGATGAAGGTCTCCAGCGTGATGGCGCTGCGGTCGATCTGGCGTGCGAAGCGGTTGTAGGCCAGCACGGCGGGGATGGCCGCGAACAGGCCGATGGCCGTGGCGACCAGCGCTTCGGCGATGCCCGGCGCCACGGTGGCCAGCGTGACCTGCGTCAGGTTGGACAGGCCGACGAAGGCGTGCATGATCCCCCAGATGGTGCCGAACAGGCCCACATAGGGCGACACCGAGCCGACCGACGCGAGGAAGGACAGGTTGCTCTCCATCGCGTCCAGCTCACGCTGGAAGCTCGCGCGCATGGCGCGGCGGGCGGCGTCCAGCAGCGAGTCGGCGTCCGTCACGCGCTTCTCGCGCAGCTTCATGAACTCGCGCATGCCGGACGCGAAGATGCGCTCCAGCGGCGCGCCGTCGGTGCGGTTGCCGACCGACTGGAACAGGTCGTTGAGGTTCTTGCCGCTCCAGAACTCGGCCTCGAAGGCATCGTTGCGGCGCTTGATCTGGCCCAGGCCGATGAGCTTGCCGAAGATCACGGTCCAGCTGGCCAGCGACACGAGCAGCAGGCCGGCGATGACGAGCTGCACCGCGAAGCTGGCGTGCAGGATCAGGGAGACGATGGAAAGGTCTTGGTTCATGGAGCGATCGCTTTGACGACGGCCGATTGGACGATGTCGGGGAGGCGTTGGGGTTTCAGGTCTTCGGCGCGGACGCAGCCGATGCGGATCTCGCCGTCGGCCAGCAGCGTGTCGCCCCGCAGCGCGCGTTGGCGCACGACGAGGCTGGCACGGCCGGCAGGTTCGGGGTCGACGGTGATGGTGAGCAGGTCATCCAGCCGGGCCGGCGCGAGGTAGCGCAGGCTGGTGCTGGCGACGACGAACATGATGCCGGTGTCCTCGCGCAGCTGGTGCTGTTCGACGCCGGCCGCACGCAGCCACTCGGTGCGGGCGCGCTCGAAAAACTTCAGGTAGTTGGCGTAGAAGACGATGCCGCCGGCATCGGTGTCTTCCCAGTAGACGCGCACCGGAAACTGGAACGCTGCCGGGGCGATGCTCATGCCAGTACCTCGCGCAGCCGCGCCACGGCCTCGTGGAGGTCTTCCATCGACGACGCGAAGGACAGGCGCATCCAGCGCTGCGGGTCGGCCAGGCCGAAGTCGCGGCCTGGCGTGAGCGCGACCTGGGCTCGCTGCAGCAGTTCGTGGGCGAAGGCCCAGCTGTCGGCGTGGAAGCGCGACACGTCCATCCACGCGTAGAAGGCGCCGTCGGGTGCGACCGGCACGGGCAGGCCCAGGTCGTTCAGCGCCGGCACGATGAAGTCGCGGCGCTCGCGCAGCACCGCCCGGCGGCGCTCGAATTCGGCGATCGAGTCGGGCTCGAAGGCAGCCAGTGCGGCCAGCTGCGACAGCGTGGACGGGCAGATGTAGAGGTTCTGCGCCAAGCGTTCGATCGCCGGCACCAGCGCCGGCGGCAGCACCAGCCAGCCCAGCCGCCAGCCGGTCATGCCGAAGTACTTGGAGAAGCTGTTGATCGAGACGATGTCGTCGCCCAGCGCCAGGGCAGTGCGGCTGAAGTGGTCGTCGTAGCTCAGCGGCAGGTAGATCTCGTCGACCACCGTGACGCCGCCCCAGCCGCGCACGAAACCGGCGATGTCGGCCAGCACCTCGGGCGCGATGGAGGTGCCGGTCGGGTTGCTGGGCGAGGCCAGCAGCACGCCGCGCGTGGCGGGTGTCCAGGCGTCGCGCACCTGGGTGGCGTCGAGCTGGAAGCGGCCGGCGGCCGTGGTGGGCAGCAACCGGGGCGTTGCATCAGCCGCTGTCACGAAATGGCGGTTGCACGGATAGCACGGGTCCGGCATCAGCACTTCGTCGCCCTGCTCGAAGAGGGCGAGGCAGGCCAGCTGCAGGCCGGCCGACGCGCCGGCCGTGATGGCGATGCGCTCAGGCGCAACGGCCAGGCCGAAGCGCTGCTCGTACCAGCGCGAGATGGCTTCTCGCAGCGCCGGCAGGCCGAGGGCGTCGGTGTAGGGCGTGGGCCCTTGGGCGATGTGCGCCGTCGCGTCTCGCACGGCCGGAGCGGCGCCGAAGTCGGGCTCGCCGATGTTCAGCCGGATCATCCGCCGGCCGCCACGCGCCGGGTCACACAACGGCCCGGCCGCCACCTGCGCGGCGGCCTTGGCCAGCTCCATGACGTAGAAGGGCTCGATGCGGTCGAGCCGGGCGGCGAGCTTCACAGCGGCATCAGCGCTTGGCGGTGACCTCGAGTGGGCGCAGATCCACGGCCGCACGGTCCAGCACGCCGTTGACGTACTTGTGGCCGTCGGTGCCACCGAAGGACTTCGCCAGCTCGACGGCCTCGTTGATGGCCACGCGGTAGGGGATGTCCAGGCAGTGCTTGAGCTCGTAGGCGCCGATCATCAGGATGGCGTGCTCGATGGGCGAGAGCTCGGTCGTCTTGCGGTCGACATGGCGGGCGAGGATGGCGTCCAGGTCGGCCGCCTCGTGCACGCAGCCGCCCAGCAGCGCTTCGTAGTGCTTCAGGTCGAGCTTGGCATAGCCTTCCTGCTCGCGGCCCAGCGCGATGATGGCGCCGATGTCCTCACCGGCCAGCAGCCATTGGTAGAGGCCTTGCAGCGCGGCTTCGCGCGAGCGGCGGCGGGCCGACTTGGCAGGTGCCTTCTTGCCGGCGGGTTTGGCGGCCGTCTTGGGGGCGGTCTTTTGCGGTGCGTTCACTCGATCTCTTTCAGCAGGTTGGCCATTTCCACGGCGACGCGCGCGGCATCGCGACCCTTGGGTTCGGCACGGGCCCAGGCCTGGGCTTCGTTCTCGACCGTCAGGATGGCATTGGCAATCGGGATGCCATGGTCCAGCCCGACGCGCGTCACGGCCGAGCCGCTTTCGTTGGCGACCAGCTCGAAATGGTAGGTCTCGCCGCGGATGATGCAGCCCAGCGCGATGAGCGCGTCGTAATCATTCGTCTCGGCCAGCGCCTGCAGCGCCAGCGGCACTTCCAAGGCGCCGGGCACCGTGACATGGCGGATGGCTTCGGCCGGCACGCCGAGCACCGACAGCTCGGCCAGGCAGGCGCTGGCCAGCGTCGAGGTGATGGCGTCGTTGAAGCGCGCCTGCACGATGGCGACGGTCAGTTCGCTGCCGTCGAGGGCGCCTTCGAAGCCGGGCAGGCCTTGGTCGGAGTCTTGCATCGCGTGCCTCTCGTTTCAGCAGTTGGGGGCGGCGACGAAGCCGGTCACTTCCAGCCCGTAGCCCACCATGCTGGGCATGCGCCGCGGGCTGCCCAGCAGTTTCATGTGATGCACGCCCAGCGCCTTCAGGATCTGGGCGCCCACGCCATAGGTGCGCAGGTCCATGGCGCTGCGGGCCGGGGCGTCGCTGGTCTGGGCCCGAGCCCGCGCGAGCACGCCGGCGGCGTCTTCGCCACAGTTGAGCAGCACCACCACGCCCGCCGGGCTGGCCTTGACGGCCGCCAGCGCGGCCGGCAGCGGCCAGGAGTGGCCACAGGCGCCGGCTTCGAGCAGGTCCATCACCGACAGCGGCTCGTGCACGCGCACCAGCACTTCGTCGCTGCCGCTCCAGCGGCCCTGGCTCAGGGCCAGGTGGGTACCGCCCGTGCGGTCGGTAAAGACGCGGCAATCGAACTCGCCCTGCGCCGTGTTGAGCTTGCGCTCGGCGACCTGGGTGACCAGGCTCTCGTGGCGGCTGCGGTATTCGATGAGGTCGGCGATGGTGCCGATCTTCAGGCCGTGCTCGGCGGCGAAAACTTCCAGGTCGGGCAGGCGCGCCATGCTGCCGTCGTCCTTCATGACCTCGCAGATGACCGAGGTGGCGGACAGGCCGGCCATGCGCGCGAGGTCGCAGCCGGCTTCGGTGTGGCCGGCGCGCATCAGCACGCCGCCGTCCTGGGCCTGCAACGGGAAGATGTGGCCGGGCTGGACGAGGTCGCTGGCCCGCGCATTCGGGGCGACCGCCGCCTGCACGGTGCGGGCCCGGTCCGCGGCGGAGATGCCGGTGGTGACGCCTGTGGCCGCTTCGATCGACACGGTGAAGGCCGTGCCGTGCTGCGCGCCATTGCGGCTGGTCATTGGCGGCAGGTTCAGCCGCTCGCAATGCTCGCGCGGCAGCGTCAGGCAGATCAGGCCGCGGCCGTACTTGGCCATGAAGTTGATGGCCTCCGGCGTGACCAGATCCGCCGCGAGGACGAGATCACCCTCGTTTTCGCGGTCTTCTTCGTCGACCAGGATGACCATGCGGCCGGCCGCCATCTCGGCGACCAGCTCAGGAATGGGAGAGATGGGCATAACCACGGATTGTAGGTGGCGACCCTAGGCCGGGCGCAGTCTCAGCCGCAGATCCTGGCCCACGGGTGTGGCTTCCACCAGTTGCCAGCGTCTGGCCTGTTGCAACCCGGCCAACGGCGCCAGCGCAGCGAGCGGCCGGCCTTCGCCGATCAGCATCGGCGCCTGGTAGATGAGCAGCTCGTCGACGAGCCCGGCGTCGAGGAAGGCGCCCGACAGCGTCGGCCCGGCCTCCACGTGCAACTCATTGATGCCCTGGCGACCGAGGTCATCCAGCAGCGCCGGGAGATCCGCCCGGCCCGGGCCGATGACACGGGCCTCGCCGGGCGGTTGCAGGATGCGCGCACCCGCCGGCAGGCGCTGCTGTGGATCGAGCACCAGGCGCAAGGGCTGCTTCGGCGTGGGCACGAGCCGCACATCCAGCCGTGGGTCGTCGGCCAGCACGGTGCCGATGCCGGTCAGTACGGCACCAGCCCGGCGGCGCCAGGCGTGGCCGTCCGTGCGGGCGGCCTCGCCGGTGATCCATTGGCTGCGGCCGTCGGGCAGCGCCGTGCGGCCGTCCAGCGAGATGGCCGACTTCAGCCGCACGAACGGGCGGCCGCGTTGCATGCGGGAGAAAAAACCGATGTTGAGCTCGCGGGCGGCGTCGGCGACGCCCGCGTCGGCCAGTTGGACGTCGATGCCAGCGGCGCGCAGCCGATCCACGCCCTGGCCGGCAACCTGGGGGTTGGGGTCCTGCACGGCCACCATGACGCGGGCAATGCCGGCCGCGATCAAGGCGTCGCAGCAGGGCGGCGTGCGGCCATGATGTGAACAGGGCTCGAGCGTGACGACGGCGGTGGCGCCGCGCACGTCATGCCCGCGCGCGGCGGCGTCGCGCAGTGCCATGACTTCGGCATGGGCCTGGCCGGCCGCCTGCGTGTGGCCGGCGCCGAGTTCCCGCCCGTCGGCAGCGAGGATGATGCACCCGACGCGCGGGTTGGGGTCGGTCAAACCGATGGCTTGGGTGGCCAGCGCAAGCGCACGAGTGAATGCCGCGGGGGCGGCGTCGGGAAAGTCGGGAGCGGGCATCCGCCCAGTCTAGCCAGCTGCGGCTCCGCGGGATGGGCTCACGGCGCGGGCGCCGGCTGGATCTGGTAGGTCGAGTAGTCGACGAAGCGGCTGGCTTCGACGTCGGCGGGCAACACCGGGCAGCGCGCGCTGGCCTTGCCCGGCATCACGAGGAAATTCTGGCGTGTCAACGAATACGTGACGCCGAGATAGGTCTGCGGGTGTTCCTCGTTGTCGACCAGGAAGCCCGGCCGCGTGGAGATGGTGCGGTAGGTATAGCCGTTGCCGTTGTAGTCGGCGCTGTAGCGGCATACCTTGTATTGCCCGCTGTCGGTGCCCACCGACAGCCCGGTCAACAGGATCTGGCCCCACCAGTTGCGCTGCGAGTTGGGGTAGACGATGCAGAAGTAGTTCACCATCTTCTGCCGGGGTGTGCTGGCGGGCGGCGCATCGCTGTAGCACTCGTGGTTGGGCGAGGGATAGTCGTTCCCGCCGGGAGCGAGCGCCGTCTCCTCTTTGTTCTTGAACTGGCTGGGGCTGAGCTCCAGCTTGGCCGACAACGGCTGGGGCAGGGCGTCGGCCTCCGGGGCTGAGGGATCGGGCGCGTCCAGCGTCGAGAAGCGGATGGTCCCGCTTGCGAGATAGCCGATGGTGCTGTTGTCGCAGGAATCGATGCTGCTGGGTGTCAGGCTCGTCAGCGCAGTGCCCACCGGGATCTCGCAGCGCCCGGTGATGACGCCGGTGATGTTGTTGAACACCCAGACCCGCACTTGGCTGGCGTTGGGGCGAAACACGCTGCTGCCATTGCCCAGGTCCGTGGCCGAGGTCGGCACGACGGGGTTGCGCTTGTCGGGCTGGCGCACGCCGTTCGTTGGTGGCGTGACGCCGAGGGCGACGCCGTAGACGGGGTCGGTCCGCGACACGATGGTGTCCAGCAGCAGGGACTGCGCGGCGCCGCTGCGGTCGTTCCAAGACACGGTGACGCTGACGGTCTTGGCCCGTGGTTCGTCCGAGTTCTGGATCAGCGGCGTCACGGTGCGCGACAGCAGGAAGGTCGCGTTGGCGTTGTCCAGAGCAGCCGTTCTCGACGCCACGGTGACGATGTCGTTGTCATAGTCGCGAACGCTGGACGCCGCGCTGGCGGGCTTGGCGAGCACCGAGAACGCGCGCACGGTGGCCATTTCCGCCTGCGCAATGCGCATGGCTTCGCTGCGTTGCTTGGCCAGGTCGCCGCTGCGGCGCAGGTTGCCTTGCAGGCCGACCAGCGCCACCATGCCGAAAGACATGACCAGCAGCGCGACCAGCGCTTCGATCAGCGTGACGCCGCGTTGATGCGGAGCGATCAGCTTGCGGCAGGGGAAGCGCGGGTTGATGGCCATGTTGCACCGCCTTCAGTCGATCCAGCCGCCCGGTATGCGCACATAGCTGCCCAGGCGGTTGCGCATCTGATCCGCCACCGTTTGCTGGTAGACGATGTCCACCGGGCCCGCCGACGTCATGTCGCCGCCGACCAGCACGATGCCGTTGACCACCGAGGGCACGCCGGCCGTGTTGGCCCAATCCAGGTCGCCCTTGGCGACGAGCATGCCGTTGATCTGCATCGGCCCGCTGAGCGTCACCCGGCCGCTGGCGATGATGAGCACGGGGTCGGACAGCTGGGCCAGCGTCCGGCTGGTGGCGAGGGTCATGTCGCCGTCTATCCACAGGATGCGTTGCCCGGCCTTGTAGGCGGTGTCGATGGCGTCGGAGCAGTCGGCATCGCAGGTGACCGTGCGCAGCGCCGGGTGCGTCGGGTAGCGGCTCACGCTGGCGCCCATGAACATCTTGAACACGTCGTCCGCACTGGCCGCGCGCTGAAGGCTCTCGTCGTTCTGCAGGACGGCCTGGCTCGTCGCCGCGCCGGGCACGGTTTCCAGCCGCGCATCGATCTTGCCCGTCCAGCTGCCGCCCAGCGTGGCCAGCAGCCCTGCGGCACGTGCATCGCTGTTGTGCAGGCCCAGGCCCGCGCCAGTCGAGCGGATGTCGCCGCGCACGGTCAGCGCGGAGGCCGGCGGCGTGCGCACCGCGCTGACCAGCGCCAATTCGACCTTCAGCAGGATGCCCGAAAGCTGGTTTTTGCTGACGAAGGTGCGCTCCACGATGCCGAGGTTGCACCGATCGACGACGCTGTCCGTGCAGGACTGCACGTTCAGCAGCACCGTGCCCCCGCGCCCACGGTTATCGAAGAGCACGCCGAAGCTGGGCGTGAAGCCTGGCGCGTTGACGCTCGTCTGGGCGGTGTGGGCGGAACTCGCATCAGCGCACCGGCACGTCCAGCCTTGGCCTGCGACGTTGCGGGCGCAGTCGATGATCCCGCCGTTGTCGCTCGACCTGGCGGTGATGCTTCGATCCGAAGCGTTCACGGTCAGGTAGCGATCGACGAAGCGCTGCCCACCGTTGGCGAGCGGTGTGCAGGCACCGTCCACACCGGTGCCGTTGAGCTGGGCCAGCGTCCACTCGACGCCGGCTTCCGCCACTTCCTGTGACAGGCTGGCGCGGTAGTAGCTGCTGGCCATGCGTTGCTCGAACAGCAGGCTGCGGTTGGCATAGGCCGCGAGCAAGGCCATCACGAGGAACAGCACCATGACGACGACCAGCGTGGCGGCCCCCGTCTGGCTCCTGAACGGTGTGCGGCGCGTGTTCATGCCGGGCAGGCTCCGACGATCTTGTCCGCGCGCAGGCGCTCAACACCAGTCAGCGTGCGCTTGACCCGGCTGTCGTGGGCGGCCTCGGCGTCGATCCTGAACCGCACCTGGCGAACCACATGCCGCGGGCAGGCCGCAGCGCCTGCCGTGGGCGGGTCACAGGGCTGGTCGCAGAAGTCACCGACGTCCGTGGCCTGCAGTTCATCCAGGTCGATGGTGAAGTCGGTGATCTTGACTGCGTCGGGGTCGGTGATCGGCTGCCAGTTGGGCTGCCCGCTGGCCAAGCCGATCATCAAGTACAAGGTTTTGCTTGCGCGGTCCCAGCGGAAGCCGAAGTTCTCGTTGTCACGCACGCTGCCGGTAGCGCTGTAGGCGCCGCGGGCGTAGCGGTAGGTCAGCGAGCGGCCGGCGTTGTTGTCGGTCCTGGCCATCTCGGCGAACTGGCTGGCCGACGCCGCAAGGGCAGCCTGCTGGTTCAACGAGCCGTCGCCAGACGGCGGAGCCCACACACCGAGCTCCGAATTGCCCCGAAAACCGGCGCGGCGCAGGTCTTGCTGGAGGAGGTCGGCGGCGGTACGCAAGTCCTGCTGGATCTGCGTCTCCAGCATCAGCCGGCGGTGCTCGTTGATCTGGTTGACCGCCAGCACCGCCGCCGCAGCGCTGACGATGAGCCCGATGGTGATGCCCACCATCAGCTCCACGAGGCTCAGGCCTCGTTGCGTGAAGCGCTTCAGCTGCATACCGGGAACCCACCGATGCTGCCGTCGGGTGAACAGGTGCGAACCCGCCCGGCGTTGCTGTACTGAACGGCGAGGCGGGCACCCGTGCGGGCGCCGCTGACCGTCACGACGAGGTTCTCGACGTCAGTCAGGCGAGGGTCACGGACGAAGCTGACGACCCCCGTTCTCCCCCCCCAGTCCGCGGTTGCGGCAAAGCTGACGGAGTTGCCGCGCGGCAGCAGCAACTCCCTCAGCACCTTGGCGTCGCCGATTCGGCATGCCCTGGCCAGATTGCATTGGCAGGTGTCGTTTCTGCCGGCGCTCACGCGGATGCAACTGCCAAAGTCGGTGATGTTCGCCGGCACCGCTTCGAGATGCAGGTTGAACGGCGCGTTGACGGCGTTGGCTTCGGTGCGCGCAAAGGCAATGATGCTGGCGATCTCACCGGCGGTGGCGATGATGCGGCGACGTTCTATCAAGCTGCTGAACGACGGCACCGCCACCGCGACGATCACGCTCAGCACGATGACGGCGACGGCCATCTCAACCAGCGTCACGCCGACAACGGAGCGGTGCTGTGCGGCGCGCTTCATGCTCAGTGCGCCCAGCAGAGGTCCGACGTGACCCGGTCGCCGGAGCCCGTGGCGAGGTACTTGAACACCGAGCCCTCGAGCCGCACGCTCAAGGTTGCGCAGTCCTGGGCGTCGCCAGCTTGCGCGCTGTCCGATTTGGGCCGGGCCGTGACCTGGTAGCCGGCGACGAAGGCTGGCTCCGAGACGGACTCCAGCGTGTAGTCGTAATACTTGGTGGCGCCACTGAAACCCACGGTCGTCAGCGCGCTGGCATAGGCGGTGTTGTTGGAGCGATAGCGCTCCTGCGCTTGCACGATGGAACTCAGCTCGGCGACGGCGTCTGCGCGGCGGCTGCGCTGGATGTACGACACGAGGTTGGGGTACGCGATCGCCGCCAGGATGCCGACGATGACGACCGCGATCATCAGCTCGATGAGCGTGAATCCGCGGCGTCGATGACTGGTGGCGGGGCGCATGGCGATGTCATTTTGAGTTTCTGATGCTCACCAAAGGTTACAGAAAATCCGCTTGTCGGGTCTTGACTACCGCTTGTCGCCGTCACCGCGAATGCGGGGGCTCAGGAACACAAGTTCATGCCGGGCAATTTGGTGCCCGTGGAGCAGCTGCGCACGCGCCCGGTCAGCGCGACGACCTGACGGATGCCCGGGCCGTTGTCCAGCTTCAGCTCGATGCTGCCGGTCTGCGTCACCAGCCCCTGCCGATGCTGGAACTGCAGGTTCTCCGCGTTGCTGCTCAGCCGCATGGGTTGGTGGGTCGGCAGCCACTCTGCCTTGATGATGTTGCTGCCCGGCGCCTTGCAGACAGCCTGGCCGCCCGCGCAGTCGCAGTCATTGCGCGCGCCCGTGTGCAGCACGTAGCAGGATTCGGCACCCTTGCGGCTGATGCGGAACTGGACGGCTTCGCCCATGCGGGCGGCTTCGCTGCGTGCGAACCGCAGGTCGCTGGCGAGCGCCTCGGACGTGGCGCGCAGCGCCCGCTCCTGGCGCAGCTTGCTCAGGCTGGGCAAGGCCTGGCTGAGCAGGGCGGTGGCGATGCCGAGGCAGGTGAACAACTCGACCAGCGTGAATCCACGCTGGTTGCGACGACCGGTGGTGCGGCTGGTGTTCATGGTGGCTCCCTGCGGTTCGTTGGCGATGTACGAACTCTAGGAAGCCGCTGCCGGCCGGTCTTTACCCCCAAGGGTGGGGCGGTGGGGGATGCCGCAGCCCGGCTCCCCCGGGCTCCCTCCGAAGCGGGATAGGGAAACCCCGGGTTAAATTTCCCGGATCAGCTGACGGAACTCGTCGACGTCCTCGAAGCTGCGGTAGACGGACGCGAAGCGCACGTAAGCGACCTTGTCGATGCGCTTGAGCTCGCGCATGACCAGTTCACCCAGCCGCGTGGACGCGATCTCGCGGGCGCCGCTGGCCAGCAGCTTTTCCTCGATGCGGTTCAGTGCGGCGTCGATCTGCTCGACGCTGACCGGCCGCTTGCGCAGCGCCAGCTGCATGGACGCACGCAGCTTGCTGGAGTCGAAATCGGCGCGCCGCCCGTCTTTCTTGACGACCGAGGGCAGGGCGATGTCCGCCCGTTCATAGGTCGTGAAGCGCTTGTCGCAGGACAGGCAGCGGCGCCGGCGCCGGACGACATCGCCCTCGTCCGACTCTCGGGTCTCGGAGACCTGGGTTTCGGTGTGAGAGCAGAACGGGCAGCGCATCGGGGCCGATCAGCCGCGGTACACCGGGAAGGCGGCCGTCAGCGCGGCCACCTTCTCGCGCACGGCGGCCAGATTGGCTTCGTCGTGCGGCTTGTCGAGCACGTCGGCGATCAGGTGGGCGGTGGCACGCACCTGCTCTTCCTTGAAGCCGCGCGTCGTCATGGCCGGCGTGCCCAGGCGGATGCCGCTGGTGACCATGGGCTTTTGCGGGTCGTTCGGGATGCCGTTCTTGTTGCAGGTCATGTGGGCGGCGCCCAGGATGGCCTCGGCTTCCTTGCCGGTCAGGTTCTTGGGGCGCAGGTCGACCAGCATGACGTGGCTTTCCGTGCCGCCGGAGACGATGCGCAGGCCACGCTCGATCAGCGTCTCGGCCAGCACCTTGGCGTTCTTGACGACCTGTTCCTGGTAGGCCTTGAACTCCGGCGTCAGCGCTTCCTTGAAGGCCACGGCCTTGCCGGCGATGACGTGCATCAGCGGGCCGCCCTGGATGCCGGGGAAGATGGCCGAGTTGATCTTCTTGGCGATGTCTTCCTTGTTCGTCAGGATGATGCCGCCACGCGGGCCACGCAGGCTCTTGTGCGTGGTGGACGTGACGACGTCGGCGTGGGGCAGGGGATTCGGGTAGGCGCCCGCGGCGATCAGGCCGGCGTAGTGCGCCATGTCGACCATGAAATAGGCGCCGATCTCCTTGGCGATCTTGCCGAAGCGCTCGAAGTCGATGCGCAGCGAGTAGGCCGAGGCGCCGGCGATGATGAGCTTGGGCTTCTTCTCGCGGGCCAGGGCTTCCATGGCGTCGTAGTCGATCTCTTCCTTGGCGTTCAGGCCGTAGGAGATGACGTTGAACCACTTGCCGCTCATGTTCAGCGCCATGCCGTGCGTCAGGTGGCCGCCTTCGGCCAGGCTCATGCCCATGATGGTGTCGCCGGGCTGCAGCAGCGCGAAGAACACGCCCTGGTTGGCCTGCGAGCCGGAGTTGGGCTGCACGTTGGCGAACTCGGCGCCGAACAGTTGCTTGACGCGGTCGATGGCCAGTTGCTCGGCGACGTCGACGTACTCGCAGCCGCCGTAATAGCGCTTGCCCGGGTAGCCTTCGGCGTACTTGTTGGTCAGCTGGCTGCCCTGGGCCTGCATGACGGCCGGCGAGGTGTAGTTCTCGCTGGCGATCAGCTCGATGTGGTCTTCCTGGCGGCGGGTCTCGTTCTGGACGGCGGTCCAGAGTTCGGGGTCGACCAGGGCGAGGGTGGAGGTGGTGCGGTCAAACATGGCTCGTGCTTCCGAAGGTCAGGCGATGAATCCCAGGCGCTCACGAGCAGGCGTGACGACACTGGGCTGCCCAGGCGAACGGCTGAAAGCGGCTGTCACGCAGACAACTGACAACCGCCTCACGCTCCCCGGTGGTGACCCACCTCGGGTCAGCTGGGTGACCCTGATCGCCAGTCGCGTGAGCGGCCAGTGTAATGTCTGCGGCGACTCGTCGCCCACACTTGCCGGCGGAGATCCGCCACCGGCGTCTTGCCGCTCAGTGCAGCAGCGCGACCTGGGCGGTGTCGTCGGCTGCCGGGGCCGAGGCAGCCTCACGCAGCGGGCGGGCCGTGATCGATGGCGGCACCAGTCGGCCGGCGGCGACGGCTTTCAGCAGATCCTGCTCCGCCATCACGCGGGCGGCGTAGCCGGCGTCGTCGGCCAGGTTGGCGGCCCCCACGTAAAAGCGCAGCCCTTCTTCCAAGCTGCCGGCGCGCTGCACACATTCCTTCAGCACCTGCACGCCGACGCGCAGGTTGGTGACCGGGTCAAACGCCGCCAGCGTGCCGCCGAAGGGCTCGTACTTGTCGTCATGCACCCGCGTCATGACCTGCATCAGCCCCTGCGCACCCACGTTGCTCTGCGCGAACGGATTGAAGCGCGACTCGATGGCCATGATGGCCAGGATCAGCGTGGGCTCGACCTTCGCGCGGTTGCCGACCGCCCAGGCTTCCTGCACGAGCCGGCTGATGGGCTCAGGGGCCACGCTGTAACGCCGCGCCAGCCAGTGGGCGATGGCGGCCTGCTGCCGGCTCAGTTCTTTTGGATTGGTGGCGGTGGCGCGTGCGATGGCATCGGGCTCGGCCGCAGCCAGCAGCGTGTTGCCTTCAGCCTCGGCACGCGCCTCCTGGCGGGCGTTCAGCCAGCCCAGCGTCGCGGATTCGATTTGCGCCCGCAGACCCGACTGGCTGACAAAGATCAACAGCACGGACACCACCGCCAGCCCGACCAGGGCCAGCGTGTTGTGGCTGACGACGAGCAGGCCGTTGCCGATGTCCTGAACGAACAGCGACGCCGAATCCCGCGTGTGGCGAGCCAAGCTGATGATGTTTTGACGTGTCGTCATGCAACTCCTTGGTGCCGCCCTGTGCCGCGGGCCGCTGCAGTTGCGGCCGCCCAGGCTGAGCGACGGTGATAATTTCCGGCCGTCATGCGTGGTCTGCGGCGTCTGCGCGCCCGGTGGACCTGGCCGGTGGGGTTTCGGTGGAAACCCGGAGCGGGCGCATTCTAGGGTTTGAAGATAACCCGTCAAGGCTGTTTTGGCCGATCAAAACTACTTTCAGTTATGAAATACAGCGACCTGCGGGACTTCATCGCCGGCTTGGAAGGACTGGGTGAACTCAGGCGCGTGCGTGAAAAAGTCTCGCCAGTGCTGGAGATGACGGCGCTCAGCGACCGCGTCTTGAGGGCCGGCGGGCCCGCGCTTTTGTTCGAGTCGCCTACAGGCTTCTCCACCCCCGCCTTGACCAATCTTTTTGGGACAACGCGACGCGTCGCGCTCGGCATGGGGGCGGAATCGCTGGCCGACCTGCGGGACGTGGGCCGCGTGCTGGCCAATCTGAAGGAACCCGAGCCCCCCAAGGGGCTGAAGGACGCGGGCAAGCTGCTGCAGATGGCCAAGGCGCTGTGGGACATGAAGCCGGCGCTGCAGCGCCGTGCAGCTTGCCAGGAGGAGATCCTGGAGGGCAGCGACATCGATCTCGGGCGTCTGCCCATCCAGCATTGCTGGCCGGACGACGCCGCGCCGCTCATCACCTGGGGCCTGGTGATCACGCGAGGGCCGGCGCGCACGCGGCAGAACCTGGGCATCTATCGTCAGCAGGTCATCGGCCCACGCCAGGTCATCATGCGCTGGCTGGCTCACCGCGGCGGGGCGCTGGATTTCCGAGATTTCGCGCTGGCCCAGCCCGGGCAGCCGTTCCCGATCGCGGTGGCGCTGGGGGCGGACCCCGCCACCATCCTCGGCGCGGTGACCCCGGTGCCCGACAGCCTCTCGGAGTACCAGTTCGCAGGCTTGCTGCGCGGCTCCCGGACCGAACTGGTCAACACGGACGTCGGACATGGCGCGCCCCTGCAGGCGCCCGCTTCGGCCGAGATCGTTTTGGAAGGGCACATCCCGCCCGCGTCGGCGGGTTACACCGGCATCAGCGCCCACGGCGTGCCGCTGAAAGAGAAGGGCGGTTACCTGCATGCGCTGGAAGGGCCGTTCGGCGATCACACCGGCTACTACAACGAGCAGGACTGGTTTCCCGTCTTTGAGATCACGCGGCAGACGCAGCGCCGCAACCCGATCTATCACTCCACCTACACCGGCAAACCGCCCGACGAGCCCGCCATCCTTGGTGTGGCCCTCAATGAAGTCTTCGTCCCAATCCTGCAAAAGCAGTTCCCGGAGATCGTTGACTTCTATCTGCCGCCCGAAGGCTGCAGCTACCGCATGGCGGTCGTGTCCATCAAGAAGGCCTACCCAGGGCACGCCAAGCGCCTGATGTTCGGCATCTGGAGCTTCCTGCGCCAGTTCATGTATACGAAGTTCATCGTGATCGTGGACGACGACATCGACACGCGCAATTGGCAGGAAGTCATCTGGGCCATCACGACCCGGATGGACCCCGTGCGCGACACGACATTGGTGGACAACACGCCGATCGACTATCTGGACTTCGCGTCTCCGGTCAGCGGGCTGGGCGGCAAGATGGGGCTGGATGCCACCAACAAGTGGCCGGGCGAGACCGACCGCGAATGGGGGCGGGGCATCACGCTGCCGGCAGAGATCACGGCGCGTGCCGAAGCGCTGTACGAGCAACTCTTCTTGAAGCCCTGACGCCGCTCGCCTACTGTTGTTGGGCCTATTCAGGCGCAACCTCTGGCGCAATCTTTGCGCGCCAGGAGCCCAGTGGCTGAATGCCATTGAGCCCCAAGGTGGCATCGCCACCCGCCCCGCCGGGCCTCCAGCCCGGCGGGGTTTCTTTTTGGCGGCCGCTGTACTTCGGTCTACGCGTCGTGCCGCCTACAGGCGGATGCGTGACGAGGCGGGGCGAGCGCTGGGGAGATGGCGCCATTCATGCCGTGCGTCGCCATGACGCGAATCGACGTGTTGGATTCGTCAGGCGCAGATCAGCGTGTTGAGCATCGCCACGCAGGTCCGCGCGGTCCGGTCGTCGGCATCCTGTTCTGCATGCCAGCCGGAGACCGAGACGGCGACGATGTCGTAGCCCCGCAGGGTCTGGAACAGGTCCAGCACGTCCGTTGCGCTGGGGCCCTGCCGGACGTGGTATTTCAGCGCCGGCATGGCGGCTCGATCGTCGATGACGTCGGTATCCCAGTGCACATAGATGCGCTCTCGGGGCTGCAGTTGCGTCAGCACCTGGTCCAGAGGAACGCGCCGGATGCGCGAGCCGAGCAGGGCTTCGCGCTCGCCGGGGTCGAGGTCGCGTGCGTCGGTCAGCACGATCTGCTGCTCCGGATAGGCCTGCACGCCGATGCGAGCCAGGCAGTCGCGGACCGCCCGGTTGCGCGGGTCGGGCCCGGCATCCACCCGGCCGACGAACATTGCCAGAGGCATGCCGCCGATGTATTGCGTCTGCGTGGTGGCCCAGGTGTGGAAGTCGCCATGGGCATCCAGCCACAGCACGCGTTCCGGTGTCCGGCCGGCTTGCTGCAGCCCGGCCAGCATGCCCAGGGCCGAGACGCAGTCGCCGGTGATGCTGACGGGGCGGCTTCCGCTGCGGGCCAGCGCCGCGACCCGCGCGGCCAGCAGGGCGTAGAGGCCGCCCATGTTGTTCAGCCTGAGCATCGGGTCATCGATGTTGGTCGCCGCCAGGGTCTCGGGCGCGAGCACTTCCCAGGGGTGAGTGTCGATGTCGAGCACGCGGCACAAGCCGTCGCGGCGCTGACCCATCAGGTAGGGCAGCAGAAGCCTGGTGTTCATAGCCATGTGTCTGGCTCCATGGTGTAGCCCAGCCGGCTCATCATCTCGCGCACCTCGGCGCGCCGCGCCATCTGCAGCAACTGTTCGCCACGCTTGTGCCAGCGCCTCACACGAGGTGCGTCGGTGGCCATCTTGACGGGCAGCACGCCCGGCAGGGACATGGTGGGCAAGCCCAGGTGATCGGTGATCTTGCCGAGCACCGCGGCGGGGTCGGCGATGAAGGCCTCGAAGGACACGCGAAGGCTGCAGACGCCGCTTTGCAGGATGGCATCGTGAGCGGAATGCCACTGATTCAGGCAGACGTCTTCCAGCCTGGCACGGGTGAATTGTCGCCAGTTGCGAGGCAGGTCGAACTTCCACCATTTGCGGCCGAAAGGCACGACGTCTGAATAGCCCCGGATGGCGAGTTGGCAGCCGACCCTGCCGAGGTCGTGCGAGAAAAACCCCAGCGGGTAGAGCCAGCCATCCATGAGGCCGTTGACCGACTGGGCGAAGCCTCGGGTGAGGTGGATGTAGGTGACCCTGGCGTTGGGAAAGAGCTGCTCGTAGGTGCCAATGCGATAGGCATCCGACGGTGACTTGAACAACAGCACCGACTCCGCGACATCGTCCAGGCCGAAGCGCCGCCGCCTGAGCGATGGCACGACGAAGGGCGGCTCTTCGATCTTCAGTGGCTCATCGAAATAGAGGCCGCCACCGGGGGGCGCGTTGCCGTCGTAGTAGCCGATGCGCCAGGGTTCGTCGCGGAAGACCGCCGCGAGGATCTGCGCCTGAAGCTCCGTCTCGCTGCGGCAATCGGCGCCGTCGATCTGGTTCAGCGCCGCTTCCAGCGACTGCTCCAGGTGTCGATTGGCGTCGGCCTCCAGGAACCTTGCCGGGAACTGCAGCAGCAGCCGGTTCTTCCACTTCCTGAGCAGCGAGTCGGTGTCGAGAAGCTCGGGCGAGGCAAAGGAGATCTCATCCAGGATGCAACTCGTCAGCTCCGCGGCATTGGCCACCCATTCGATGCAGTCACTGTCCGAATTCAGGTTGAAGCCATTACCACACAGGGCCAGCAACGGGTCCAGTTCGCCGTCCAGCGAGGCGATGCGGGGATGCTGTGCCAGCGCCTCCTTGAAGAGGCTGGACCCGCAGCGCGAACTGGACAGGATGACCACCACGCGGCGCACCAGAAAATCCAGCTCGGAACCCGGCACATCGCGGCGAGACTTGATCGCCCGAAGAAAGCTGTCCACGGCAGCCGGCGTGTCAAGCCCGGGTCATCTCGAAGACAAAGAACTCCTGACGACGGGAGTCGTCGGTGGCTTCACGGGCGAACTCCGTCACCTTCAGGCCCGCCGCCTGAGCGAGGCGCTCCATGGCCTCGATCTCGCCGAAGTTGGACTGCACGAAATAGACGCGCCCGCCGGGCTTCAGATGCCGGCCCACGCCCTCGAAAAAGCGAGTGTTGGTCTTGAAACCCGTGTCCCATTGAGACATGGCCACGACGTCGGGCGCCGGCTTGTTGCGGAAGGGCAGATTGGCCGTGATGACGTCGAACTGCTCTTCGCCCAAGGCCTCGAACAAGTCAGATCGCAGCACCTGCATGATGTCGGCAAAGCCGTGCTTTCGGGCATTGAGCGTAGCGCTCTGGACGGCGGCCGGGTTGATATCCACCCCCACGACCCGCGCCGCGCCGCCATAGCAGGCGAAGACGCCGATCACGCCTGAGCCGGTGCCCACGTCGAGCACGTGATCGCCCGGCGAGATTCGCAAGTTTTTGACCAGTGGCTGGCTGTCGGCAAAGGGCCAGAAGGTGTCGGGGAAGACCCAGAACTCCTTGCCCAGATAGCTGATCGTGCGGCCTTCGGGCGGCACCGATTTGAATAGTTGCTGCCGCTGCATCTGCCACTGATCGGTAAAGCTGCCCAAGTCCATCGGCCACCTCCGTGACGACCGCCTAGTCCAGCGAATCAGTGAAATTGGTGGTGCGTGAGCCCCTGGCCAGCCGCAATCAAGGCGCAAGCGCGCAGGCGTGTAGGCACCCGGCAAGCGCTTGCAACGCGGAGTGCGGCTGGCCAGGGGCTCACCCTTCGGGCAGGGGGCAGGCCGGGCTGGCCGCGTCGTTGCAGCGCTTGCCAAGGCGGCCAGCCTTGGCTGCGCGCTGCGCCTAGCCGCCAGCCCGGCCAGCCCCCTGCGCACCACCGATTTCACTGATTCGCTGGACTAGCGCCCTGGCGTTCCAGGGCCTCCCTGTCCGGTCGCTTCAGGGTGTCGAGCATTGCCGGTTTCGGTGGAACTGGCAATCACCACGATGTCGATTCGGGTGCCAGGCCACGAACCGTGGGGCCGTGAGGGGCGCCGTCCTTGCAAGACCCGGGCGGCACCCCTACCATCCATTCGAGCGAAATTAGTCAACACACTTAACTCGATATCAGAAGGCCGCACGGCCTCGGAGTGTTGAGTGCGGGAGGACCATTTGAGCGCTCCACCCCTCGCGGGACGCCGCCTGAATCGTCGTCATTTGACCGGCCTTGCCGCGCTGGCCATGTTCGCCACGTGGCTGGGGGTGAGCCGTCGCCGGACCGCTCAGCCGTCGGTGACCGAGAAGCTCTCGATCGCGTTGCCGCAGGCGCCTCACGCCGGCCTCATCCACCTCGCGGCGGCGCAGGGACTGTTCGAGTCGCACGGCCTCGCGGTGACGGTGCTGGCCCAGACCCATGGCAAGGCCGCGCTGGCCGCGCTGCTGAGCGGCGGTGCCGACATGGCCGCCGCCGCCGACGTGCCCGTCGTCATCGAGGTTCTCAAGGGCGCGCCATTGGGCATCGTGGCTGCGGTGGCGAGTGCTTCCAATGAACTGGCGGTGCTGGCGCGTCAGGACCAGCGGGGTGTTTCGCCGGCGGACCTGCAGGGGCGTCGGGTCGGCGTCACGTTGGGCACCAGCGGGGAATACTTTCTGTGGGCCTTCATGGTGCGCCATCGGCTGGCGCCACAGTCGCTCACCCTCGTGGACCTGCCGCCGAGCGAGCTGGTCGGCGCGCTGCGCGATGGCCGTGTGGACGCCATCGCGGCCTGGCAGCCCGTTCGGCAGGAGGCCGAGCTGGCACTGGGAGGCGCCGTCGCGTCCTTCACGGCTCCGGATGCCTACGCCCAGAACTATGTGCTCGCCGGCCGCAGCGATGTCCTCGCCGGCCGTGGTGAGGCCTTGCGTCGCCTGATGCTGGCCCTGCTGGACGCGGAGCGGCTCGTGCAGGCCTTCCCCGCGAAGGCCAAGACCTTGCTGGCTGGACGCCTGAAACTCGGTCCGGATGCGCTGGAGCCGGCCTGGCAGGCGCTCGAGTTGGGGGTCGACCAGCAGCAGGATCAGTTGATCACGCTCGAGGACATCGCCGGCTGGGCGATGGCCCGCCGCTATGCGCCGGTGCAGCCCATGCCGAATTTCCTGTCCCATCTCAGCCTCGACGCCTTGCAGGCTGTGAGTCCGGATCGGGTGACGGTGGTCAGATGAAGATCAGTCACAAGGCTCGAATCGCGGCGACGCTGATGTTCGGCGCCATGGTGCTGATCGCCGCCAGCATCGCCTGGGCCAATGCCCAGGTGAGCGCCGCTGTCGAGCAGCGTCGCCACAGCGGCGAGATCGCGCTGGCGCTCAACGACATGCGCATGGTGTCCTTCGAATACCTGCTGAACCGGCGGGAGCGGGCCCGCTTGCAGGAGCAGGCTGTCTGGCAACGCCTCGAAGGCCTGCTCTCGCAGCCTGACACCGGGGACGAAGCGACGGCCAGGGCGCTGAGGGCACTTCGGGCGAATGGCGAGGCCAGCCACAACCTGTTTGTCGAAGTTGGCCCGACGCGGGGGCCGGCGAGCGCGGGCGACGACATCCAGCGCCGTTTCGAGACGCAGCTGTCCAACCGGCTGCTGATCATTCAGCAGCGCGGCCTCGTGGACGCCGCCCAGCTGATCGAGAGCGCGGGTGCCCGGATTGACGAGACGCAGCGGCGCGTCGTTTTCGTGACGGCGTCCGGGTTGGCCTTGATGGCGTTGATCACCGGGGCCGCGGTCTGGATATTCCGGCGTGACGTGCTCAGCCCGATCGCGCGGCTTGAGCACGCCACGCGTGAGGTGGCGGCCGGCAACCTGGATTTCGAGCTGAATGTCGACAGCGCCGATGAGATCGGCGAGACGGCGCGCCACTTCGATGCGATGACGCGCGCGCTGCGGGATTCCTTCAGCCGGCTCGAGCTCAGCAACCGCGAACTCACATCGCTGAACAGCGAGCTCGAGTCGTTCAGCTACTCCGTCTCGCACGATCTGCGCAGCCCGCTGCGCAGCATGGATGGATTTTCGATGGCGCTGCTGGAGGACTACGGCGACAAACTCGACGATGAAGCGCGCGACAGCCTTCAGCGCATTCGCGGCGCCAGCCAGCGCATGGGGCGGTTGATCGACGAACTGCTCGGGCTGGCCCGGGTGACGAGGGCCGAGCTGCGGATTCAGGCGGTGGACATCAGCGCCATGGCCCGTGAGATCGCGGCCGGGCTGGCCAAGACTCAGCCCGAGCGCCGGGTGCGTTGGGACATCGAGGAGGGCATCACGGTGCAAGCTGATCGCGAGCTGATGCAAATCGCCTTGCAGAACCTGCTCGACAACGCCTGGAAGTTCACCGGCAAGACCGCCGACGCGGCGATCCACGTGGGCCAGCGCGAAGAGGAGGGCGACCGGATCTGCTTCGTCTCCGACAACGGCGCCGGCTTCGACATGGCTTACGCCGAGCGCCTCTTCGGGGCCTTCCAGCGCCTGCATCACGAAAGCGATTTCCCGGGCACGGGCGTCGGCCTTGCGATCGTGCAGCGCGTGCTGCGGCGCCACGGCTGGCCCCTGTGGGCCCAGGCGTCGCTCGGCCGTGGCGCCAGCTTCTTCTTCCGTATCCAGGAGCCCACCGATGATCGACGAGAGCAAAGTCATCCTGTTGGTTGAAGACAATGTGGACGACGTCGCGCTGACGATGCGTGCGTTCAAGCGCAGCCATCTGATGAACCCGGTGGTTGTGGCACGCGACGGCGTGGAGGCGCTCGACTTTCTCTTCGCGCGCGGCGCCCACGCCAACCGTGCGGGCGCGCCGCTGCCCACGCTGGCCATCCTCGATCTGAAGTTGCCAAGGCTTGACGGGCTGGGGGTGCTCAAGGCGCTGCGCGCGGACGCACGCACAGCCATGCTGCCGACGGTCATCCTGACGTCTTCGAGGGAGGAGCAGGACATTGTTTCGGGCTACAAGCTCGGAGCGAACAGCTATGTGCGCAAGCCTGTCGACTTCACGGAGTTCGTCGAGGCGGTCAAGGTGCTCGGCATCTATTGGCTCGCACTCAACCAGTCGCCGCCGGGGTCTGCTTCGTCATGAACGCGGCGCAGCCGGTCAGGATTCTTGCCGTCGAGGACTCGGAGAACGATGTCCGCCTGGCGATGCGCCTGCTGCGCCGCGCCGGCTTCGAGCCCGAGTTCCACCGCGTCCAGGACCTGGCCGCCCTGCAGGCGGCGCTGGTCGCCGGAAGCTGGGATGCGGTGATCTCGGACTTCAGCATGCCCGGCTTCAGCGGCCTGGAGGCGCTCAAGGCCTTCCAGGCGACCGGGCTGGACATCCCGTTCATCTTCGTCTCCGGCACCATCGGCGAGGAGACGGCTGTCGTCGCGATGAAGGCCGGCGCCAGTGACTACGTCATGAAGGACAACATGAGCCGGCTCGCGCCGGTGCTGGACCGCGAACTGGTTCAGTGCGCTCGCCGGGCCGCGCACCGGGACGCCGAAGCGGAGCTCAGACGCTTTGAGCAGCAACTCGGCGAGGCGCAGAAGATGGAGTCGCTGGGCACCCTCGCCGGGGGCATCGCCCACGACTTCAACAACATCCTCGGCGCCATCCTTGGCAATGTCGAGTTGGCGCGGGGGGAGCTCGAATCGGGCCACCCTGCGCTGCCGATGATGGGCGAAATCCAGAAAGCCGGGCTTCGTGCGCGCGATCTCGTCCGCCAGATCCTGACCTTCAGCCGTCGAGAACCGCAGCAGCTGCGCCATGTCGCCCTGCAGCCCATCATCGAAGAGACCTACAGCCTGCTGCGCGTGACCTTGCCGGCTGCGGTCGACCTCGAATTGCGGCTGAGCGACGTGCCCCTGCATGTGAACGGCGACGCCACGCAGCTCCAGCAAGTGTTGATGAACATGAGCACGAACGCCTGGCATGCGTTGCGCGGCGAGGCCGGCAGGATCGTGATCGGCCTGGACGCCCGCTATCTCGACGCGGCCACGGCCCGATCCCTCTCGGGCCTGGCCGCCGGGCCCCATGCGCATCTGTGGGTCAGCGATACCGGCATGGGCATGGACGACGCCACACGCAAGCGGATCTTTGAGCCCTTCTTCACGACCAAACCCACCGGGCAGGGGACAGGCCTGGGGCTGTCCGTCGTGCATGGCATTGTTGTCGCGCACCAGGGCAGCATCGCCGTGGACAGCCAGCCCGGGCAGGGGAGCACCTTCCATCTGTACCTGCCTGCCGTCAGCTCGCCGCCGGTCGTCGCCAGTGAGCCTCGCAAACGAGACGAGCCTGTTCGTGGCAATGGCGAGCACGTGATCTACCTGGACGATGACGAGACGGTCACGCTGGTGGTCGTCGGCCTTCTGGCACGGGCCGGCTATCGCTGCAGCAGCTTCACCGAAGCTGCTGCAGCGATAGCCGCGGTCGCCGCGTCACCGGAGGGCGTGGACTTGTTTGTGACCGACTACAACATGCCCGGCCGCTCAGGTCTTGACGTCGCGCTGGAGGTCGCGGCGATCCGCCCAGCGCTACCCGTTGTGATCAGCTCTGGCCTGATCACGGATGAACTGCGCGAGAAGGCCACCCGTGCAGGTGTTCGCGCCCTGCTCGAGAAGGAAGACACGTTTCGCGACCTGACGCCCTTGGTCGGGCAGCTGTTGGCTTCGAAAAAATGAAGGCCTTGCGCTGATCCAAAGTGCTGGACGGTCAGCTGGTCGATCGAAGTGGAAGAACAAATAGAAAAGCGCCCTTTAGGGCGCTTCGCTATTGTGTTTCTGGCGGAGAGGGCGTCCGACTTCTCTTCATCTGATCGAGTCCGATGGAGTCGTCTGCCCATCTGTTTCATTGAGGGAAGTGCAGCTGAGTTGTCCGAAGCCGGCCGATTCAATCCGATCAATCACTTCTCCCTATGGTAGAAAGGATGGTGGAGTAGGATTGCACTCATGGCCCGCAAAGCTAAGGACTTGTCCGCGTTAGAGGTGGGGCGGTTGACCGCACCTGGCCACCATGCCGTTGGCGGCGTGGTGGGGCTCTACCTGTACGTTACCGAGACGGGTGCACGTTCTTGGGTGCTACGCCTGATGGTCGGAGATAAGCGCCGCCACATGGGCCTGGGTTCGTTCCCCACCGTCCCCCTGGCGCAGGCTCGTGAGAAAGCGCGTGCCGCGCGAGAAACCGTCGAGGCTGGGCTGGACCCCATGCTGCAGCGCGACAGCGCCAAAAGCCGCCTGCGAGCCCAGCAGGCCACCGACAAGACTTTCGAGCAGGCGGCGCTGGCCTACATCGACAGCCACGGCGATGCCTGGCGCAATGCCAAGCATCGCGCACAGTGGACGGCCACGCTGGAGACCTACGCGTACCCCTTCATGGGTAAGCTGCTCGTGCAGGATATCCACCAGGAACACGTGCTGCAGGTGCTGGAGCCGATCTGGAAGACCAAGAACGAAACCGCAGTGCGCCTGCGTGGGCGCATCGAAAGCGTGCTGGACTGGGCCACGGTCCGCAAGCTCCGCACCGGCGACAACCCCGCCCGCTGGAAAGGCCACCTGGACCACCTTCTGCCGGCGCCGACCAAGATCAAGAAGGTTGCCCACCACCGGGCGCTGCCGATTGACGCGATGAGCGACTTCATGACTCGGCTTCGAAGTGCGGGGGGGACCGCAGCCCGGGCATTGGAGTTCACCATCCTCACTGCCGCCCGCAGTGGTGAAGTTCGAGGCGCCCAGTGGTCTGAGATCGACCTTAAGGACAAGGTCTGGACTGTGCCTGGAAGTCGCATGAAGGCCGGTGTCGAGCACCGTGTCCCGCTATGTGAGCGTGCGGTGGCGCTGCTCAAGGCGTTGCCGAGAGTGGAAAAGATCGACCTGCTGTTCCCCGGTGTCCGGGGTGGCCCGCTCTCGGACATGTCCTTGACGGCCGTGCTGCGCCGTATGGAAGTGGACGCCGTACCACACGGCTTTCGGTCCACCTTCCGCGACTGGGCTGGCGAGCGCACCAACTACCCCCGTGAGGTGGCCGAGCAGGCGTTGGCGCATGTGCTGCAGAACAAGACCGAAGCCGCGTACCGGCGTGGTGATGCGCTGGAGAAGCGCCGCGCCATGATGGAGGACTGGTCCAGGTTCTGCGATGCCGCCAAGGTGCTTCGTGCCAGTGATCTGATAGGAGCGCCACGGTCGTAGCGCGGTAAGAGTCCATTGGCATAATGTGCCAATGGCGAGCCTGTTTTCCCCATCCTGAGGAGCGATCAACATGCCGACACGTAATGTGGTCCTGAGCGACCATCAGCAGGCGCTGGTGGAGAACCTGGTGCAGTCCGGCCGCTACCAAAATGCCAGTGAAGTGCTGCGTGAAGGCTTGCGTCTCATCGAGGCACGAGATCGCGTCGAGCAGACGCAGCTCAAGGCGCTAAAGCAGGCCGCTCGCCAAGGGTTGGCTGACCTCGCCGAGGGCCGATATGCCGAGGTTGGCGATGACCAACTGGAGGACTTCATCGGGCAATTGGGGCTTCGAGCCACACAGCTGTCCAAGACGGCTGAATGATGCTGCGCTATCGCCTGTCAGACTCAGCGCAGGCCGATGTGATCCGCATCCTGGCGTGGACGCAGGAGCAGTTCGGTGAGAACGGCAGATCGCGCTACGAGGGCCTCATCGTCGCGGCGTTGCGGGACGTCGCGACGCAGCCGGAGAGGCCGGGCAGTCTGGCCCGCCCTGAACTCGGTGCAGGCGTGCGGTCATGGCATCTGCGGCTGAGCCGCCACCACGCCGGCAGCGCAGCGCTGGTGCGTAGACCTCGCCACTTCGTCATCTACCGTGCTGAGCTGGATCTGCTTGTCGTCGCTCGTGTGTTGCATGACGCGATGGAGTTGGCGAAGCATCTAGATCCCGAAAGCTCCTGGACATAGCCTGAGCGATGCATCGCCGCAGGAGGAGCCATGCCTAATCGAAAGAATGCTGACCCGCCGTCTGCTGCGGCCGTCGCTGACAGATTGGCCAAACTGCTGACCGAGTTTCGTTCTCAGTGTGAAGAAGAAGGGCTGCTTTCAACCTATGAGGAGGTGCATGAATACCATCTCGGTGAAGACGCCTATCCCAGCTACAGCCTGAGCGACTGGCTCCGCGATGCTGAGTTTAGATATGGGGTTCTGCAAGGCACATGGGAACACTACAGAGTCTCCCTTGTGATGGCCCATGTCGCCAGCGCCAAAGCTGAGATGGATCGAGGTAAATCCGCTTCGGCCAATAAGCTGCTTCAGCACGCATACATGCTGAGACATGATCTGAGGGGTGATCTGCCTTCGATCTATGTTGACCCGAATATTGAAGATAAGCGCCCATCCCAAAGGGGTGGGCATGTCAAGGATGTGAATCGAAGGTGTAAAGCCATCCTGAATTGCCTGGAGGACAACCACAAGCTGGATGGCAAGGACTTCAAGTCATTTGACGAGGCGGTGGAATATGCCATCGACATGCTGATCGCTGAAGGGCAGGGTGAGGATGTTGAAAAACTTAGGCGAATGAAGAGATCCTATCCTGGGCTATTCAAGGACTGGTTGCGCCTTAATGCTGATGATGCTGCCAGATTCAAGGTGTGTACGGGAATCGCCTGGAGTGATTGATCACTCCATGATGACGCTGTGTATGGTGAAAATATACTCTTCTCTATATCCTGTGAGGAAAGTTCATGGTTGAATCTAGGATAGGGTGGGGTGAATAATGGATGCGCACTTTACCTTTCTCTAAAATGAGGTGAAAACTCAAGCCATGATCTCTCCTGGGCGTGCCTGCCGGCATGGTTTTATGGTTGAGATGATGGGGTGCCAGTATGGCAAGTTTTCATTTGAGTATCAAGAACGGGAAGAAGGGAAAAGCAGCAAGCCATTCGGCCTATATCGCACGAGAGGGCAAGTTTGGCCGCAACGGCAAGGCAGACGACCTCCAGTTGCACCAGCACGGCAATCTCCCGTCCTGGGCCAACGATCAACCCGGCGTCTTCTGGAATGCCGCCGACAAGTTCGAGCGCGCAAATGGCACGGCCTACGTTGAATTGGAGTTTGCGCTGCCAGCGGAACTGGCGCCTGCACAGCGATCCGAACTGGTCCAGGAATTTGCCGCCAAGGTCTGCGGCAACAAGCCCTACGAATTCGCCATTCACGCACCGGAAGCTGCCTTGGGAAAAGTCAGTCAGCCCCATGCGCACCTGATGATCAACAACCGGGTACCCGATGCTATCGAGCGTCCGCCGGAGTTGCACTTCCGACGCTACAACGCGGTTCACCCTGAACTGGGTGGCTGCAAGAAGGACAGCGGTGGCCGGCACCGCGGCGAGATGAAGGCACTGGCCACCTCCATCCGGGAGACGTTTTCCGAGATCCAGAACCAGTATCTGGAAAAGTACGGCCACGCGGACCGCGTGGACCATCGAAGCTACCGAACCCGGGGTATCGACAAGGTGCCGGAGCGCCATCTTGGCCACGCCCGCATCAAGCAGATGTCCGAACAGGCCGTGGGTGAGTTGCTGCAGAAACGACAGGCATGAGGGCAGGCCACGCCCCATCGACTGGCCGCTACGACTGCAAAACCGCTAATTTGAGCGGTTTTGCGACGTTAGCGGTAGGCGGGCGGCAGCGGCCCTGAACTGTTGAACGAGGTGGCCCCGACGCTGACTTAAGCCCAAGGCGTGAACTTCACGACGGTTTTCCGGCCATGACGCCATTGCGTGGCACGCCCGTGAAACTCAAGCCAGCCCAGCGCACGGTTGAGCTTCTCGCGATTGCGCAGCGGGTTCGGGCCAAACTGCATGATCTTGCTGCGGTCGATGTAGATGAAGCCATCCATGGCTCTCGGGACCCTGTTGACCCATTGCTCCAACATCATCGCATCCTGCTGTTCTTCCGGCAGCTTGAATTGGGTGCCGAAGATCATCTTGAACTGCGCCAGGTACCACTTGGATATTTCGACAGCCTGATGAATGGAGGTCTGGTCTATGAAGTCGGTTATGCCTTCGTAGATGCTGAAAATTGCAGCGATGCGGGCGGCGTTGTCAGCAATTTTTGACGCGAAATCAGCGATATCTGCATAGAACCATCCCTGCTTTTGTTGGGACTCGGTTTCGTTGAAGAATGCCGTCCACGAGCAGGCAGCGTGCTGATTAAATCCAATCACATTACCCGTCGGGCGGGTGTTGTTTGTGCGCAGCAACTCGGTAATCCGGTCGTGAAAGCGCTCCGTGTCATCGACGGCGATGATTTCCCCGGGAAAGATTTCACGAAATCCCTGGATGGATAGGGGGCGGGAAACGAGGCAACGTGCTAGGTAGCCGCTGCCCCGCATATGCTCACCCCGGGTTTTCTGGAACCTATTAAATTCACTCGGTTGGAGCATGAGCGAAGAGGTCAGCAGGGCCTCCAGCACAAAACTCTCGGCGCTCACGCGGTCAATCGGTACGCTGCTGCCGCTCCAGAGCTCGGACAGCATCGACAGATTCGACATGGCTGGGCCGAACAGCAGCCGCGAGGCTTCGTTCGACAGTAGCGCTGCCGAAGCCGAGTTTTTGTGCAAACCGACGGACAGTGCTTCCGGAGTCGTATCGGCGTAAACGAGTTTGACGACCTGCGGGTGCGTCGGTTTCTTGCTCTGCAACTCCTTCAATTGTGAGACCAGAGGTTCCGTCGGCTCGCCCTTGGCGGTGTATTGCTTGATTTGCAGGGCGACGCCGTCGCGCTGCGCCTTCCAGGCCATCAGCTCGGCTTCATGCCGCTCCAAAGCAGAGCGGCGCTGGTCGGCCTGCGCCTTTTCGAACGCGCGGATGGCGACAAAGGCCACGTCGTCGGAACTCGTCTTTCTATCGCCTGAGGCTGCCAGGGTCAGCAGAGCCAGGCTGAGCGGGGCGATTTGACCCGAGGGGCGCTGAACCCGCGCAATATGCTGCGTGGCAGTAGCCAGCACGGCCAGTACTGAGGCGCCGACGATTTCCAGTGGCGCCTTGGTCTGGGCGTGCATGGCCAAGATGGCTTGCCTGATGCCGGCCGGAAAACAGTAGACCGGGTAATTGCCGGGGTTATTGAAATACATCATGGCGGAATCCCTGGTTCAGCGGGCGCCGCCGTGGGTTTTCTTCGCACTGGCGACCTTGGCCGCCAGCCATTCCTCCACTTCGGATTCCACCCAGGCGACGGTGTTCGCCCCGAGCTGGATGGGCCGCGGCATGGCCGGGTCGTGGCGGGGCGACGAAGGCGACAGCCAGTCGTGCAGGGTGCTATTGGCGATGCCGCCGAGGCGGCGGCGCAGCGCGTCTTTGCGCAGCAGGGTGATGGGAGCGGATGACATGCAATGGCTCGCGGTTGTGGATGACGGCGCCATTGCATGTCGACACTTCGGATTTCCTTTCGTCCTGCTCGGGCATGCCTGCGCGCAGACCAGAATTTGACGAGTCAATCAAAGCCTGATAGGGGATCTCGGCGGGCGCAATTCGCCCAGTCTCCGCAGCCTTGCGAACCATGTTCGGCGTGGCCGAGACAGAACCCAGCCGACTTGCCGAAACCGCCACGGCCATCACCCATCTCGATGAACTGCTGAGCGCGTTGATGCGGGGTATGGCACCGGGCCGCCCTTGGCAGCGGCAGTTGTCGATGCGGCTGGCGCAGGCCGGCCGCGAGATCCAGGTGATGCGCATGACCATTGCGATGGATCGCGAGCCCAAGGAACTGGTGCAGGCAGCGCTGAACTTGCACGCCACGCTGTGCGCGGTAGGCGGCGAACTGGCCAGTGCTCGGGCCGACCCGACGACAACTGGCCCAGGGCTTGGCCGGCCAGGGGGCGATGCCCTGATGGTCGAGCACAAAAAAATCTACACCCGACAGTGCCACCCCATCAAGCGATGGGGTGGCTTATGCCGCGTCTTCATTGCCTGGGCAACAGGTTTGTTCAGCGATCAGAACCCCATGAGCGCCGTCATGTAGCGCGACTTCACGGTGTTCACGTCCACCAGCACGTGGCTCTTCTGTTCGTCCTCCAGATAGTCCACGTCGTAGGTGAAGTCCACCTCGCGGGTCCTCCCCTTGATGTCGAACGTGTACTTCGCTGCGCAGGCATACCGATCAAGGTCCTTGTCCGAGCGCGTTGTGCGGACCTCTGAAATCTTGCGCGTCCCAACAATGCCCTTGTCCTTGGCCTCCTGATACCAGCGGGCCGTTTCCAGATGCGAGTCGATGATCTCCAGAACCTGTGACTTCGTGCTGCGGTCATTGCAGCTGAGCGCGCCAGCGTCGAAGATACTTGAGAGCGCCGTCAGGGTCAGGCCGGTTGCGGCGACGCCCAGCAGGATTTGGCGCCACAGCGGCAGTGCCAGGAACCAGCCCTTGGGATCGGCCTTGAGCTGGTTGAAGTTCGTGATGATCTTGTCCATGGGTTCCTTCCGTTGATCGTGATTGCCTGGGACGCCGGCTTAGCGGCGGCCAGGCCTTACTTAGTTGGATTGACGCCGTCTCGCATCTCGACCGTCTTGCCGTCCTCCAGCACCTGGTTGTCGTTGCCGAACTGGTAGACCGACATCCCGCCCATGCGAGGCATGGTCAACGTGATGACGTCGCCGCGCTGCTCGTAGCGGACCGCCGGCGTGCAGGAGCCGAACTCTGGCGAGAAGCGGATGCCATCGCGATGGACGACCACGAAGAAGTACAGCGCCTCGCAGCTGTTGCCGCGGCCACCGCTGCTGCGCAGCAGCACAGCTTCTGAGCCGTCGGCACGCTGGAACTTGCGCACCAGCTCATGCCAGGTTGCGTCCGGGCCTTCGAAGAGGCGCTGCTCCCCCAGGAAGATCGCCGAGGACCGGTCGGGCAGTTCGCGCTGCTCCAGCACGCCGTGGACGGTCTCGATGCGGCGTGGCATCGTGTCGCTGATGTCGACTTCGCCGTGCACGGCCGGCGCGGCCTGCTCAGGCGCCGGGACGCCCAGCTTCCTGAGATCCACGGGCTCGGAGAGGACCCGCGTCATCTGCTCTGGCGACAGGTCCGAGCCTGCGGCATCGGCCTGATGCGCCTGCCACTGCTCATAGGCGAAGCTCCCGCCAAAGAGTAGGCAGGCCAGGAGCGTGACCATCGCGCCCGCGATGGACCACCTGCGTTGCACGTCGTTGAAGGCCTGCACGCTGGCCCAGCTGCCGCGGCGCCAGGCCAGCTCGCGTCCCTTGACGCCGAGCCAGATCGACACCGGAATGCCGATTACGGGCACCAAGGCCAGCAGCCCCCACCAGACCCGAAAGCGCGCCGCCCAGATCCAGTTCAGCAGGATGCCACCCCAACACCAGCCCTTGACGCCGGCGGGCAGCGGCGCGTCGGATCGGCCGGACAAGAGAGGAGGCTGCGCATCGGACGAAGCACTACGGGACGCCGTGCCCTGGTTGCCGCGGGCGCCCACCAGCGGCGGAGGCGTCGTGGCCTTGAGGTGGGCGCCCAGCGCCGTGTCCTCGACCGGCGTCCAGTCGTCCAGGCCCTCGCGCCAGACCCGCGAGCCCAGGGCCAGCGTGCCGTTGGCGACTAGCGCCCGCATCTCCTCCTCGATGTGCGGGCCGTGCTGCTGGCGGCTCCGCTCGTAGTACCAGGCCGCAGGGTCAAGAGGGACAGGTGTTGTCATTGGATCTCCCGTGTTGTTGACTTTGAGTCACGTTGATGGGTGAAGAAAAGTTCGCCTGCGGGGCCACGGCTCAGCAAGAGGCTGGATGCCGAAAGGCGACGAAGACAAACGCGATGACGTTGTGACTCATAGTCCGTAGTCCCATTGTCATCAGGTCTTGAGGATCGCGGCTGTGAAAACCGCCACGAAATCCGCCACTTCAGTGGGCAAGAAGCCGCTCAGCCCGCGCGGGCGTGGTGCGGTGCCGGCGCCGGCCGATGAGGACCGGCTGCTGCGGCTGTTCGCCGACAACATGAAGCGGCTGCGCCAGGACAAGCAGCTGTCGCAGGAAGCGCTGGCCGACCTGTGCGACCTGGACCGGACCTACATCTCCGGCATCGAGCGCAAGCGGCGCAACCTGGGCATTCGCAACATCCAGCGCATCGCCGACGCGCTGGGTGTCGATGTGCGGGCGCTGTTTGATCCAGACGGACTGGCGGTTACGGCGTAGGCGTGCCGAGCTTGCCGGCCAGCTTGGCGGCGAGACCCGACTTGGCCCCGGAAGCAGTCGCCCCCTCGTTCCCGTCACCGCCGCCCTCGTCCTCGGGGAAGAACTCCTCCACGATGGCGACGGCTTCTTCTGCCGACTCCTCGAAGGCGCCGAGCGCCACGCCTTCGCGCGCCGCCCGATCCAGGGCTTCCTGATCGACGCCGCTGCTGCGCCTGGCCTCCCACGCTGCCTTGGCTTGTCGGGCGCCCTCGGCCAGACTCGTGCCGGATCGCAGCGTCAGGTCGACGTAGTAGATCGGCGCACGGTGCGACTGGGTCGTGGACTTGCCGCGCAGGCGCAGTTCAAGTGGCAGCGTCGACAGGCACCCGCCCGATGCCGCTGCGAAGTAGCGCAGCCGAGTCGCCAACGTGCGGATGCTGTTGAAGCCGGCCGTGCGGAACACGAAGCTTCCCAGCTCGTCAACATGATCCTCATCGCCGACGACGCGCACGTTAAGCCGCCCCAGCGGTCGGCACTGCCGCTGCGACATCTCGCAGTTGTCCGGTGTGGGGCAGGGCAGCGTCTGCATGCCCGAAGCGGTGGACCGCTTGCAGGTCTCCCCGTTGCCGACGCACAGCGGGCGTCCGGACCGGCGGTCGAACAGCGTGTAGTTGGCGCGCAGGCTCAGCTCGGGATCGTCAAACAGCAGCTGCACGGGGATGCTGCGCAGCTTGGCTGATCTGTCTGCGCCGGCAGCGCCTTTGCGCAGGCTCTCATTGAGCGGATGCAGCAGCCAGCCGTCCTTGGTCTGAACCTGTGTCGTGATGGTGAACTCGTCATCTTTCTCGGGCAGACGCTTGTCGCCGCGTTCGACGATCTTGCCGATGGAAATCCGCCCGACGATGGGCGGGGTCAGGGCGAGGCCTTTGAGCATGGGGATTCCTTGGGGTTGATGTTGGAAAAGCTGTGGCCCGGGTCAGTCGTTGTCGTCGTGCACCGTGAACCGCCGTGAGCCCGGCTTGGCCTTCATGAAGCAGCGCGCCAGCTCGGGCTCATCGCGGCACAGCCGCTCGCCGTCCAGCACCGCGCTGTCCTGGCTGCGCTTCCAGCTCACCTCACCGGTCTCGAACACCGCACGGGTCGCGGAGCCCATGCGTTGCTGGATGGCCTGCTTGATGCGGGCCTCCTGCTCGGTCTGCGCCTTCAGCACCTGGCGCACCGCCAGCAGGTCCGAGAACAGCGCCGACATCACGAGGTCGCCGCTGAGGTCCAGCACGCTTCCGTCGTCCCGGGGATACAGCGCCTGCAGGGCCTGGTGGCCAGAATCCGAGCCATCCGCCAGCGGTGCGACATCCAGCTCCACGCAGCGCCAGAAGCGCCGCTCCAGCTCGATCAACTGGGCGATCAGGCGTTCGTCGCGCTCGATGCGATGGATGCGCAGTTTCTGGCCGCCGATCAGCACGCAGACATCAGCGGCCTGCTTGCCCGTCACAGCCAACTGGTGCATGACTTGCAGCTGCACGTATTCGGGCACACCGTCGCGCCACAGCCTGGCGCCGTTGATCCCGGCCGTCTTGCATTCCAGGATCTGCACGTCCGGCACGCCGACGACTTCGCGGTCCAGGTTTGCGAGCATCCACGGCTCGTCGGGATGCTGCAGCACGGCATTGACGCGCCGCACGCGGTGGCCGGTGCGGCGGGTGTACTGCGCCGCCACGATGTGTTCCAGCAGCGTGCCCCAGTAGACGGGTGTGCTGTCGTCCTCAGGGTCGATCTGGGGCAGGCCGGCATCGCGGCCGGTCTTCTCCATCCACAGTTCCAACTGGGACTTGTAGGGGTTGAGCCCGACGGCCGCAGCGGCGTCCGAACTGCCGATGCCGCGCTTGCGAACGGCCAGCCACTGGTCGCGGTCCAGCGTCTGCGTCTTGACCAGCTTGAGCGCCGGCTTGCGGCGCGATGGCGCGCTGTCTGGCGCGGGGGAGGGAAGGGCGGTTGCCATGGATTCTCCGAAATGAAGCCCAGACGGCACAAAGCCCCGATCCGAGCTGTCGGACCGAGGCCTGTGTCGAAGGGGGGGAAGGGGAAGGAAGGCTGTCAAACGGGGCCTCCCGTTCACGGCGAGGGCGCAGCCCGCCACTCGATCAAGCGACGGACGCGGAAGCGAAGCAGCCGGCCATTCGTGTATCGCAGCACCGCGTGTTCCGGGGCTCCAGTGATCGGCAGGCGGGTGTTGTGCCCGGCGCCCCAGGGCAAGTCATCGGACGGGTCCAGCAACATCAGGGCGCGAACCCGTCTCGATGGCTGCGCATCGACCTCCACGCCGGTGACCGTCATGAGGCGCGGCACGGCGCCGGCATCGCTGCCGTCCCGATGCCGCAGTTGGACCTCCAGCAGGCAGACGCCGCCCTGCACGACGGCCTGACGGACCTGCGCCCCCAGCGCCTTCAAGGTCAGACCGTGGTGGACCTGGCCGCGCGCCGGCAGGCCGGCAACGCGCCACGCATTGCGCGTCTTGCGGACGGCCGCCACGTCGTCTGCGCTCACGGGGCGGGCGCTCAGCAGACCCAGCGTGTGTTGCAGGGCGCAGAGGTTGAACTGGGCCGGCGAGCTTGCGTCATCCGTCGGCCAGGCCAGCGGCGCCCACCGCAACCCTTGCCGGGTGCGGACGGCGTGGCAGGCCTCCCGGTCAAACTGCAGGCCGGCGACATGCTCGTGAATCAGCCGTGGCGGCGCAGGCCGCGCAGCAGCGCGCGGAGGCTTCTGAAACGCGACCATGGCCGCATCAGTCCGCCAGCGACAGGGCCAGGTCGAGCGCCCGCTGCTTCAACGCCGCGCCTTGCCCGAACCAGGCACTGTCCAGCCGGTACTCCTGGCTGCGCGCGCGGCGCTCGTGGTCCACGAACTCGGTGATGGCGTTGAGCAGCCCCCAGGCCGTGCCCTTGGCGGCGGCGAGTTCCGCTCCACGGCCTCGGCCGTTGAAGATCTCCTGGACCTTGGCCAGAGCGCGCTCATTGCTGAGACCCGCAGCGCGCTCAACACCCTTGGCCGCCGTCGGCGGGTTCGTCTCGCAGATCACCTTGAGGAAGTAGTTCATCGCCTCGTGGTTCTTGACCTTGCGCTCGGCCAGCGTCTTCATGCGGTACATGAAGCCGTCCCATTGCGACACGGCGATGCCCAACTGCCGCTTGACGGCCTGCGCATCAAAGCTCGACCGGTGCGGCACCTTGACGGCGCAACTGGCGCCATTGAGCGCCAGGTTCAGCGTGTTGCTGCACACCACCCGGATCGTGGTCGGCGTGGCCGTGGTGGCGAGCGAGCCGTCGCAGGACGTGGCCAGCAGCAGGTAGCCGTTGACTACGTCCGTGCCCTTGAGCGCGACCTGCTTGCCCGTGCGCGCCAGCGCCCAGAACTTGCGGCCGGCCTTGAGCACGCCGGCGGTCTCCAGCTCAAAACCTGACACCTCGGTGAGATCGCGGTAGAACTCCAGCACCTCGCGCGGCTGCACGACCTGGTAGCGGCTGCCGACGACGGACAGGGCCTCCTTGGTGTCGCTGCGGTAGAGCACCTTCTGGTCCTCGAAGCTCATGATGGCGCCCAGTGCGCCGCTGGTCTCGGCGAGGTAGCGCACCGGGCTCTCGCAGATCGCCCAGTCCATGCCGGCCTCGCGGGTCCAGCTCTCGATGGATTGCTTCGGTGCCAGTTCGTTGCCCAGTTGATGCCACGGGGTGGTGCCCGTGTAGGCCATGGTTTGCAGTTGATGTGACATGGGGGTTCCAGAAATGACGGGGGCGCCGGGAGCCGCTGGTGGATCAGCAGCGCCGGGCGCCCGGTGTGAATGGAAGCTGAGGGGGAAGGCGTCAGTGTTGCGGTGGATCTGACGCGTTGAAGGTGTGACCGCAGGACAGGCAGCGGCAGCGCAGGAGAATCGCCCGGTCGATGGCTTCGCCGAAGCGGGCACCCAGCGTGCAGCCCGCAGCACCTTCCAGCAGCGCGGCGGACAGGGCGCTGGCGACCAGGCCCGCAATCGGTCCCGATGCGCAGGCGCCGATGGTGGCGATGCGAGCTCCGGCAGAGAGCGCACCAGCGACTTGCAGGACACGCACTGCGCCCGTGGTCATGCCGGCCAGGGCGCCCAGCGCCGCCGCGAGACGGCGTGCCGCGTGATGCGGCTCGGCATGCAACGAACCACATCGGGGGCAGGAGGCGGATGGGGCAGGCGAGTCGTGCTGATGTCCCCCGCCGGTGTGACAGCGGAAGTGCTGGGTCGCCGGCTCCTCGTCTGGACCGTCGAACGGGTCAACGGGGTCCAAGCTCATGCCCCTTGCGCTGACGCTCCAAGTAAGCGGCCAGGCCCAGAACGGACAGGGCGCCGGAGAAGAACGTGATGGCGAAGGCGGCGAGGTTCTCAAGGGGAGAGGGACAGGGACGCATGGAGACTCCTTGGGGAAGATGCAAACAAAATGGCCAGCCCCTCTTTAAGGAGAGGGCTGGCCATGTGGAGAACCGCGCGGGGCTTGACGGAAGAGTTGAACCGGCAGCCCACGGGTCACAACGGTGATATGGGTCTGAGAGTTTTTTGATTCGAGGATGAGTTGCCCGCAAGAGGGGGGAGGCGTTGCGGAACCACCGGCCGCGGGGAGGGCACTTCTCAGCTTCGGGCGGGTCGAGCGTGCAGAACTTGCTCGCACGGTCCAACTGTCATCAAAACGTCACGGTGCGCGGCAACGATGGCTTGTTGATGACCGTCTGCCTGGGAGGGGACGCGATGACGGAATACTCAAGCGTAGGTTCGGATGACGGTGCCGCTGAGGGGCCAGTCCAGAGCGATTTGCTCCCCGTGGCCCAGTACGTCCGCATGTCGACGGAGCATCAGAAGTACTCGACCGACAACCAGGCTCAGGTGATCGCAGCCTACGCCGAGTTGCACAAGATGCGGGTCGTCCGGACCTACATGGACGCCGGAAAAAGCGGCCTCAACCTTCGTGGCCGCCCTGCATTGCAGCAACTGCTCGACGACGTCCGAACACCGAATCCTGGGTTCGCCGCAGTGCTGGTCTACGACATCAGCCGCTGGGGACGATTCCCCGACCCTGATGAAGCTGCCGTCTATGAGCAGACCTGCAAGAAGCGCGGGATCAAGATCATCTACTGCGCCGAGCAGTTCAAGAACGATGGATCGCTGTCGTCGACTGTGATGGTCGGTCTGAAACGGAGCATGGCTGCCGAGTACAGTCGGGAGCTATCCGTCAAGGTGTTTGCCGGGCATCGCAACCTCGTGCAGCGAGGCTACCGGCAAGGCGGCGCCCCTGGCCTCGGGCTGCGTCGCCAGTTAGTCGACGAGAACCACAACGTCAAGGGCCTGCTGTCGCGCGGCGAGAAGAAGAGTATCCAGACCGACCGCGTCTTCCTTGTCCCTGGACCGGAAGCCGAAGTCGCCACGGTGCACCAGATTTACCGGCTCTTCTTGGACGACGGTAAGCCCGAGCGGGTGATCGCTTCCGAACTCAACCGTCAGGGGCTGAGGACAGACCTTGGGCGCCCCTGGACACGGGGCACCGTTCATCAGATCCTCACCAACGAAAAGTACATCGGCAACAACGTCTACGCCCGAACCTCATTCAAGCTCAAGATTGAACACCGGCAGAACCCGCCGGCCGAGTGGATCCGTAAAGATGGCGCCTTCACCGCCATCGTTCCCCATGAGCGGTTCTGGCAAGCGCAGGCCATCATTTCCCAGCGGTCGCGTCACCTCGATGACGAGCAGATGCTCGCCCTGCTCAGGCAAGTGCTGGAGAGGCACGGGGGCTTGTCGGGCGTACTGATCGACGAAGAAGATGGCCTGCCATCCAGCTCCAGCTACCGCACACGCTTCGGCAGCTTGTGCCGCGCCTACAGCCTGGTCGGCTACAGCCCGCGGCGGGACTATGCCTACCTGGAGATCAACCGGGCTCTGCGCCGCTACCACCCCACCGTTGTCGAGCAAGTGTCGGCAGGCATCGTCGCTGCCGGTGGAAGCGTTCAGACCAACGCCGACACGGACATCCTCACAATCAATAACGAGTTCACCGCGTCCATCGTCGTCGCCCGGTGCAAGCCAACGCCAGCAGGCAAGTACCGCTGGCTAATCCGGCTCGACACGAGCCTGGAGCCAGACGTGACCATCGTCACGCGCATGGACCACGCGAACCGCCACCCATTCGACTTCTACGTCTTGCCGGCCGTCGACTTCACGGCTTCGCAGCTTCCGGTAGCGGAAAGCAACGGCTTCTCGCTTGACTTTTACCGGGTCGACGCACTCGATGACTTCTACGCCCTGTGCGCCAGGGCTCCCTTCGCGGAGGCTGCATGATGGACAAGTCTGCCCGGGTAGAGATGATCCCCATCGAGGCTGTGATTGTTGCGAACCCGCGGGTTCGCAACACCAAGCTGCATCAAGAGATCACCGACAACATCGGCCAGATCGGGTTGAAGCGCCCCATCACGGTCCGGCGCTTGCCTGACACCGACGGCGACGCCCCGAAGTACGCACTCATCTGCGGACAGGGCCGGCTGGAGTCCTGCAAGTCGCTCGGGCAGGAGCTCATCGCCGCTCTGGTCGTCGACACCGACGAAGAGACCGGCCACGTCATGAGCCTGGTCGAGAACATCGCGCGCCGCACCCCACGGGCCAGCGAGATGCTGGAGCAAGTCGGCGCACTGCGCGCCAAGGGCTACTCCGACGCCGAGATCGGCAAGAAGATCGGCTGCACCGCCTCATGGGTCAACAACGTCGGCGCGCTGCTTGAGCGTGGTGAGCGTCGCCTGTTGACTGCCGCCGAGGCCGGCCACGTCCCGCTCCACATCGCCGTGCAGATAGCACGCGCCAACGATGCCGAAGCGCAAGAGCTGCTGCTGGAGGCCTACAACCGCGGTGACCTGAAGGGTCGCAAGGTCGCCGTCATGCGACGCATCCTGGAGCATCGGGCGCGCAGCGGAAAGCGCCACAGCCCGGAGATCTACGGCAGAGGTGGCTCGCCGTCGAAGCGCATGAGCCCGGAAGAGCTGACGAAGCTTTACCAGCGCAACACGGACGAGCACAAGCGCATCCAGCGCCGGGCAGAACACACGCAGTCCACCTTGCTGATCGTGCAGCAAATCTTCAAGGAGCTGCTGGGCAACGCCGACTTCCGCAAACTGCTCAAAGCCGAGGGCCTGACCAACATGCCCAAGCCGCTGGCCGAGCTGGCCAAGAAATCCGGGCTGGCATGATGGACAAGAATCCCAAACCCATTCGCCTCGGATTCGAGCTGGATTGCGTGGAAGTTCCGCTGGAGCTGCTGCATGCAAGCCGGGTCGTGCCGGCCACGATCAAGGTCAGCGTCAAGTACAAGCAGGTCAAGTCGTCGCTGGCCGAGATCGGCCTCGTAGAGCCGCTGGTCGTCATTCATCATCCTGCCCACCAAGGCGCCTACCAGGTCCTGGACGGTCACATCCGACTCCTGGCTTTGACGGAGCTCGGCGTCGCCCGAGCGCTTTGCCTGATCTCGACCGACGACGAGGGCTACACCTACAACAAGCGCGTCAGCCGTCTTTCCGTCGTGCAAGAGCACAAGATGATCGTCCGCGCGGCTGAGCGCGGCGCGTCGGTACAACGCCTCGCTGCCGCGCTCGACATCTCGGAGAAGTCTATCCAGGAGCGCTTCCGCATGCTCGACGGCATCTGCGACGAGGCGGTGCGCCTGCTGGCCGACAAGCCAGCCGGCCGGACCATCTTCGGTGTGCTGCGCAAAATGGGCGCGTTCCGGCAGATCGACGTGGCCCGAACCATGGTTGGCCTGGAGAACTACTCGGTCAAGCTTGCGGAAGCCATGCTTCAGCACACGCCCCCCGATCAGCTGGCGCCCGACACCAAGGCCAAGGTCCAGCGCTCGGGCGCCACGGAAACGGTGCAGCGCCTGCAGCGGGAGCTGGCGGCCATGCAAGCCGACACGAAGTTGATCGAAGAAACCTACGGTGACCTGACCCTACAGCTGGCCATCATCAAGGCACACATCAAGACGCTTCTGGACAACGTGCACGTTGTCCGCTGGCTGGCACGGTTCCACAACGACTACCTGCAGCAGCTCCAGCTCGTCGCCGAGATCAAGCGTCTGCCCTCGGAGTAAACCCGCCTTCTTGCCTCACCCGCCTCACTGAGACAGGCACAGCGCTGTGTAAATCTCGGGTATCTACTTAGAAGCGGAGCCGCGCACCGCACAGTTAGGCAGAACCACGCTGCCGGATCACTTGCCCCCTCGGTTAAATTGCTGCAGGGAGCAAAAAAACGATGAAGCTGATCCGAAATGCTGGTACTGACCGTGTTGTAGACCTTATCTCGCCCGAACTCGTTTCCGGCAACCAGATCGACCTGATGACGGCGTCTGGCTCGCTGTTCGCGTTCGAAGCGCTTCAGGAAGGAGCCAGCAAGCTCAGCGCCGCCCGGCTGCTGGTGCCCGCAGATGCGGCCGACTTCAGCCCCCTAGGCAACGCTGCCGATCGGCCTGCCCGTAATCGGCTGCAGGCGCCGAACCTCGCCAAGCAGTTCGCGGAATGGATTCGCGGCAAGGCTGAAGTGCGTTGCGCACCGGGCTCCATCCCCCAAGGCCTCGCGGTCCTTCGTGGACCGGACGGCAAGGCCCGGCAAGCCGTGCACGGGTCCTTCGGCCTGTCGACCGATGGCCTCGGCATCACCCCAGGCAACCCTCTGAGCTTCATCCAGGCGTCCGAGACAGCCCAGGAAGCCGAGGCGCTGGCCCAGTGGTTCGACCTCCAGTGGGAGGGCCTCGGCCAGCAACCTGACGCGAAGACTGCAATCCTGCAAGCCCTCGACGAGCTGGCGGCAGCGCGTGACCCGATGAGCGTCTACACGGCGATGCTGTACCACCTGTTCAGGGCTGACAGCCAGGACATGGACGAGGACCGCATCGTCAAGTCAGCCACCGGCATACGCGACACCATCGTCTGGAAGAAGCTCTACAAGTTCCAGCGCGACGGCGTCGTCGGCGCCATCGACAAGCTGGATCGCTTCGGCGGCTGCATCATTGCCGACAGCGTCGGCCTCGGGAAGACCTTCGAGGCGCTGGCCATCATCAAGTACCACGAGCTGCGCAACGACCGCGTCCTGGTGTTGTGCCCCAAGCGCCTGCGCGACAACTGGACCATCTACAAGGCCAACGACCAGCGCAACATGCTGGCGTCCGACCGCTTCAACTACGACGTCTTGAACCACACCGACCTGTCGCGCGACGGCGGCCTGTCGGGTGACATCGACCTTGCGCACATCAACTGGGGCAACTACGACCTGGTCGTCATCGACGAGTCCCACAACTTCCGCAACAAGAAGGCCCCGAAGCAAGGCGCTGAGACGCGCTACGACCGGCTGATGCGCAAGATCATTCGCGAGGGCGTCAAGACCCGCGTGCTGATGTTGTCGGCCACGCCGGTCAACAACCGCCTGGCCGATCTGAAGAACCAGATCGCCTTCGTCACCGAGGGCGATGACACCGCCTTCTTCGACCATGGCATCGCCAGCATCGACAGCACCACGCGTCGCGCCCAGAAGTCCTTCAACCGGTGGCTGGAGCTGCCCGAAGAAGAGCGAACGCCCCAGCTACTGGTGGAAATGCTGGGCTTCGACTACTTCGCGCTGCTGGACCACCTGACCATCGCGCGCTCCCGCCGTCACATCGAGAAGTACTACGGCACCGCAGAGACCGGCCGATTCCCTGGCCGCCTGCCACCCATCAACATCAAGGCTGACGTCGACAAGGCCGGCGAGTTCCAGTCGATCAAGGAGATCAACTTCGAGATCCGCCGGCTCAAGCTGGCTAGCTACGCGCCGCTGCGCTACGTCAAGGAAGACAAGCTGGCCAGCTACGACGCCAAGTACAGCACCTCCATTCGAGGCGGCGAGAGCATCTTCCGCCAGGTCGACCGCGAAGAGAGCTTGATCCACCTGATGCGCGTCAACCTGCTCAAGCGGATGGAAAGCTCCGTCTTTTCCTTCGCCCTGACCGTGGGCCGACAGCTCAAGGATGTCGACGAGACCCTGGCTCGGCTGCAGGCCTACCAGGCAGGCAGCGTCGGTGCCGAAGACGAGTTCGAAGAGATCGACATCGCGGATGTCGATGTGGACGATCCCGCCTTCGAAACCCTGCTGGTCGGCCGCAAGGTCAAGGTGCTGCTCAGCGACATCGACCTCGCCCGCTGGCGTCAGGACCTCACCGAAGACCGCAACCGGCTGGCCACGCTCAACGCCGCCGCCCTGCAAGTCGATGCCGCCCGCGACGACAAGCTCGGCAAGCTGCGCGACCTGATCGCGGAGAAGGTGCGCAACCCCATCAACGCCGGCAACCGCAAGGTCATCGTCTTTACCGCGTTTGCCGACACGGCCGAGTACCTGTACGAGCACCTGGCGGACTGGGCAAAGACCCACCTACAGGTCGAAGCTGCTCTGGTCACGGGCGCGGGGCGGAACCGGTCCACCCTGCCCGGGCTGCGCAAGGATCTGACCACGATCCTCACCGCCTTCTCCCCCCGGTCCAAGGAGCGCCCTGCCAGCCTGGCGCACGAGGGTGAGCTGGACCTACTGATCGCCACCGACTGCATCAGCGAAGGCCAGAACCTGCAGGACTGCGACTGGCTGGTGAACTACGACATCCACTGGAACCCGGTGCGGATCATTCAGCGCTTCGGTCGTGTCGACCGCCTGGGCTCGCCCAACACCAGCATCCAGCTCGTCAACTTCTGGCCCAACATGGAGCTGGAGGAGTACATCGGCCTGGAGCAGCGCGTCAGCGGTCGCATGGTGCTGCTGGATGTCTCCGCCACGGGTGAAGAGAACATCATCGAGCAGCAGTCCGGCGACCCGATGAACGACCTGGAGTACCGGCGCAAGCAGCTGTTGAAGCTGCAAGACGCCGTGATCGACCTGGAAGACCTGTCCAGCGGCGTGTCCATCACCGACCTGACCCTCACCGACTACCGCATCGACCTGGCGCGCTACCTCAAGGCCCACCCGGGGAAGCTGGAGAGCATGCCCCTGGGTGCATGCGCCGTCACCACCACCCACGAAGCCGACATCCCGCCCGGCATGCTCTTCTGTCTGCGCGCCGAGGGCGTCGCGGCCGAGAAGGCCGTCGACCCCAGCTACCCGCTGGCGCCCATCTACCTGGTGCACATCGGCGAGCACGGCACGGTGTTGCTGCCCTACACCCAGGCCAAGCACGCGCTGGATCGCCTGAAGCGCCTGAGCATGGGCCGCGAGCTGCCCGATGCCGGCGCCGTCGCTCGCCACGCCAAGAGCACGCGGCAGTTCTCCGATATGCGCCACGCCCAGGACCTGCTCGCTGCTGCAGTGGGCTCCATCGTCGGCAAGGGGGAGGAACGGGCAGTCGCCAGCCTCTTCGCGCCGGGCGGCACCCATGCCATGCGCGGCGAGTTCGCCGGCATGAACGACTTCGAAGTGCTGGCCTACCTGGTTGTCCTGCCGGGTTCGTCAGCCACCGCGGGAGCTGCAGCAAGCACGGCGGCAGCATGAGTGCCGATGCACTGATCGACGCCCTCGGTCTGCCCGACGCCACTCGGGTAGACCAGCGCGTGCCCAAGAAGCTGCTGGCCGAGCATGGCGCCGCCACGGCGGCCGACAAACGCCAGGTGCAAGACGGGGTGGACGAGGTTCAGTGGCTGGCATCCCTTAAGCCCCACCTGATCGGCGTGCCGGCCTTCAAGGATGCGCAGCGCGAGTACCTGGAGGTGGCGGTGCTGAGCCTGAAGCTGAAGCCAGGCACCAAGCCTGGCCGCCTGGCCGAGCTGCTGCATCGTGCCGTGCCCTACCCCATGCTGCTTGCCACCAGCTCAGACCTCGGCGTCAGTCTGTCGCTCGCTCACATCCGCGCGTCGCAGAACGAAGCGGACAAGACGGTGCTGGACGGCCCCATTCCTTCTGTCCTGCTGCCTGATGCCGGCAGCGGGCAGGCCTTTTACGCGGCCATGGCGCTGGCCAAGCAGCCCCAGACCGACCTGTTCGCGCTCTACCAAGGCTGGCTAGACACCGCGAGCGCGCTGGACATCGCCGAGGAAACGGGCCGGTTCCAGCCCAGCCTGACGCGCGAACAAGCAGCGGCACGGCACGCCACCTTGCAGGACTGCCGCCAGCTGAAGGCGCAGATCGCGCAGCTGCGCAGCCAAGCCGACAAGGAAAGGCAGATCGCCCGCCAAGTGGCACTGAACCAAGAGATCCATGCCGCGGAGCGCCAGTTGCTGACCTTGCAGCGCATGCTGTCCGGGGAGGCCGCATGACGGACGCGCCCGCACCGCACGACGCCAGCATGGCACTGGACACGCTGGGCCAGGCACTTGCCCGAGCCGATGAGCTGGATGAAGCTCTTATGGCTGCCATCGCCGCCGAGCAGTACCGCCCCTACGATGGGTCGGCACGCATCAGCGCCAGTGTCAGCGCCGCCTGCGTGGCGCTGGAGCATGGCCGAGCGCTCCGGGTTCTGGTGGCACAAGGCCTGCCGACCGCGGCGTTCAGCCTCCTTCGCCTGCAACACGAAGCCCTGACGCGCGCCGTGTGGCTTCTCTACGCGGCGACGGACCTCGCGGTGGACAAGCTCGCTGCCCCGCTGTCGAAGGAGACCGAAGCGGCGGCCAGCAAGCTGCCGATGCTGGCCGACATGCTCAAGCAACTGGCCGACAAGCCTGCCGCTGCACAGCCGCTGCTCGGCCTGCAGGCGTTCAAGGACAACAACGCCGCGGCACTGAACTCCTTTGTCCACGGCGGCATCCACGCCCTGCACCGCCATGCGCGCGGCTTTCCCGAGCCGCTGGTGATTGGCGCCCTGCGCAACTGCAACGGCCTGCTCTTGATGGCTGGCATGATGCTGGCTGTACTGGCTGGTAGCCAGCCCATGGTGCGGCGCGTCAGCAGGCTCCAACTTGAGTTTGCCGCTGATCTGCCGCCGCCCCTGCCGACCCACGCCCGCGCCGATGGCGCCGTAGGTCAAGCCCAAGAACACTGAAGTCCAAGAAGAACGAACCATGTCCATCCAAAAGATCGAACCCGGCATGCCTGAGAGCCAGAGCGCTGACATCCTGGCCGACAACCTGGCCCGGCTGAAGGGCCTGTTCCCCGAGCTGGTGACCGAAGGCGCTACGAATGGAAGAACCGGGCCGGCCATCAACATCGACGTGCTCAAGGCCTTGGTCGGCGATGCAACCGTGACCGACGCAGATGAGAAGTACGGCCTCAACTGGCATGGCAAGCGGGCGGCTCGCCAGCTGGCCCTAACGCCCAGCACGGGCACGCTCCGTCCTTGCCCCGAAGAAAGCGTGGACTGGGACACGACGCAGAACCTGATGATCGAGGGCGACAACCTCGAAGTGCTGAAGCTGCTTCAGAAGAGCTACGCCGGCAAGGTCAAGCTGATCTACATCGACCCGCCATACAACACCGGGAAGGACTTCGTCTACCCCGACAACTTCCACGACAACATCCAAAACTATTTGCAGCTGACAGGCCAGGTCGAAGGTGGGCGGAAAATCAGCAGCAATACCGAGGCGAGCGGCCGATTTCATACTGACTGGCTAAACATGATTAGCCCCCGCCTAGCACTTGCAAGGAATTTACTCTCACCAGATGGGGTTATTTTTATCTCCATGGATGAGGGAGAGGTTGCGAACCTTCGGAAGGTTTGTGATGAAGTATTTGGTGAAGAGAATTACATAGCAACCATCGCCTGGGAAAAGAGAACAAATCGAGAAAACAGAAAATCGGTCTCATCGCGATACGACAACATCATTGTATTTTGCAAGGATAAGAGCTTCATTTCAGATGCGATTGGCCAACTGCCGATGTCGGAGAAGGCGCTTGCCAACTACAAGAATCCTGACAACGATCCCCGTGGTTTGTGGAAATCAGATCCAGCGACCGCGCAAGCAGGGCATGGCACCAAGTCACAGTTCTACACATTCGTGGCGCCCAACGGAATGAAGCATGAGTTGGAAAGCGGGAGATGCTGGCTCTACACCCAGAGTGTCATGCAGCAGGCCGCGGACGATGGCAGGCTATGGTTTGGCCGTGACGGCAATGGCGTCCCCAGAATTAAGACATACCTTGAGGCGAAAGATCGTGGCTTAACCCCGGAAACGATATGGTTTGCCGAGGATGTTGGCACAAATGAAAGCGCTAAGAACGTTTTAAAGGAAATATTCGATGGCGCTGCGGTCTTTGACTCTCCCAAGCCTGTTGAGCTAATTCGACAAATGTTGCTTATGGCAACCAGGAAGGACTCGATTGTCTTGGATTTTTTTGCAGGCTCGGGAGCGACCGGGCACGCCGTGATGCTCCAGAATGCTATGGACGGTGGAAAGCGTCGATTTATTCTCGTTCAACTGCCCGAACCGTGCCCCGAAGAAAGTGAGGCGAAAGCCAAGGGGTTTGCCACCATCTCAGAAATCACTGAAAACCGGCTAAAGAGATCGGCAGAAATTGTTCGAAACTCCCAAGATGCAACATTTGATGGTGGATTTAGAAAATACTATTTAGCCAGCTCAAACATCAGAAGGTGGAATTCGGCTCCAAGCACCCTGGAATCATCACTACTCGACCATATTGAGCATCTGGTCGAGAACCGAACGACCGAAGATTTGCTCGCCGAATTGCTACTAAAACTGGGATTAGATCTTTGCGTGGACATTCAGGTGCGTGAAGTCGCAGGCAAGACAGTGCACAGCATCGGCAGTGGGGTGCTTGTCGCCTGCTTCGACGAGCGCATCAGCGTTGCAGATGCCGAGCTACTAGCGTTGGGCCTCGTGTCATGGCACAAGGAGCAAACCCCAGCAGGCGAAGTGACCTGCGTCTTCCTCGACAGCGCTTTCGAGAACGATGTCGCCAAGACCAACTTGGCCGCCATCCTCGAACAGCACGGCATCGCCAAGGTGCGAAGCCTCTAAACGGAGCGTCTCATGCAGATCATTCGACTGAAGCTGAAGAACTGGAGAAATTTCCGATCCCTGGACGTGCCCTTGCAAGAGGTGTCGTACCTGCTTGGCCCCAATGCCTCAGGCAAGTCGAATTTCCTGGATGTGTTCCGCTTCTTACGCGACATCAGCAAGGCAAAGGGGGGCGGGCTGCAAACGGCAATCGCCGACCGGGGCGGCATCAGTAAACTGCGTTGCCTACATGCGCGTACCGACAACGAGGTGCAGATCGATGTCGAATTGGGCTCATCACCCGATGAACCATATGAGTGGCGCTACGTACTGGGTTTCAAGCCCGAAGGCAAAGGCGCGCAGCGCATCCTCATCTCCAGTGAGGAAGTTTGGCAAGGGGGAACCCGACTGTTTCAGCGGCCCGACAAGGCCGATCGACAGGACGTCATGCTTTTGACGCAAACGCGCCTAGAGCAAATCGGCGCCAACGCCCGATTCAGGGAACTGGCCGACTTTTTTGGGACCACTGTCTACTTACATCTGGTACCACAGCTACTGAAGTTTGCCGACAAGATTGGTGGGCAGCGACTGGACGATGATCCCTTCGGCCAAGGCTTTCTGGAGCGAGTCGCTAAGACGACGGAACGAACTCGCTCTGCGCGGCTAGCCCGCATTAACCGGGCACTGGCCTTGGCAGTACCTCAGTTTAAGGAGTTGCGCTTCAAGAAGGATGCCTTAGGCCACCCACACCTAGAAGCACTCTATTCGCATCATCGTCCCAATGCCGGCTGGCAATCCGAGGAGCAATTTTCGGACGGTACGCTGCGCCTCCTGGGCTTGCTGTGGTCACTACAGGAAGGCGACGCGCTGCTGTTACTGGAAGAGCCCGAAATTTCGCTCAACGATGCCATTGTCAAGCAGATACCACTCATTCTGAGTCGGCTGCAACGCGACCGCAAAGTAAGGCGCCAAATATTCGTCAGCACCCACAGCGAAGCGCTGCTCAGCAACCCTGGCATCGATGGACGCGGGGTGGTGCTGCTACAGAGCGGCTCGGATGGTTCAAAGGCTCGTACGCTCAACGAGGAGGAGACCCGACTTTTGGAGCAGGGCTTTTCGGTGGCAGAAGTCGTGCTGCCGAAGACGCGTCCCGAGACAGTTGACCAGTTGGGGTTGTTCTGATGGCAGGGCTCGCCATTGCTACTGAGGACGAATTGAGCGAGGTAGTTGCGAGAAGACTTGCTGCAGAGGTTCAGCCTAAGCTGAATGTGACCCAGACCCTTCGTAAGAACGGCTTTGGCTACCTGCGATCAAAAATGGCGAATTGGTGCCAGATGGCGCAGCATCAGCCGGTCTTCCTGCTTACCGATCTGGACCGGCTTGTCTGCCCAGCTGAGCTGTTGCGGCAATGGCGCGGAGCATTCAATCCCCCAGCCGATTTGTTGATGCGGGTAGCGGTCCGGGAGATTGAATCTTGGTTGCTGGCCGACCATGTTGCCATGCGTGAATTGCTTGGCTACAGGGGAAGGCTTCCGGCCTCTCCGGACGAGTTGCCCGACCCCAAGGCCACCTTACTTCAATTGGCCAGCAAACACGGCTCGCGCGACGTTCGCGCCGACTTGGTCAAACAGACAGGCGCTATTGCCAGTCAAGGCATTGGCTACAACGCCCGTCTGGCCAATTGGGTGCAGACCAGCTGGGATCCGCATCGAGCCTCTGAATGCTCGCCTAGCCTTAGGAAGGCTCGTGTCAGGTTGCAAGAATTAGCCCTTCGGGTCGAACAACAATGAAACTTCATTTCGAAGCGGATCTCCCCTACCAGTCCGAAGCGATCAAGGCCGTCTGCGACCTGTTCCGTGGGCAGGAGATCTGCCGCACCGAGTTCACGGTAACGGTGCGTGCCGCGCGAACCTACGACGAGCTGGCGGCGACGCAAGGCTCGCTGGACGGCATGCTGGCCACCGAGCAAGGGGGCATCGGCAACCGCTTGACCTTGCTGGACGAGGAGATCGAAGAGAACCTGCGCTCTGTCCAGCTGCGCAACGGCGTGCCACCGTCCACCAAGCTGTCGCCGGATTTCACGGTGGAGATGGAGACCGGTACCGGCAAGACCTACGTCTACCTGAAGACGGCCTTCGAGCTGAACCGCAACTACGGCTTCACCAAGTTCGTGATCGTCGTGCCCTCGGTCGCCATCAAGGAGGGCGTCAACAAGACGCTGCAGATCACGCGCGAACACTTCGAGACCCTGTACCCCAGCGCCAAGGGCTACGAGTTCTTCCAGTACGACTCCGGCAACCTGAGCAAGGTGCGCAACTTCGCCACCAGCCCGAACGTGCAGATCATGGTGATCACGGTCGGCGCGATCAACAAGTTCGGCGATGAGCAGGAGGCCGCGCTGGAAGAAGCCAACGAAGCCCTGCGCCGCGAGAAAAGCAAGAACGTCATGTACCGCGCCAGCGAGAAGACGGGCGGTGAGAAGCCCATCGACCTGGTACGCGCGACGCGACCCATCCTGATCGTGGACGAGCCGCAGAGCGTGGACGGCGGCATCGACGGCCGCGGCAAAAAGGCGCTGTCGCGCATGCACCCACTGTGCACGCTGCGCTACTCGGCCACGCACGTGGACAAGCACAACATGGTGTACCGGCTCGACGCCGTGGACGCCTACGAGCAGAAGCTGGTGAAGCAGATCGAGGTGGCCTCGGCCACTGTCGAACAGGGCTTCAACAAGCCCTACGTGAAGCTGGTGGGCATCAGCAACAAGCGCGGCGTCATAGCTGCCACGGTGGAACTGGACGTTCTGGGCAAGTCCGGCAGCATCCAGCGCAAGGAAGTCGTGGTGCAGGACGGCGACGACCTGGAGCAGACCACGGGCCGCGAGGTCTACGCCAACATGCGCGTGGGCACGCTGCGGGCCGCCACCAAGAGCCCCAAGACCGAGGCTCTGATGGAACTGCACCTGCCCGGCGGGCAGGAGTTCTTGCGCGTCGACGACAGCTGGGGCGGCGTGGAGCCGCTGGCGGTGCAGCGCGAGATGATCCGGCGCACCATCAAGGAGCACCTGGACAAGGAGAAGCGCCTGCGCCCTATGGGCGTCAAGGTGCTGAGCCTGTTCTTCATCGACGAGGTGAGCAAGTACCGCGTCTACGACGAGCAGGGCAATCCACAGAAGGGCGTGTATGCCACGATCTTCGAAGAGGAGTACCAGCGCTGGGCGCGCCACCCCGACTACCGCAGCATGTTCAACGAGGTCGACCTTAGCGCGGCGGCCCACGAGGTGCACAACGGCTACTTCTCGATCGACAAAAAGAAGGTCGGCGGCAAGACGGTGGAGATGGTGAAGGACACCAGCGGCAGCACTGCGGCCGACGATGACACCTACAACCTCATCATGCGTGACAAGGAAAAGCTGCTCAGCTTCGCCTCGCCGCTGAAGTTCATCTTCAGCCACTCGGCCCTGAAGGAAGGCTGGGACAACCCCAACGTCTTCCAGATCTGTAACTTCAGCACCCGCTCCACCGAGCGCTGGCGCAGGCAGACCATCGGCCGCGGCTTGCGGCTGTGCGTCAACCAGGAAGGCCAGCGCCTGCGCGGCTTCGAAGTGAACACGCTGACGGTAATCGCCAACGAAAGCTACCAGCAGTTCGCCGACAGCCTGCAGAAGGAGATCGAAGAAGACGGCTTCCAGTTCGGCGTGGTGCCGGACCACCTCTTCGCAGGCGTGGCCGTCCAGCAGACGGACGGCACGCAGAAGCCTTTGGGCTTCGACGCCTCCAAGGTGCTGGCCGAACACCTGCGTGCGCAGCGGCTGATCGATGCCAAGGGCAAGGTGCAGGACAGCCTGCGCCAGGCCATCAAGGAAGGCAGCCTGACGCTGCCCCCCGAGCTGGAAGCCCAGCGCGCTCAGATTCTTGAGCTGCTGCGCAAGGTCGCCGGCAAGCTGGAGATCAAGAACGCCGACGAACGCCGCCAGGTGCCGGTGCGGCGTGCAGTGCTGGACAGCCCCGAGTTCAAGGCGCTGTGGGACCGCATCAAGTTCAAGACCACGTATCGCGTCCACTTCGACAACGACAAGCTGATCCGCGACTGCATCGCCGCGGTGATCGCTGCGCCGCCCATCAGCAAGGTGCGCCTGCAATGGCGCAAGGCCAACATGGAGATCGGCCAAGCCGGCATCGTGGCCCAGGAGACCGGCGGCGCCAGCGTTGTCGTGCTGGATGAAGGCGACATCGAGCTGCCCGACATCCTGACCGAACTGCAGAACCGCACCCAGCTGACCCGCCGCAGCATCGCGCGGATCCTGGTCGAAAGTCATCGCCTCAACGACTTCAAGCGCAACCCGCAGCAGTTCATAGAGATCGTGGCCGACGCCATCAACCGCTGCAAGCGCGTCGTGCTGGTGGACGGCATCCGCTACCAGCGACTCGGCGACGACCAGTACTACGCGCAAGAGCTGTTCGAGAAGGAAGAGCTGACCGGCTACCTGAAGAACATGCTGCAGGACGCCCAGCGCTCGGTCTACCAGCACGTGGTCTACGACTCCGAGGTCGAACGCGACTTCGCGGACCAGCTGGAAAAGAACGACGCGATCAAGGTCTACGCCAAGCTGCCAGGCTGGTTCAAGGTACCCACGCCGCTGGGTATCTACAACCCTGACTGGGCCGTGCTGGTGACGACGCCCGATGGCGACCGGCTTTACTTCGTCGTTGAGACCAAGAGCAGCCTCTTCGACAACGACCTGCGGAACACCGAGAGCGCCAAGATCGAGTGCGGGCGAGCGCACTTCAAGGCGCTGGCGGTCGGCGACAACCCGGCGATCTACGACAAGTTCGTGGATGTGGACGGGTTGGTGGAGCGGGCGCAGGCCGTCCAGTAGCCTCAGGCGTCACGGGGGAACGTTCGGTGCTGCAGATTCACGAGGTGATTGGGCGGGCAGAGCAGGGCAAGTCCTTGCCCTATCTGTGCCGAGGTGAGGACGGCGAGCTGTACTATGTCAAGGGTCAGCAGACCAACCGATCCAGCCTCTGGGCCGAGTGGATCTGCGGCCACGCTGCGCGTGCGATGGGACTGACGATCCCGCCTTTCTGCCTGGTGCAGATCGACGAGGCTTTGCTCGCTGAGCTGCCGCGGGAGGACCGCGCGCTGGGTTCGTTGCCAGCGTTCGGGTCTCAGCAGCATCGTCATGTCGCTTGGCTAGAGCCGGCGATGGTGGGGCAGGTGCCTGTAGAGGTGCAGCGCGACGTGCTGGTTTTCGATTGGTGGGTTCAGAACACGGATCGCCTGGTGAAGAACTCCAACCTCCTGTGGGACGCCGATGCCGAGTCCTTGGTTGTGATTGATCACAACTTGGCACTTCTTCCTGGCTTTAACCCGACGGAATTTCTTCAACATCACATCTTTGCCAGCCAGTGGGACGCGGTCGTCGGGGACCTTGTGGTTCGCGACCGGTACATGGAACGCCTTGCTGTGGCCTTCGTCGCGGCAGAGGAGGCCCGACGAACCGCTCCTGAGGCCTGGCTATGGGAAAATTCTGAGTTCGACGTGCCTTGTCGCTTTGATGTTGACCAGGCGATGCAGACTCTCTCTCGTTGTGCGACCCTTGACCTATGGAGGATGGAATGAACAAGTTCGCTTGCCGCTACGCCGTGCTCCAGTTCGCGCCGTACCGGGAAACTGGGGAGTTTGCCAACGTCGGTGTGGTCCTGATGTGCCCCCAGACGGGCTACTTCGGCTTCCTGCTGCAGACGCGCAAGCACAAGCGGGTGACTGACTTCTTTGATGAGCTGCCGCGGCACGTGTACGCGCGAGCGCTGCAGATCATGCGGGCTGAGCTGCAGAGGACCGCCGAGGTCTTGGCCAAGGCGCCGGTGTCTGATCGGGCCCAGTACTTGCGCCAGGTGTTCGATGCGCTTGCGCACCCGCGCGAGACCTTGGTCCGTTTCAGCGCACCTCGGGCCGTTGTGACCGAAGACCCAGCGGCTGAGCTTCAGCGTCAGTACGACTACTACGTCGACAGAGCCTTTGCGACCCCCGAGTACGTTGAACAGGGCATCGAGAAGCGCCTGAAGGCCCTGCTGAACACGCTGGAGCTTTCGCTGCCCTTCAAGCCGGCAAAGGTAGGTGATGACGACGTTTACGCGCGGTTCCCGCTTGTGCAGCAGCGCGGTGGCAGCGCTGCGAAGATCATCAAGCCCTTCAACCTGACGCAGGACGACACCATGGGCATTTATGACCACGGTGACGCCTGGCTGCAGAAGATCCGGCGTCTCCGGGCTCGCAACCTGTTGCCGGCCGACGTGCTGTTCGCCGTTGCTGGCCCTTCTCAGGCCGATGCGAAGAGGTTTGCAGCCTTCTCGGAGATCTGCACCGAACTGAGGAGGCAGGAAGTGCTGCCGGTTGAAGAGTCCCACCGCGCAGAAATTGTGAGCTTCGCGCTGGCTGCCTGAAAGTTGGACCGCTCGCCGCAGAGCGGTAGGCACGTAAGAGTCAGGGGCAATGCGGCCGCATTCGGCGGGGCGTCAAGTCTCGGAGGGGAGCGCGCCAGGTGGGCTCTGCTGATGACTGGGCGTGACCGACAATCGCTTGCCAGGGAGCAAGCAGATTGAAAAAACCCACCATCGAGCTGTTCATAAGGCAGAGGCGCCTAAGCGTCTAGCACCTGAAAAAAGTTCATCGCGAGCGTCGTCGCGTCATCCGATCCCGGCGGGTGCGCATAAAGCGGCCGCAGGCCTACGGCGCCATCGCCGTCACGGTGTGAATCGACCCGGGTTCCCTAGACACCCATCCCCGATGGCCACCCCGAACTGCTCCACTTTTGGCCAGTCAAACTGCTCCAGGCAGGACGGGGTGATTATGCGGGGTCGGGTGTGATGGCCAGGCGTGCTGCGGCCTCCTTGAGCCTGTAGCTCTTGCCCTCGAACTCCAACATGGCGCAGCGGTGCATGAGGCGGTCGAGGATGGTGGTGGCCATGGTGGCGTCGCCGAGGTAGCGGCCCCAGTCCTGCACAACGCGGTTGGAGGTGATGACGATGGAGCGGCGCAGCTTGTAGCGCTGGTGCACCAGGGCCTGCAGCAGCTCGGCCGCGTGCTCGCTGATGCGCCTGGCCAGGAACAGGTCATCGAGCACCAGCAGGTCAGCCGCCACCCAGCCCTTGAGCAGACGCGCGCGTTCGTCGGCGTCGGCCAGCGCGTAGCGGGCGAACTCGCTGTCGGCTTCGACATAGGCCACATCGTGGCCCTGCAAGGTGGCCTGGGCTTCAAAGCGTTTGGCCCAAGCGCGGATGGTGTGGCGGGAGACGCCGGTGCGGCGCTCGATCTCGCGCTGGGTGTTGCCCGCGCGAAGCAGCGTCCAGATCGTGGTTTGCAGATGTGGCTTCAAGACGTTCACCTCGTGAATCCCCCCTCGTGATCAAGGGGGCGAAAGTTACGTCCTGCTCGTCAGGGCTGAGGCGCCTGACTCACCGTTCTCAATGGGTCAATTCACCCCGGCCGGGTGGAGCAGTTTGGGTGGCCATAGGTGGGGCAGTTTGGGTGGCCGCCGGGACACCCATGAGCCGTTGGGAATGGCGTCGTTCGAACTCTACTGGCGAAGTGCCGCCGGCAGTGCCGTGGCGCCGCTTGGGGTTGTAGAACATCTCGATGTAGCTGAAGACGTCGGCGCGGGCGTCGTTGCGGGTCACCGTGCTATTGACGATCTGGAGACGGCTTTCGAGATAGAGAGTGAGTTCAAGACCTGGCGGCAGCGCTTCAGGGAATGGCGCAAAGAGCGCAAGAGCTGGCGCGTCTAGTGCTGAAGGGCTGATGGGCGCCTGCTTCCGACCAGCTGACGCATCCAATGCGCTGGAAAGCCATCCAACCCAATCAGATCTGGCATGGTAGATTGAATGGTAGAAAGAAAAAGAAAAGCGCCCGTCTGGGCGCTTTGCTATTGGCTTTCTGGCGGAGAGGGCGGGATTCGAACCCGCGGTGGGGGTTAGCCCACACACGCTTTCCAGGCGTGCGACTTAAACCGCTCATCCACCTCTCCTGCAAGCCTGCCATCATAGCCCATTCTGGCGACGCTTGGAGAAAAGCTCGCATCAATCGAGGCCGTGACGCCAGTTCAACCGATGCACGACTTCGTTCAGGTAGAGCATGCGGCGAGATCGCGCCAGCGCGTGGCCGTCAACGTCGATGAGTGCCACATTGCAAAGGATGTTCATCGGGTCGAACAGGGCGACGACGTCGGGCTGGATTTCCGTCCATGCCCAAGCAATGCGGATCGGCGGCTCATCCTCGGTTGACCACAGTTCCTGCCCGCAGCGCAGCCCGCAGCGCGCCAGATCCGCCTGAACGTTGCGCCGGATTTGACGCAGCGCGTGGAACGCCGTTTCAAACTCGTTTACAGTCTTAACGACTGTTTCGCAGGCCATCAGTCGCCACGTTGCCATCTGCATCGGCTCGCCCGTCTTCATCTGCATGACTTGCAGTTTGCGTTTGTCTATGGCGCGTTGCGCCTACCAACCCTTGTAGCGCGTGGTGCACCGATGAACCTGCAGCGGTACGAACAAGTCAGCCAGGCGGGCGATTTCGCGTCCTTCCGCCAAGGCCTCATCGACTTCGCCAACGACATGGATTTCGGCCTGGTCGCCGGCGTCCTCGCGATCGAACATCGCGGGCCCGGCGCGAAAACCGAATACGTCACGGTCAGCAACACGCCGACGGCGTTTCTGCAGGCCTTCAACGACGCGTCTTATGCGCGGCGAGATCCGGTGCATCGTCATCTGATGCAGAACTCGGCCCCGTTGATCTATCAGCAAGAGCTCTACGTGAAAGCCGGGGCGGGCGACCTGTGGGAGATGCAGGCGCCGTTCGGCTACCGGACCGGTGTTGCGGTCAGCGTGCACATGCCGGGCCATCGGCGCTTTCTGCTGGGGGTGGACCGCGAGGCCCCGCTGCCGACCGATCCGGTGCAGTTGAATCGGATGATCGCGGACTTGCAGCTGCTGGCTGTGCACGCGCAGGACGCAGCGGCACGGCTGCTGGTGTCCAGCCGCGCCAAGGCAGGCAAGCCCAGTTTGACGCCGCGTCAGTTGCAGATCCTGCAGTTGACGAGGGAGGGCAAGAGCGCCTGGGTCGCCGGTTCGGTGCTGGGCATCAGCGAGAACACGGTTAACTACCACATGAAGCAGCTCTTCAAGGAGCTGGACGTCTCCACCAAGCCGCAGGCGGTGCTGAAAGCCCTGGAGCTGGGCCTGCTCTGAGTCACCGGGACTACCAGGGTTTGTAGTTCCGCCAGCGCTGTCTTTCCTACAGACTGTGGATCATTGGCAATCGGCCGATCGGCCAGGTGGAGAGCTTATGTGGAAGTTCATTGCTGAATTGCTGGGGCTGCCGTACGGCGGCGGCTCCTGAAGCTGTTTCGCTGAAAGACAGCTTTACCAACTCTTTCGTTCGGCGCCCCCCGAACGTCTTGCGCCCGCAGGTTCCTTCATCGGTTCCTGCGGGCTTTTTTATGTGCGATGGGCCACCGCGCCGAGCGGCCACCGTCGCGGGTCATCCCCCCGTGGCCGCCCGCCGGGTCATGCCGCGAGCGGCTCGGTGCGGGCCAGCAGCCAGGCGAGTGCCGCGCCGTCGACGCGGGAGCGCAGCCGGTCGCGCACGGTGGCGTGATAGTCGTTCAGCCAACCGATCTCGTCGGCGCTCAGCAGGCTCGTGTCGATGCAGCGCGTGTCGATGGGGCACAGCGTCAGCGTCTCGAAGCCCAGCATCTCGCCGAAGGCGTGGTTCTCGGGGGTGTCGACCACCACGTTGAGCACCAGGTTCTCGATGCGCACGCCCCACTGGCCGGGGCGGTAGAGGCCCGGTTCGATGGAGGTGATCATGCCGGGCTCCATGGCCATGCTCGGCTCGGGGATGGCCTTGGAAATGCTCTGCGGCCCCTCGTGCACGTTCATGAAGTAGCCCACGCCGTGACCGGTGCCGTGGCCGTAGTCCAGGCCGTGTGCCCACAGCGGTGCCCGCGCAATGGCGTCCAGCATGGGGCTGAGCGTGCCCCGCGGGAAGCGGGCGCGTGACAGCGCCAGCGTGCCCTTGAGCACCAGCGTGTAGTCGCGCTTCTGAGCGGCGCTGACCTTGCCGATCGGCCACACGCGGGTGATGTCCGTCGTGCCGCCCAGGTACTGGCCGCCGGAGTCGATGAGCAGCAGGCCGTCGCCGGCGATCTGTGCGAACGACTCGGGCGTGGCGTGGTAGTGCGGCAGGGCGCCGTTGGCGTTGAAGCCGGCGATCGTGGAGAAGCTCAGGCCGACGAAACCCGGGCGGCGCTTGCGGGCGGCCGTCAGTCGGGTGTCGATGTCCAGTTCGCTCCAGCGCTCGCCGCGGGCCAGCGAGGCCTCGAACTCGGCGTAGAACTCGCACATCGCCGCGCCGTCCTCGGCCATGGTCTCGCGGACGAAGGCTGCCTCGGCCGGCGTCTTGCGGCTCTTCAGCAAGGTGCTCGGGTTGATCTGCTCGACGAGTTTGACGCCGGCCGGCGCGGCGTCGCGCAGCCCGAGCGTGACGCGGCGCGGGTCGATCAGCAGCGTGGCGTCGGCGGGCAGTGCGGCCAGCGCCGAGGCGGCCTGCGCATAGGGCGACAGCCGGATGCCGTCGGCAGCGAGCCGCGCCGCCACATCGGCAGGGACCTTGCCGTCGGCCACGAAGAGCTGGCCGCTGGCGGCATCCAGCAGCAGGTGGGCGATGAAGACCGGGTTGCAGTCGACATCGCTGCCGCGCAGGTTCAGCAGCCAGGCGACGTCGTCGACGGTCGAGACCAGGTGGTGTGTCGCGCCGATGGCGGCCATGGCCGCGCGCACGCGGGCCAGCTTGTCGGCGCGCGGCACGGCCGCCTGGGGCGGCAGATGCTCGTACACGGGGGCGGCGGGCAAGCCGGGGCGGTCGTCCCAAGCTGACTGGATCAGGTCGAGGTCGGTTCGCAGCGCCACGGCTTTGCGGCCCAGGCCGGCACGCAACTGGTTGGCCAGCGCCAGCCCGAGCACCTGGCCGTCCACGGCAAGCGTCTCGCCGGGCTGCAGTTGCTGGGCGATCCACTCGATGTAGATCGTCGACGCGCCGGAGTTCATCTTCTCCAGCTGGATGCCGCTGCCGGCGAGCTGGGCTTCGGCCTGCGTCCAGTAGCGGCTGTCGGCGAACAGCGCTGCGCGGTCGCGCGTGACGACCAGGCTGCCGACCGACCCCGTGAAGCCCGACGCCCACTGACGCCCTTGCCAGCGCTCGGGCAGGTACTCCGACAGGTGCGGATCACTGGACGGCACGAGCACGGCGTGCACGTGATGGGCGACGAGAGCGTCGCGCAGGCGCTCGATGCGCAGTCGGGTTTCGGAGGTGCGGGTGTCCATGGCGTCAGGCCTCATCGCGGACCCGAACCGGGTGGGGGCCGGGTCATGGAGGGGTGCCGCAGATTGTAGGAGCCGGGGGGCGGCCGGGCCCAGGTGGCGACGGGTAGCGCCGGTCGTGGCCGTTGACTGCCGGTCAGAACGCCAGCGTCAGGCTCAGGTCTGCTGCCGGACTGAGCTTGCCCTTGTGCATGCTCATCGCGGTATGGGCATAGACGGCGAGGTCCACCTTGAGCGGCCCTTGCTGCCAGCCCAGGCCGGCGGTGGGTGCAGCCGGCGCAGGCAGCTTGAGCCGGCCTGAATCGCTGGAGCGGATGCGCAGCGGCACCAGCAGCCCGGCTCGCCAGGCCCAGGGTGCCATGCGGTGCTCCAGGCCAAAGCGCAGCATCTGCAGGTCGATCTGCGTGCTGCCGTAGCGGCCGTGGGTGGACTCGATGTCGCCGCTTACCGTCGTGGCGCCCGTCCAGCGCCAGGCCAGGCCTGCGGCCAGCTTGCGCGGGAAGTGCGCTGTGGTGTTGGACTCGCGCGTGCCGGCCGCGTCGGTGGTCGTGACGTGGATATCGAGCTTGGTGTTGAGGTCGCTGACCTGGGCGCCCAGCGTCAGGTCGGGGCTGAGCTGGTAGCGCAGGCTCAGGCCGAAGGCCGTGGCCCTGGCGCCGGTGGACTGCACGGTGTAGCCGTTGGAATGCGCATGCACACCGCAGAAGTTGGACTTGCAGTCGATGCGGTCGACGTAGAAGCCCAAGGTCCATGGGCTGTCGCCGGACGGAGCGAGCGCGGCGGCGTAGCGCCAGGTCTTGGTCTTGCTGTCGATATCGCCATCGAAGTTGCCGTCCACGCCGGGCAGCAGGAAGCGCAGGAACAGGCTTTCGAAATCGGTATCGGTGTAGTTGCCGCTGGCCCGGGCGTGGATGCGGGGGTAGAAGCTGCCGGCCACCGTGGCCTTGAAACCCCAGTCTTGCGGCAGTGGCAGCCGCCAGGCCGCGCCGATGAAGTTGTAGGCGTGCAGCCGGGCGTTGAGCTGACGCGAGATGCTGAACTCGAAGCCCTGCACGCCCAGCAGGCCGGCCGGGTTGGTGTAGATCGCGTAGAGGTCGTCCGCCGCGGCCACACCGGTGCCGGCCTGCGCCACCCAGCGGGGGCCGATGCCGGCGCCGGTGTCCACGCCTTCGGCCTGGAAGCTGCGGTCCGCAGCCTGGGAGGACGCGGAGATGGACAGCAGCGCGAGCGCCAGCCTCATAGTTCGGTCCGCAAGGCCCACAGCTCCGGGAACAGCACCACGTCCAGCATCTTGCGCAGGTAGCTGACGCCGCCGGTGCCGCCGGTGCCGCGCTTGAAGCCGATGACGCGTTCCACGGTCGTCACGTGGCGAAAGCGCCAGAGGCGGAACGCGTCTTCCAGGTCCACCAGCTCCTCGCCCATCTGGTAGAGGTCCCAGTGCTGTTGCGGGTCGCGGTAGACGCTGAGCCAGGCGGCCTTCACGCCGTCGCTGGCCACATGGGGCTGGGTCCAGTCGCGCTGCAGATGGGCGGTCGGCACGGCGACGCCACGGCGGGCCATGAGCTGGATCGCCTCGTCGTACAGCGACGGCGCCTCGAAGGCCTGCCGGACTTGCGCCAGCAGGTCGGGCCGGTGTTCGTGGGGCTTGAGCATGGCCGGGTTCTTGTTGCCCAGCATGAATTCGATGCGCCGGTACTGCGCGCTCTGAAAGCCGCTGCTCTTGGCCAGGTAGGGTCGGATGGCGCTGTACTCCGGCGGCGTCATCGTCGCGAGCACGTCCCAGGCGTGCACGAGCTGCTCCATGATGCGCGACACGCGGGCGAGCATCTTGAAGGCTTCGGGCAGGCGGTCGGCCGCGACGTTGGCGACGGCGGCCTGCAGCTCGTGCAGCATCAGCTTCATCCACAGCTCGGATGTCTGGTGCTGCACGATGAACAGCATCTCGTTGTGGTCGGGCGAGAGCGGGGTTTGCGCGTTCAGGATGGCATCGAGTTGCAGGTAGTCGCCATAGCTCATGTCGCGCGAGAAATCGAGCTGGGCGCCGTGGTGTTCGACGGTCGACATGGCTCAGGTCACCTTGGAGCGGCTGATGAACTCGGGGCGGTCCCAGGCCCGTGTCGCGATGATGTCCTCCAGCGCGTCCACGGCCCGCACGACGTCGGCAAAACCGTTGTACATCGGCGCGAAGCCGAAGCGCAGCAGCTCGGGGTCGCCCGCGCGGAAGTCGCCGATGACGCCGCGGGCGATCAGCGCCTGCATGACGGCGTAGCCATCGGTGCCGCGCGGCAGCGCGAACGACACCTGCGAGCCGCGCAGCGCTGCGTCGCGCGGCGTGGCGATGGCGGCACCCGGCACGCGCTCTTCCACGGCGCCCATGAAGGCCTCCGTCAGCGCGAGCGACTTGTTGCGCAGCGCGCGGATGCCGCCGAGCTTCTGGGCCGCGTCGTAGACATCCAGCGCGGTGTCCAGCGCCGTCATCGACAGCAGCGGCGGCGTGCCGCACTGGTATTGCTGGATGCCCGGCGCGGGTTGGTAGTCGCTGTCGAAGTCGAACGGCGAGGCATGGCCCAGCCAGCCGGTGAGCGGCTGCCAGATCTGGCCGTCGTGGCGCGGGTGCATCCAGACGAAGGCCGGCGCGCCGGGGCCGCCGTTGAGGTATTTGTAGCCGCAACCGATGGCGAAATCGGCGGCGGTGCCCAGCAGGTCGATGGGCACGGCGCCGGCGCTGTGCGCCAGGTCCCACACGGCGAGCGCACCGGCCTGCTGCGCCCAGCGCGTCAGCAAGCCCATGTCGTGCATGCGGCCGGTGCGGTAGTTGACGTGCGTGAGCATCAGCACGGCGCAGCGCTCGTCCAGCAGCGGCGCGATGTCTTCGGGCTGCTCGACGAGGATGAGTTCGCCGCCGTGTGCGCGCGCCACGCTCTGCGCGATGTAGTTGTCCGTCGGGAAGTTGCTGCGCTCGCTGACGATGACTTTGCGCTGGCCCTGCTGCAGCTGCAGCGCGGCGTGCAGCACCTTGTAGAGGTTGACCGACGTGGAATCGGCCACGAGCACCTCGCCCGGGCGCGCGCCCAGCCAGGGCGCCAGCCGGTCGCCCAGGCGGCGGGGCAGGTCGATCCAGCCCGCGCTGTTCCAGCTCTTGATCAGGCCTTGCCCCCATTCCTGCTCGACGGCGCGCTGCAGCCGCGCCGGGGTGGCGCGGGGCAGGGCGCCCAGGGAATTGCCGTCCAGGTAGGTCAGGCCCTCCGGCAGCGTGAAGAGCTCGCGCAGGGCGCGCAGCGGGTCGGCCGCGTCGAGGCGGTTCGCATCGTCGAGATTCATGGCAGGTCCCTCAGGATGGCGCGCACCGGGCTGGCACAGGCGCCTTGGAGTTTGAGCGGCAGGGCGATCAGCTCGTAGTCGCCCTCGGGCACGTCGTCGAGCACGAGGTTCTCCAGCACGCGCAGGTCGTGGCGGCGCAGTTGCTGGTGGCTGTCCAGGGCCTTGGAGTCGGCCGGGTCGACGCTGGGCGTGTCGATGCCGATGAGCTTCACGCCGCGCGCGGCCAGCCAGTCCACGGCCTCGGGCGCGTAGGCGCTGAAGCCGGGGTTCCAGTGGGTGTCGGCCCGGGCCAGCGTGCGCACCAGCACCCGCGGCGGCAGCTCGGCCTCGGCGTGGCGCAGGTGCTCGACGAGGATCAGCGGCGCGGCGCCGATGGCATGGATGACGCGGCAGCGGCCGAGGTAGGTGTCCAGCGGCACCTCGTCGATGGCGGGCGCATCGTTGGCGTAGTGCAGCGGCGCGTCTGCGTGCGCGCCCACGTGGGGCGACATCGTCATCGCGCTGAGGTTCACGGGGCAGCCCGGCGTGAGCCGCGCCGTCCAGGTCAGGCGGTAGGGCTCGTCGCCGGGGAAGATGGGCGCATCAGGGGCAACGAGGGGCGAGATATCCCACAGGCGCGGTGGGGCGACGGGCGTGGCGGAGGAAGGCATGGCGGGCGACACCATAGCTGCGGCGGCAAGCTCATGGTGTCGGTGAATTCCAACGCGGTGTCAATTGCCCGCCAGTGCGCGGGCGCCGCTTCAGCGGCGGAACTTGCCGGTCTCGTCGAGGATGGCCAGGTCCACGTATTGCAATCCGCTGTGGTCGGCCGGTGTGTAGCTCAGTTCGATGCCGCCCAGGTCGAAGCGCTTCATGCCGTCCAGTGCGTCACGCAGCGACTGGCGGGTCGGCTTGGGGCCCGCGCGGCGCAGGCCTTCGACCAGCACTTTGGCGGACGCGTAGCCTTCCACCATGCTGGGCGTGAGTTCCAGGCCAGCCTTGCGCGCGCTTTCCAGTGCGTCCTTGATCATCGAATGGGCGATGGAGCGCTCGTGCGGGAAGACCTGGCTCACGATGACACCGCGCGCCACGGGGCCCAGGTCACGGATGAAGCCGGCCGAGGCGTTGTTGGACAGCGTGATCAGCTGCGCCGTGGAGCCGGCGGCGCGCAGCGCCTTCATGCCGTGCGCCACCGCGTCGCCCGTGCCGATGAAGAGCACGGCTTGCGGCTGCTTGGTGATCAGGCGGTCGACGATCGGTCCGAGCGTCGGCGCGTCACGCCCGTATTTCTCGTGGGCCACCGGCGTGTGCTTGGCCTTGGCGAGCCCCGCCATCGCGCCGGCGGCGGCGTCGTCGCCGAAGGAATCGTCAACCTGGACGATGGCGATGCGCGTCGCGCCGATCACGCCCATGTGCTCGATGGCGCGCTCGGCCTCGCGCTGGTAGGAGGCGCGGACGTTGAACAGCCAGGGGTTGACCGGCTTGTGCAGGACCATGGCGCCTGTCGACGGGGCGACGAGGGCGATCTTGTGCTCGGCCAACAGCGGCAGCACCGCCTGGGTATGCGGCGTGCCGCGGGTCAGGAACAGCGCGAGCACGCCCTGGTCGATGAGCTTGCGCGCATTGACGGCAGAGAGCTTGGGGTCGAACTTGTCGTCCAGCGACACGAGGCTGATCTTCTGCCCGCCGATGCCGCCGGTGGCGTTCACGCTGTCGAAGTAGATCTTGGCGCCCTGTGTCACTTCCATGACGCTGCTGGCCACCGGGCCGGTGATGGCGGCGGTTTGCCCGATGACGATGTCGGCCCTTGCCGTGGCCAGCAGGCCCACTGCGGCAAAGGCGGTAGCGATGATTCGGCGGGTGAAGTGCCGGGTGGACGTCATGTGGGGCCTCCGTGGGCGACATCCCGCCCTACGGCGGGAGCAAAAAAAGGAAAGGGGCCTCAAGGGCCCCGCGAGCTCAGCGTCGGAATTTACCCGACTGATCGACGATGGCCAGGTCCACGTAGTCCATGCCGCTGTGATCGGCGGCGCTGTAGCCGACCTCGACGCCACCAAGGTCAAAGCGGCTGATGGTCTCGAGGGCTTTGCGCAGGCCCTCGCGCGTGGGTTGCTTGCCGGCGCGCTTGAGGCCTTCCACCAGCACCTTGGCAGACGAATAGCCTTCGACCATGCTGGGCGTGAGTTCGACGCCGGTCTTGCGTGCGGCTTCCATTGCATCCTTGATGAGGGGTTTGGCGATGGAGCGTTCGTACGGGAAGATCTGGCTGACGATGACGCCGTGACCGATGTCGCCCAGGTCCTTGATGAAACCGGACGAGGCGTTGTTGGACAGCGTGACGAGCTGGGCCGTGGAGCCCTTGGCGCGCACGGCCTTCATGCCTTCGGCGACGGCCGCGCCGGTGCCGATGAACAGCACGGCCTGCGGCTGCGTGGCCAGCACCGTGGTCACGACAGACTCCATCTCCGGCTTGTTGCGGTCGAACTTCACATGGGAGACGGCTTGCTTGTTGGTCTTGGCCAGGCCGACCAGCGCGCCCTGGGCTGCATCGTCACCGAAGGAATCGTTGACTTGCGCAATGGCGATACGGGTCATGCCGATCAGGCTCAGATGCTCGATCGCGCGTTCGGCTTCGCGTTGATAGCTGGCGCGCACGTTGAACACCCAGGGCAGCACGGGCTTGTGCAGGATCATGGCGCCAGTGGAGGGCGCCACCAGCGGGATCTTGTATTCAGTTAGCAGCGGCAGCACGGCCTGCGTGTGCGGTGTGCCACGCGTGAGGAAGAGTGCGGTCGCTCCCTTGTCGATCAGCACCTTGGCGTTGATGGCCGACAGCTTGGGATCGAACTTGTCGTCCATCGACACCAGCTTGATCTTTTCGCCGTGCACGCCGCCTTCGGCGTTCACCGCGTCGAAGTACATCGAGGCGCCCTGCGTCACTTCCTTGACGCTGGCGGCCACCGGGCCGGTGATGGCGGCGGTTTGGCCAATGATGATGTCCGCTTGTGCTGCGCCGATCAGGCCGGCTGCCATCAACAGGGCGGCGAGGGCGCGATGGGCGATTTGCCGTGAAGGCTTCATTGTTGTCTCCGGGAAGCTTCCGCCGTTGGTGTTTTGCGGAGGCGTGTGGCGTGGGGGCTCAGGGTAGTGAGCCGTGAAAACGCAGCATTCGAGCATGCGCCGGCCCGTCTTGCAGCAGCAAGCTCCGCACACGAGCGCAAGGGCGTGCGAACAAATCGACGCCTTCACGCGCTGCATGAGGTCAACGGGTGCCGGCAGTCTATGACTCGGTATTGCGAGGGTTGCCGGTGAAGGTGTAGTGCGGTGTTTCAGCGCTGCGCGGGCCGAACGACCCTCCCGGGTCGTGACGTGACATGGCGGTGGCGCCACGCGAAGTGGCCGCGCCGAGCCCGATTCATGCGACGCCGTGGCTCGATGACCGCGGCGTCGGCCGTCGCCTCAAACCGCCGACAAGCCCCGCCTGGTGGGGCTTGTCACGCGATGCGGCAGTGACGACGCCGCGGCCTGGTCGGCGAACTGGCGGCGCGGCCTCATGCCCTGAATCGCTTGCAGGACCGATTCAAAGACCGCGGTCAACCCCCTAAAAGCGGGTCGAATTGCTGCAAGTGTGGAAACAAGTTGTCACCATCGCTCGCCTCATTCGCTCAGTTGCGGCGTCAGCGATGACCCGGAGGTGGCGAATGAGGCCCGGCATGTCGCCTCAGCGGCGGAACTTGCCGTTCTGGTCAACGATGGCGAGGTCCACGTAGTCCAGTCCGGTGTGGTCCGTCGTGCTGTAGCCAACTTCGACACCGCCGAGGTCCAGGTGGTTCAGCTTCTCCAGCGCGGTGCGCAGGCTCTGGCGCGTGGGTTGATTGCCCGCTCTCTTCAATGCCTCCACCAACAACTTGGCCGAGACAAAGCCTTCCACCCCTGTGGGCGTGAGCTCGACGCCGGCATGCTGGGCCGCTTCCGCGGCCTCCTTGATGATGGGCTTGGTCAGCGAGCGCTCGTACGGGAAGACCTGGCTGACGATGACGCCGCGGCCGACCTCGTCCAGGTCCTTGATGAAGCCGGCAGAGGCGTTGTTGGACAGCGTCACGAGCTGCGCCGTCGACCCCGTCGCGCGCACGGCCTTCATGCCCTGCACGACGGCGGAGCCCGAGCCCAGGAACAGCACGGCCTGCGGCTGCTTGGCCATCACGCGGGGCACGATGGCCGCGAAGTCCGGCTTGGCGCGGTCGTATTTTTCGTGCGCAACGGCGGTTTTGTTGGTCTTGGTCAGGCCCGCCAGCGCGCCTTGCACGGCGTCATCGCCGAACGTGTCGTCCACCTGAACCAGCGCGATGCGCTCGATGCCGATCAGACTCAGGTGCTCGATGGAGCGCTCGGCCTCGCGCTGGTAGGTGGCGCGCACGTTGAACAGCCAGGGATTCACCGGCTTGTGCAGCACCATCGCGCCCGTGGACGGGGCGACGAGCGGAATCTTGTGCTCGACCAGCAACGGCATGATGGCCTGCGTGTGAGGCGTGCCGCGCGTCAGGAACAGCGCGATAACGCCCTGGTCGATCAGCGTCTTGGCGTTGGCGGCCGCCAGTTTGGGGTCGAACTTGTCGTCCAGCGACACCAGCGTGATGCGCTGGCCGTTGACGCCGCCAGCCGCATTGACGATGTCGAAGTACAGCTTGGCGCCTTGCGTCGTTTCCTTGACGCTGGACGCGACCGTGCCGCTGTGGCCGGCGGTCTGGCCGATGACGATGTCGGCCAACGCTGACTCAGAGACCAGGCCGGCCGCAAGCAGCGCGCCGAGCAGGACGCGCGTGGTGAATGTGCGAATCGGATGCATGAACACTCCTGTCTGCGCACGTCCGCTTCAATGGGCGGCTGGTGGCAGTGTGATTGGTGCCACCAGCTGTTGCGTGTTGCGTTGCCGGAGGCTATGAGCTAACCATTTCAGCATGCGGTAACCAGCTGTTCCTGCGAGATCGCACTGCGGCATCGATCGAAATTGTTACCCGGCGTGCTGAGGTGCCGTTCTGGCCGCTAGACGGGTGTTCGAGGGCGTCGTGCCAAGAAAAAAGCGGCGCAACCGATGAAGATTGCGCCGCTTAGTGAAATAGTTATTGGTCAGAGGAAATTTAGCGTGGGTGTGCTGAAGTTTCCGATGTTCGGTGCAACCAGGTTGAAGTCGCTGGCGGGCACGCCCATCCATTTCGCGAGCGTCACGGCGTACTGATCGACCGAGGTGGTCGGGATGTAACGGCCGCCGCCGGTGTCCAGCGGATGGGGATTGGCTGCAGTGCCGATGCGCACCTCGGGGAGGTCGCCGTAGGCGTCGCCGCCCTTGACCGCGCCGCCGACGATGAAGTGGTGGCTGGCCCAGGCGTGGTCCGAGCCATCGCCGTTGCTGGCGAGGGTGCGACCGAAGTCGGAGGCCGTGAACAGCGTGGCCTGGTTCTCGATGCCCAGATTGACAGTGCCTCGATGGAAATAGTCCATGGCCTTGGACACGCGCGCGAGCAAGGCCGGCTGGCGGGTCAGTTGATCGTCGTGCGTGTCAAAGCCGCCGATACCGACGAAGAAAACCTGTCGCTTGGCGCCCAGCGTGCTGCGTGCAGCCATCATGCGCAGCACGATCTGCAACTGCAGGCCCAGGCTGTCGCTTGCCAGCGCGGTTGGCAGCGTGAATGCGGGGTCGGTGGCGGGGTAGCCCGCCAGCGCGGTCGCCACCTTGTCTGCGGCGACATAGGAGCGCTTGACGATGGCGGCATGGTCCTGCTCCAGCAGGTTGTCGCCGCCCGCCATGCCCAGCGCCTGGATGGCCGCAGCCGACTTCGCGGAGCCGAACAGGCTGCTGGTCGTGGCGCCGATCCGGATGGCGCCCGACGTCGAGACCTGGTACTGCAGCACGGTGTTGCCGGACATCAGCACGGCGTTGCCGCTGGCGGAGATGGACGTGAACGTGGCGTCGCTGTTTTGGCTCATCAGCAGATCGCCGATGCGGCCGCCCCAGCCGATGCGTACACCCTCGGGCTTGAAGGCCTGCCAGGTGGAGACCTGGTCGTTGTGCGAGAAGAGCCGGCCGGGAAGGTTGCGCTGGGCCTTGAAGTCCGCAAGCGTCGTCGGGGCGATGATGGGGCCGACATTGCCGAGCAGGGCCGCCTTCTTGGCGGCAAAGAGCGCCTGCAACTCCGTCATCTCGGCGGGCAGGCTGAAGCGGCGGCCGCTGCCTTGCGAGGTGGCGGGCGTGATCTCCAGCAGGCTGGCGTACGGCAGCGCCAGCCCGCCGCGTGCCGCCTGGTAGGCCGCGTACGAAGCAGTGTCGTAGGGGATGACGGTGTTGTTGTGGTCGTTGCCGCCGAACATGAACAGGCAAACGATGGCGCGGTAGTCGCCGGCGGACTGCGCCGACGCGGCACCGATGCCGGCCAGATTGAGGGCGAACGGGGCGGCTGTTCCGAGCGAAGACAGCGCGGCGGTGCGCCTGAGGAATTCGCGGCGTGATGCGGCAAAGGCGGGCTTCATGGGCGTGCTCACTTCTGGACGATGTAGTCGGCCGAACCCAGTACCAGATAGACGGCGAGGCAGACCCGGTTGTTGCGCGCCGCGGCCGCCTTGTCGGCGTTGGTGGTCGGGATGGCAATCGCCGTGACGGCGTCCACGATGGCTTGCCGCTTGGTGGCGGGCATGACGCCCGCGTTGAGCAACAGGATCACGCGGTCCACGAGTGCAGCGGGTGTGTCGGCCAATGCACGCTCGGCGCCGTAGGCTGCAGCAATCCGGTTGCCGTTGTTGCCCAGGCGGTTGCTGACGATGTCGTCGATGACGTTGAGATACTGGGCGACCGAGGTCTCGTGCGTGATCTGCAACTCGGGGGCGACGAGCCCGGCAGCGCCGGTCTTGGACGCCGGCGCCACGTAGCCGGGGCGGTAGAAGTTGAACACCGACGGCGAATTCATCGGCGTCATGCCCAGCGACCCGTCGGTGGCGCCGAAGTTGTAGAAGCCGGTCGGCGCCACAGCTTCGAAGCTGCGCATCCAGTTGGCCAGGCGAAGCACGGGCTCGCGTATGCGCCCGAACGAGGCTTGCTGCGAGTAGGCCGCACCGACGTCGCGGGCCTCATCGTCCAGCAGGATCGCGCGGATGACGGCCTTCATGTCGCCGCGCACGCCGGCGCCGTTGTTGTTGAATGAACCGGTGACACGGGCGACGTAGGCCGGCGAGGGATTGCTCGTCACCAGGCGTTGGATCAGTTGCTTGCCGATGAACGGGCCGACGTTGGGGTGGTTGAACAAGGTGTCCAGCGCCACCTTGAGGTCGGTCTGGGCGTCACCTGCCGTGGTCACGCCCAGGAAGGTCTTGGTGGCCGTGGAGTGGTAGGCGTCGTAGCTCTGCATCGGGATCTGCCAGCGATTGCTGGCCAGCACGCCGTTGCGCCCGAAGAAACGGTTGGCTGTTTTGTCTGGGCCGCCCCAGCTCCAGCCGGTCAGCGCCTTGGCCAGGCCGGTGACGTCGGCGTTGGTGTAGGTCTCGACGGGGTCGCCGTTGCTCGTGACGATGCTCCCGTCCGCGTTGAGCTTGTGGAGCCCGATCGTGAAGAGCTGCATCACTTCGCGGGCGTAGTTCTCGTCGGCGGTGCGGCCGGTGCTGTCGTTTTCCTTCTGGTTCTTCAGCATGGCGAGCCAGGTGCCCATGGCCGGGTTCAGCGTCACGTCTTCCAGCAGTGTGCGGAAGTTGCCGAAGGCATTGCGGCCGAGCACGTCGTAATAGCCTGAGATGCCGGCGACCTGTGAACGCAGCGCGTTCAGGTCGAACGAGACGACCATGATCTGCGAGAGAGCAAAGGCGACGCGCTGGCGCAGTTGGTCGTCACCGGTGATGGCCTGTGTCCACCAGCTGCCGTAGAAGTCGTTCTCGACCTGCTTGCCCGCAGCAGCGAAGAGCGCGTTGGTGGTGTCGGCGTGCAGGCGCTGCGGCTTGGCGAATTCCGCGTCAAGCCACGATTCGATCGTGCGGCCCTTCAGCGCCGTGATGCTGGCCTCGTTCGGGCCGAAGGTGGCCTGGGCCAGAAACCGCGAGGCTTCTTCCGGCGTGGCGACGGTGTGAACCTTGGCGGTGCTGCCGGGGGGCGCGCCGCTCTCGGTCCCGCTGGCGCTCGCGGCGTTGGTGGCGCCGGCATCCTTGCCGCCGCCGCCGCAGCCCGTGAGTGCGGCAAAACACAACATGGCCGCCAGGTGGCTGATCCTCGGTCCCATTGGAGTCCCCGTCTTGCGTGTCATCGTTGGCGCCAATCGCGGTCGTGGCAGCTCTCGTCCTGATCCGTTTGCGCCCGCGAGCCGGATCGCCCTGGCGTCATCCCTCGCTCGGGAACTTCCGCGCAGTTCACGCCATGGCCAGGGGCTCCTGCATTGCAGCACGCGGCGTTTTTCCGGCCTGTAATTAATGGTGAGTGATGGACATATATCACTCGATGTCGGCGTTTTTTGGCATTGCCGCGCGACTGCCCGCCGCCAGGAACCGCTCGCGCAACACCGCCTCGGTGTCACGCCGCCATGCGGCGAACACCGCTGAGGGTTCGATGGCCTCCTGCAGCGGCCGGAAGACGGCGCCCTGCACGCCGGCGCGCTGGAATGCGGCCGGCACGATGCTGACACCCAGGCCTTGCGCCACCAGCGACACCACCGACAGCCAGTGGCGGCCCTCGTGCTGCAGCCGCGGATAGAACCCGTGCTGCCGGCAGATGTCGATGATGCGCGCGTGGTAGTCGGGCGAGCCCTTGCGCGAGAACAGGATGAACGGCTGATCACTCAATGCGGCCAGAGGCATGCGCTCCAGGCGCGCCAACGGGTGATCGGCTGGCAGGCAGGCCAGAAACGGCTCGCTGTACAGCGGCCGGCCATCCAGCGCCGGTGGTAGCCGGTCGGTGTGCACCAGGCCCAGATCCAGGTCGTCAGCCAGCAAGGCCTCGATCTGGTCCTGCGAGTTCAGCTCAATGACGACCACCTCCACGCGCGAATGGCTGGCCTGGAATGCCTGCAACCAGCCAGACAGCCCGTTGAACAAGGTGGAGCCGACAAAGCCCAGGCGCAGCCGGCCGACCTCACCGGCCTGCACCTCGCGCGCCAGGGCGCAGGCCTCCTCGGCCCGTGCCAGCAGCGCCGCCGCGCTGGTGCGAAACGCGCTGCCCGCCGGCGTGAGCCGCACGCCCTTGCTGTCCCGCTCGAAGAGCCTGGCCCCGACGTTCGCCTCCAATTGCTGGATGGCGACGGACAGCGGCGGCTGCGACATGGACAGCCGCTGCGCGGCGCGGCCGAAATGCAGTTCATCCGCCACCGCGAGGAAATACCGCAGATGGCGGAACTCCAGCCCCCGGCCCGGCAGGTTTTCAATAGGCATTGCGAATCGTCGAAGTCAATTCTTGAATTGGACACGAATTGATGCCCGCGAAATACTGGTCGCTCGGCGCGCCCGTTCGGCGCTTGCATCACGAGGACATCGCCATGGCCGCCAAGGCTAGCTTTCACTGGGACGACCCCCTGCTGCTGAATGAGCAGCTCAGCGATGAGGAGCGCATGGTGCGCGACGCTGCTGCCGCCTATTGCCGTGACCGCCTGCGCCCGCGCGTGCTGGAGGCCTTCCGCAAGGAGCAGACCGACGCCGGCATCTTTCGCGAGATGGGCGAACTGGGCCTGTTGGGCCCCACCATCCCGGCCGAGTACGGCGGCGCGGGGCTGAACTACGTGTCCTACGGCCTCATCGCCCGTGAGGTGGAGCGTGTGGATTCCGGCTACCGCTCGATGATGAGCGTGCAGTCGTCGCTGGTCATGGTGCCCATCCACGAGTTCGGTAACGAGGCGACCAAGCAGAAGTACCTGCCCAAGCTGGCCAGCGGCGAGTGGATAGGCTGCTTCGGCCTGACCGAGCCCGACCATGGCTCCGACCCCGGCTCCATGGTCACGCGCGCCCGCGCTGTGCCCGGCGGCTATGAGCTGACGGGCGCCAAGATGTGGATCACCAACAGCCCGATCGCCGACGTGTTCGTCGTCTGGGCCAAGGACGATGGCGGCCAGATCCGTGGCTTCGTGCTGGAAAAGGGCGCCAAGGGCCTGAGCGCGCCGGCCATCCACGGCAAGGTGGGCTTGCGCGCGTCCATCACCGGCGAGATCGTGCTGGACAAGGTCTTCGTGCCCGAGGAGAACGCCTTCCCCGAGGTGCGCGGCCTGAAGGGCCCGTTCACCTGCCTGAACAGCGCGCGCTACGGCATCGCCTGGGGCGCGTTGGGCGCCGCCGAGGACTGCTGGCACACCGCCCGCCAGTACACGCTGGACCGCAAGCAGTTCGGCAAGCCGCTGGCTGCCAACCAGCTGGTGCAGAAGAAGCTGGCCGACATGCAGACCGAGATCACGCTGGGCCTGCAGGGCTGCCTGCGGCTCGGGCGCATGAAGGACGAAGGCACGGCGGCCGTGGAGATCACGTCCATCATGAAGCGCAACAGCTGCGGCAAGAGCCTGGAGATCGCCCGCACGGCACGCGACATGCTGGGCGGCAACGGCATTTCCGACGAGTTCGGCATCGCCCGCCACCTGGTCAACCTCGAAGTGGTGAACACCTACGAAGGCACGCACGACATCCACGCGCTGATCCTGGGCCGCGCGCAGACGGGGATTGCGGCGTTCTGATGACTTGGCCGGCCCGGCGGCAAGCGGGTCGGCCGCCGCCAGTGGGCAGGGGCAGCGCGAGGCTGCGGCAATGGGGAGATCGTCTTCGAGGCCGGGATGGAATCCCGGCGGTCAGCGCGCTTTTTGCAGCTGGATCTCGAACAGCGTCGGCCACAGCTTGCCGGTCACGAACAGCCGCTTCTTCGCAGCGTCGTAGGCGATGCCGTTGAGCACGTCATCGCTGCCGCGGCGCTGCGGTAGCAGGCCGGTCAGGTCGATCCAGCCGGTCACGTGGCCGGTCTTGGGGTTGATGCGGGCGATGCGGTCGGTCTGCCAGATGTTGGCCAGCACCTCGCCGTCCACCCATTCCAGTTCGTTGAGCTGGTCGATGGGCCGGCCGTCGGCCGTGACCTTCACGCGGCGCAACTCCTTGAACGTCAGCGGGTCCAGGAAGCGCAGCTCGGGCGTGCCGTCACTGAGGATCAGCTCCTTGCCGTTGTTCGTCAGCCCCCAGCCCTCGCCGGGGTAGCTGAACTTGCGCCACAGCTTGAAGGTCTTCAGGTCCAGCACGAAGGCGATGCCATCCTGCCAGGTCAGGCCGATGATGCGATCGCCCCACAGCGTGATGCCTTCGCCGAACACCTCGCCCGGCAGGTCGACCTGCTGCACCACCTTGCCGGTCTCCAGCTCGACCTTGCGGATGCTGGAGCGGCCGTGCAGGCCCGTGCCTTCGTACAGAAAGCCGTCGAGGAAGAACAGGCCCTGGGTGAACGCGTCGGGGTCGTGCGGGTAGCTGTGGATGACCTTGAAGCCCTGCACGGGCGTGGCGGCCAGCGCGCCTGGCGCGGCCGGGGCGAGGAGGGCGCCGGCCAGTGCGGCGAGCAGGCTGCGGCGGTGTGAACGGAAATTCGCGTGCATGGTGGTCAGCGTAATCGAAGCCGCAGTGGGGGCGATGTGAAGCTGCGTGAACGGCGCTACCGCGGCCAGGGCCAGGCCTTGCCTGGGTGGCGGACCGCCTGACGGGTCTACCGGCTGTGCGACGTCAGTCGTGCCAGCGGAGAAGCCGTGCTGACACCCGGCGCCACGCCACCGCGCGCGGTGCCGGCGTCATCTGCTTCGGGGCCGGAGGCTAGCGCGGCCACGCTGTCGGGGCTGCGCCGCATCGCCACGCCGACGGCCAGGATGTCGATGACCAGCAGATGCAGGATGCGACTGACCATGGGCAGCTGCGTCGCAATGTCCTCGACGTGGTCGACGATGAGGGCCACATCCGCCCGCTTGGCCAGCGGGCTCTGGCTTGCGGTGATGGCCACGACGCGGGCGCCGCGCGCCTGGGCCTTGTCGACCACCGACAGCAGCTCCGGCAGCCGCCCGCCGCTGCTGATGACGACGGTGACGTCACCCTCGCGCAACACGTCGGCCGCCAGCAGCTGCAGCCGCGGGTCGGTGTAGGCGCCACAGGGCATGCCCAGGCGCAGGAACTTGAACTGCGCGTCCTGAGCCACGACGCCGTAATGCCCCAGCGCGAAGAACTCGATGCGGCTGGCGGCGAGCAGCGTCTCGATGGCTCGGTCGATGGTGTCGCGGTTCAGGTGGCTGCGCACCTGCAGGATGGCGCTGGCCGTGTTGCCCAGCACCTTGGCGCCCAGCTCCAGCATGGAGTCGTTGGTGTTGACCTGCGTGTGCGTGACGGGCACGGTGCCTGTCAGGCCCGAGGCCAGGCGCAGCTTGAAGTCCGACAGGCCTTCGCAGCCCAGCGACCGGCAGAAGCGGATGACCGTGGGCTGGCTGACGCCGGCGGCGCGGGCGATCTCGGCGATGGGGTCGCTCAGCACCGAGCGGGGTTGCGCCAGCACCAGGTCGGCCACGCGCAATTCGGCCGGCGACAGCTCGCTGCGCGCGCGGCGAACCTGGCCCAGGATGGCCGAGCCGGGCGACGCCTGGAGGTTGCGCAACTGGTTCTCGAGGATGGCCGACGCGCCCTTGAACGTGGCGTGCTCGGCCGTGATGACGAAGGTCGGGATCGCGGACACGTACGCCCGGAAGCGCCCCTTGTCCTCGAAGCGTTCGCGGAACGGGCTGCGGTCGAAGTAGGCGCCCAGCCTCGGCACGATGCTGCCGCCGATGTAGATGCCGCCCAGCGAGCCCAGCGTCACCGCCAGGTTGGCGGCGGCCGAGCCCAGCAGGCCGCAGAACACGTCCAGCGTCTCCAGGCAGAGGGCGTCACCCGCCTCGAGCGCGCGTTGCGTGATGGCGGGTGCCGGCAACGCCTCGGCGTTCACGCCGTTGCGCTCGGCCAGCGCGCGGTGGATGAGCTCCAGGCCGGGGCCGGAAATCAGCCGCTCGCAGGACACGTGGTCGAGCGTCTTCCAGGCGAACCTGAGGATGTCCATCTCGCGCGCGTCGCGCGGCCCGAAGTTGACGTGGCCGCCCTCGGTGCCCAGGGCGATCCAGCCTTCGCCGGCCGGGATCAGCCCCGACACGCCCAGGCCCGTGCCAGCACCCAGCAGGCCGATGACGCTGGGTCGTCGAGCCTGGCCACCGCCAACCTGTCGGACATCGGGCTCGGCCAGGCGCGGCAGCGCCATGGCGAGCGCCGTGAAGTCGTTGACGACGACCAGCGTGTCCAGCCCTAGCCGCTGGCGCATCTCGTCGATGGAGAACTGCCACTGGGAGTTGGTCATGCGGACCCGGTCGCCCTCCACCGGGTTGGCGGTGGCGATGGCCGCGTGCGCGATCGGCTGCGGCGCGCCATCCGGCCAATGCAGCCGGGCGAGATAGGCGAGCACCGCGGCATGGAAGTCCACGTGTTCGGCGCAGGGCAGCGACGCCATCTGCGTGAACTCGCCCGGCGCGATTTCCAGCGCAAAGCGGGCATAGGTGCCGCCGATGTCGGCAAGCAGGCGGGGGCTGTCGAAGCGGTGCATGGGCGTTGGGGCGCGGTGCCCGGGCTGGTGGGCAGCGGTCGGGGCCGCCGGTTGATGCAGTGGGTTGGCGCAGAGGGTTGGGGGGGGTATGCGGCTGTAGCTTCACTACAGCCGCCGGCGACGCTTGTCCCGCATTGTCATGGGCAGCGCCGCCCGCCGGTGTTGAAATTAACGTCGGCCTGGCGGGGCTGGGAGGCGCCATATTGTCGGAATCATGTAGTTTTGCTACCGTTCGGCCCGCCAGAATTCCACCCCCCAAAGCCCGCTGTGATCCCACCCGTCCTGAGCCTCGCCGTCCCGTGTCGCCTGCATCCTGTCGGAGGCCGGCCATGAGCGCGCCTTACCCCTGGCTCGTGGCCGACGTTGGCGGCACCAACGCGCGCTTCGGCACGGTGCCGGGCCCCGGCGCGGCCGTGGAAGACGTGCGCGTGCTGTCTGTCGCGGCGCATGCCGGGCCTGCGGCGGCCGTCCGCGCCTACCTGGCCGGCCAGCCGCCGGGCCAGGCCCAGCCCCAGAGTGCGGCCTTCGCGCTGGCGACCGCGCTGGACGGCGACCACATCGAGCTCACCAACGGTGCCTGGGGCTTCTCGCGCGCGGCCACACAGGCCGACCTGGGCTTGAAGACCTTGCTTTGCCTGAATGACTTCGAGGCCCAGGCCTTGTCACTGCCGCGCCTGACCGCGCAGCAGCTGCGGCCCTGGGGTGAGGCGCCGGAGCCAGCCGCGGACGCGCCGACCGGCACGGTGTTGGCGGTCATCGGCCCCGGCACCGGGCTTGGCGTCGGCGGTGTGGCGCGTGCGCCCGGGCGCTGGCTGGCGCTGCCGGGTGAGGGCGGCCACATGACGCTGGCCCCGGCGGATGACTTCGAGAGCGATGTGCTGAGCCAGGCGCGCCGCGAGTTCCCTCACGTGTCGGCCGAGCGCTTCCTGTCGGGCATCGGCCTGCCGGTGTTGTGCCGTGCGGTGGCCGGCGTGCTGGGGCAGGGCGCCGACGCCGCAGCGCTGACGACGGAGCAGATCGTGGCGCGGGGGCTGTCGGGCGAGTCGGCGGTGTGCTCGCGCACGCTGGACGTCTTCTGCGCCATGCTCGGCGGTTTTGCCGGCAATGTGGCGCTCACGCTGGGATCGCGCGGCGGCGTGTTCATCGGCGGCGGCATCGTGCCGCGGCTGGGGGAGCGCTTCTTCCAGTCCGCGTTCCGGGAGCGCTTCGAGGCCAAGGGGCGCTTCCAGCCTTTCCTCGCCGGCATTCGGACGGCCTTGATCACCGACACCTTGGCGGCGCTCTCCGGCGCGTCGCTCGCGCTGGAGCAGTCGGACGCCTGATGTCGCCGGAGCGCGGATCGGGCGTCCGAGGCGTTGCGCCGATCGGCGCTTGGGTGTCCGGGGCGAACGGCCCGCGCCTCGATCGGTCGCATCTCGGTCGGTGCCCCACGCGCAGGGCCTCAGTAGAATCCCGGGCGCCCGCACGCCGCCCCTTCGCCCCGGGGTGGTGCCTCCAGAGAACCGCGGCCCCGCGCCGCGCCCAGCCTCCCCGGATTCCATGGCCCTGACTCCGCATCTGACCCATTTCGAGGGCGGCAACGCCCTTTCCGACTTCCGTGCCCAGGCCTTGCTTGCCCGGCTGAAAGAGGTCAGTGCCCGTATCACCGGCATCAGCGCCCGTGCCGTGCACTGGGTCTGGACCGACGCCGCGCTGGACGCCGGCACGCGTGAGCGCTTCGCCGCGCTGCTGACCTACGGCGAGCCCGCGGTGGCCGGCGCAGAAGGTGAGCTCATCGTCGTCACGCCGCGCTTTGGCACGGTCAGCCCCTGGGCGTCCAAGGCCACTGACATCGCCCGCAACTGCGGTTTCACGCTCAAGCGGGTGGAGCGTGTCGTTGAATACCGCATCGCCACCAAGTCGGGCCTGCTGGGCGCTTTGGGCGGTGCCAAGCCGCTGCACCAGGACGAGCTGGCCGCCTGCGCTGCGCTGCTGCACGACCGCATGACCGAGTCGGCGTGCTTCAAGCGCGAGGACACCGCTCACCTGTTCGACGAACGCACGGCCGAACCGCTGGCCCATGTGGACGTGTTGGGCGCCGGCCGCGCCGCGCTGGAGAAGGCCAACGTCGAGTTCGGCCTGGCGCTGTCGGCCGACGAGATCGACTACCTGGAGACCAACTTCAAGAAGCTGGGCCGCAACCCCAGCGACGTGGAGCTGATGATGTTCGCGCAGGCCAACAGCGAGCACTGCCGCCACAAGATCTTCAACGCGAGCTTCGTCGTCGATGGCGAAGCGCAGCCGCTGTCGCTGTTCGGCATGATCCGCAACACCGAGAAGCTGAGCCCCCAGCACACGGTCATTGCCTACTCGGACAACGCGGCCGTCATGGAAGGCCATGCCATCGAGCGCTGGATGCCGGCGCCGCAGGCGGGCGCGCCCTATGTCGCGCGGGCCGAGCAGGCCCAGGTGCTGATGAAGGTGGAGACGCACAACCACCCGACGGCCATCTCGCCTCATCCGGGCGCGTCCACCGGTGCGGGCGGCGAGATCCGCGACGAAGGCGCCACCGGCCGCGGCGCCAAGCCCAAGGCGGGCCTGACGGGCTTCTCGGTGTCCAACCTGCACCTGCCCGGCCTGGCCGAGCCCTGGGAGCAGAACCCCGTCGGCAAGCCCGCGCACATCGCGTCGGCGCTGCAGATCATGGTGGACGGGCCGCTGGGTGGCGCTGCGTTCAACAACGAGTTCGGCCGGCCCAACCTCGGCGGCTACTTCCGCGTCTACGAGCAGACCGTGGACGGCGTGCGCCGTGGCTATCACAAGCCCATCATGATCGCCGGTGGCCTGGGAGCCATCCGCGCGGACCTGACGAAGAAGATCGAATTCCCCGCCGGCTCGCTGTTGATCCAGCTCGGTGGCCCGGGCATGCGCATCGGCATGGGCGGCAGCGCCGCGTCGTCGATGGCGGCCGGCACGAACACGGCCGACCTGGACTTTGACTCCGTGCAGCGCGGCAACCCGGAGATCGAACGCCGGGCGCAGGAGGTCATCAACCACTGCTGGGGCCTCGGCGCCGAGAACCCGGTGCTGGCCATCCACGACGTGGGCGCGGGCGGCATCTCCAACGCCTTCCCCGAGCTGGTGAACGACGCCGGCCGTGGCGCGCGTTTTGATCTGCGCAAGGTGCCGCTGGAAGAGTCGGGCCTGGCGCCGAAGGAAATCTGGTGCAACGAGAGCCAGGAGCGCTATGTGCTGGCCATCGCGCCGGACAGCCTGGATCGCTTTGCCGCGATGTGCGAGCGCGAGCGCTGCCCATTCGCGGTCGTGGGCGTCGTGACCGAAGAGCGCGACCTGAAGCTGGTCGACGAACAGTCCGGCGACGACCATCCCATCGACATGCCGATGGACGTGCTGCTCGGCAAGCCGCCCAAGATGACCCGCGACGTCAGGCGCGTGGCGCGCAGCGGCGGCACGCTGGACCTGAACGGGGTGGCGCTGGACAAGGCCGCCTTCGACGTGCTTCGCCACCCGACCGTGGCCAGCAAGCGCTTTCTCGTCACCATCGGCGACCGCACCGTGGGCGGCCTGAATCACCGTGACCAGATGGTGGGCCCGTGGCAGGTGCCGGTGGCGGACTGCGCCGTCACGCTGGCCGACTTCAAGGGCTTTGCCGGCGAGGCCATGAGCATGGGCGAGCGCACGCCGCTGGCGGCCGTCGACGCGCCGGCCTCGGGCCGCATGGCGGTGGCCGAGGCCATCACCAACCTGCTGGCCGCGCCCATCGAGCTCGCCCGCGTGAAGCTCAGCGCCAACTGGATGGCCGCCTGCGGCGAGCCCGGCGAGGACGCCGCGCTGTTCGACACCGTGAAGGCGGTTGGCATGGAGCTGTGCCCGGCGCTGGGCATCTCCATCCCGGTGGGCAAGGATTCGCTGTCGATGCGCACCAAGTGGGACGCCAACCAGGTCACCGCCCCCGTGTCGCTGATCGTCTCGGCCTTCGCCAGCATCGCCGACGTGCGCGGCACGCTGACGCCCCAATGGCAGACGCTTGGGCAGGGCGAGGACTCCTGCGCCATCCTGATCGACCTGGGCCAGGGCAAGCACCGCATGGCCGGCTCCATCCTCGCGCAGACGCTGAACCAGTTCGGCGCCGACGTGCCGGACCTGGACGACCCGCAGCAGTTGGTGGCCATGGTCAACGCCATCAACGAGCTGCGCGCCGCGGGCAAGCTGCTGGCCTACCACGACCGCTCCGACGGCGGCCTGTGGGCGGCGGCTTGCGAGATGGCGTTTGCGGGCCAGACCGGCCTGAGCCTGAACATCGACATGCTCGTCACCGAGGGCGACGGCATCAGCGACAGCCGTGCCGACATGGGTGACTCCAAGAACTGGGCCGCCCAGGTCAGCGGCCGCCGCGACGAGCTGACGCTGCGGGCGCTGTTCAACGAAGAGCTGGGCGCGCTGATCCAGGTGCGCGCGGCCGACCGTGACGCCGTCATGCAGGTGCTGCGCGCGCACGGCCTGTCCAAGCATTCGCATGTCGTCGCCAAGCCCAACGCGACGCGGCAGATGGAAGTCTGGCGCGATGCGAAGAAGGTCCTCGGCGCCGATCTCACGACGCTGCAGCAGACCTGGGACGAGGTGAGCTCCCGCATCGCCCAGCTGCGTGACAACCCGGCCTGCGCTGCCGCCGAACACGCCGCTGCCGGCCGGGCCGACGACCCCGGCATGCACGTGCACCTGACGTTCACGCCGCAAGCGCCGTTCGTCAGCACGGGCGCCAGGCCCAAGGTCGCCATCCTGCGCGAGCAGGGCGTCAACTCGCATGTCGAGATGGCCTATGCGATGTCGCTGGGCGGCTTCGACAGCTTCGACGTGCACATGAGCGACCTGCAAAGCGGCGCGGTCAAGCTGGACGGCTTTGCGGCCTTCGTCGCCTGCGGCGGCTTCAGCTACGGCGATACGCTGGGTGCCGGCGAGGGCTGGGCGCGCTCCATCATGTTCAACCCGGTGCTGGCCGAGCAGTTCCGCGCCTTCTTCGCGCGCCCGGACACGCTGGCGCTGGGCGTTTGCAACGGCTGCCAGATGCTGGCCGCGCTCGCGCCCATCATCCCGGGTGCCGACGCCTGGCCGCGCTTCACGCGCAACCAGAGCGAGCAGTTCGAGGCCCGCCTGTCGATGGTGGAAGTGCTGGCGTCGCCCAGCGTGTTCTTCCAGGGCATGGCCGGTAGCCGCCTGCCCATCGCCGTCGCGCACGGCGAGGGCTTCGCGAATTTCGCGCGCCAGGGGGATGCATCCAAGGCCATCGCCGCCATGCGCTTCGTGGACAACCACGGTGCAGCCACCGAGGCCTACCCGTTCAACCCCAACGGCAGCCCGGGCGGCCTGACGTCGGTGACGACGGCCGATGGCCGCTTCACCGCACTGATGCCGCATCCGGAGCGCGTGTTCCGCAACGTGCTGATGAGCTGGACCTCGGGCGACAAGAGCGAGCACAGCCCGTGGCTGCGCATGTTCCAGAACGCGCGCAAGGCGCTCGGTTAAGCGGTTAAGCGGCGTTCACTTCGAGCAGCCGCCGATCGGGGCCTTCTTGGGTCCCGATCCACGCGGCGCGTCCGCGAACGCCACGGTGATCCGCGACGCGGATGCTGCCTTGGCGTCCCTTGCCGTCAGCCGTCGCGGAAGCGGGCGGGGAGGGCATGGTGCAGCGGGTAGTAGCGGAAGAAGGGACGGGCCTGTTCGAGCGTTCGGGCCACGGACGGCCGCGCCAGCAGGCGGTCGACGTAGGCCTGCAGCCCGCGGTGGCGGTCGGTCAGCGGCAGGATGGTGGTGGCGTAGAACAGCGCCGGGGCGGCCGTGCAGTCGGCCATGCTGAAGCTGTCTGCCGCCGCCCAGGTGTGGGGGCCGCGGCGCTGCTCGATCATGTCGTAAGCCATGGCCAGCGTGCGGCCGACCTCCGCCTGCTCGATCGCGTCGCGCTGGGCCTCGGGGCGCAGCTGCTGCGCGATGTAGCGCTGCATGGGGTGCATGACGTAGGCGTCGAACAAGCGCTCCCATAGCCGCACCTGCTGCTGTGCATCGAACCCGTCGGGCAGCAGGCGAGCGGCGCCGCCGTGGTGGTGGTCGAGGTATTCGAGCTGGATGGTCGTCTCGGGGATGACGCGGTCGCCGTCCACCAGCAGCGGGATCTTGGCGGTTGGCCATAGCGCGGCATAGGCTGCTCGTTCGGCCGGGTGGCCCAGATTCACGATCCGGGGCTCGAAGGGCAGGCCGAGCTCGTCCAGCGCGATCAGCAGCTTCCAGCAATGGGAGGACAGCGGGTGGTAATGCAGCGTCAGCGACACGGTGCGCCTTTCAGTTCCGTTCCGGCCAAGTCTATAAAGATGTCCAGCTCTGGAAATTAAAGCGCTGCCGCACGGCAGCGGCGTCTCGCATCAGGTGAGGTGTTGCAGCAGCATGGCGGCCTGCGCGAACTGCAGTTGATCGATGTGTTCGCGCAGCCGGTCGAAGCGATCACCACCGAGCCGCTCGTGCAGGGCTGGGGCGATGGCTTCGAAGCAGTCGATGGCGCCGATGTGCTGCTGGCCCAGCAGCGCCATCAACTCGGCCAGTCGGGCCTCGTCCCATGGCTGTGCTGCCACGGGCGCGGGCGGTGGTTCGTCATGCAGCCAGGCCGAGGCGGCCTGTCGCAAGGCCTGCAGGTCCTGGTTCACGGCCGCAATTTCCTGCGTCGCCATGGTCAGCTCGCCGCGCAGACAGGCTTGCTCGGCGCGTGTGGCGCTGGCCTGCACGCGGGTGGCGCCGGTGTTGCCGGCGCTGCCGCGCAGCTTGTGCAGGCGGCGCGCCAGTGCGCCGAGCTCGCCTGCGGCGTCCGCTGGCGGCGCAGGCAGGGACTCGAACTCGGCCAGCAAGTGCCGCAACAGCGTTCGGAACAGGTCCAGGTCGCCGTCGACGCGCTCGGCGACTGCGGCGGCGTCGATGCCGTCGATGTCGGGCCAGCCAGCCGGCGGCGGCCGGCCGGTGCCGCCGCCTCGCAGGGTGGCGGGCCGGCCCACGAGCCGGGCGATGCAGTCGATGACATCGGCCGGCGCGAAGGGCTTGGTGATGAAGTCGTTCATGCCGGCGTGGCGGGCCTCGGTGCGCTGGCTGGCCAAGGCGCCGGCCGTCAGCGCGACGATGGGCAGGCGGCGCAGGCCAAGCTGCTGGCGGATCAGCCGCGTGGCGGTCATGCCGTCCATGACGGGCATGTGGATGTCCATCAGCACGAGGTCGCAGCCGTCCGGGTCCAGACGCAGGCGCTCGACGGCTTCCTTGCCGTCGGCGGCCAGCGCCACACGGGCGCCCACGCCCTCCAGGATGCGCTTGGCGACTTCCAGATTGATCTCGCTGTCGTCCACGACGAGGATGCGCATGCCCGCCAGGGCCTGCGGGTCGCTGGGCGGCGCCGCGGCGGCCGTCTTCTGCAGCGTGGCCGCGTCGGCCAAGGTGAAGGGCAGTTCCACCCAGAAGGTGCTGCCGATGCCAGGCACGCTCTCCACACCCAGCGTGCCGCCCATCAACTCGGTCAGCTGCTTGACGATGGACAGCCCGAGGCCCGTGCCGCCGAAGCGGCGCGTGATGGAGCCGTCTGCCTGGGCGAAGGGTTGGAACAGGTGCTGCAAGGCCTCGGGCGCGATGCCGATGCCCGTGTCGTGGACCTCGAAGCGCAGGCGGATGTCTGCCGTGGCCGCGGCGGCATGGTCCACCACCAGCCGCACGCTGCCAGCATTCGTGAACTTGACGGCATTGCCCAGCAGGTTGGTGAGGACCTGGTTCACGCGCAGCGAGTCGCCAACGACCATCTCCGGCAGCGCGCAGGCCACCGCGAGCTCGAGCGACACGCCCTTGGTGCTGGCCTGCACACGCAGCACGTCGGTCAAGTAGACGAGCAGGTCACCGGGCGAGAAGGGCTGCAGCGAGATGCCCAGCTCGCCGGCCTCGATCTTGGAGAGGTCCAGCACGTCGTTGATGACGCCCAGCAGGCCTTTGCTGGCGTGGGCGATCTTGGTCAGCAGCTCGCTCTGGTAGGCGTCAAGCCGGGTCTGCTCCAGCAGATAGCTCAGCCCGATGACGGCGTTCATCGGGGTGCGGATCTCGTGACTCATGTTGGCCAGGAACTGGCTCTTGGCCAGGTTGGCCTGCTCGGCGGCGGCCTTGGCATCGACCAGTGCCTCCTCGTGGCGCTTCTGCGCGCTGATGTCGCGCGCCACGCCCAGGTAGCCCAGCAGGCCGCGGACTTCGTCGCGCATCGCCGTCACGGTCAGCGACACGGCGACGGTGCTGCCATCCTTGCGGCGGTAATGCCATTCATGCGGCTGGCCGTGCGTGGCGGGCTCGCGGAAGTAGTCGCCACCGCGCACGACGCGCCCCAGCGTGGCGCTCAGCTCGCGGGCACGCTCGCGGATCTCGTCGGGCAGGTGGATCAAGGCCGGCGAGGCCTGGCCCACGACGTCGGCGCTGCGGTAGCCGAGCAGGTTCTCGGCCCCTTGGTTGAACACGCGGATCGTGAAGCCGGGGTCGGTGGCGATGATGGAGATGTCGGTCGCCGAGGCCAGCACCGTGCGCAGCAGCGATGTGGTCTCGGCCAGCACCATCTCCGCGCGCTTGCGCTCGGTGACGTCCCAGTTCACGCCGATGACGCGCAGTGCCGCGCCCGAGGCGTGGCGATCGGCCTTGGCGGCGGCCCGGATGTGGCGGGTGGTGCCGTCGGCGCGGATGATGCGGAAGTCCGCCTCGACGCTGTCGCCATTGGCCGCGCAGTGCGCCAGCAGCTCGCGCAGTTGCTGAACATCCGCCGGGTGGACACGCGCCAGCCAGTCGTCGAGGCTGGGCGCGGCGGTGGCCGGGTCTTGGCCGTAGAGCTGGTGCATGTGGGCGTCCCAGGTGAGCGCGCCGCTGTCCGGCGCCAGCTCCCACACGCCCATGTGGGCGGCGTCGGTGGCCAGCGACAGGCGCTCGTGCGTGGCCTGCAGTTCCGCCACCGCCTGCTTGCGGGCGGTGATGTCGAAGCGGATCGAGATGTACCGGTCGACCTGCCCATCGGAGCCGACGAACGGCGCGATCACGCTGTCCAGCCAATGCAGCGAGCCATCCCTGGCGCGGTTGCAGACCTCGCCACGCCATGCGACGCCCGCGGAAATGGTGCGCCACACGTCGGGCCAGAACTCGCTGCCTTGCGTGCCCGAGTTGACGAGGCGGTGTGTCTGGCCGATGAGTTCCTCGCGGGCGTAGCCGGCCATCGCGCAGAAGGCGTCGTTGGCGTCGGTGATGACGCCGTCGCGGTCGGTCACCGACATGATGGCGTGATGACGGATGGTGTCGAGCAGGAAGGCGTTGTCGCGCAGCGCAGCGGCCGCCTGCTGCTGGCTCTCCTTCAGCTCGGTCACGTCGTGCATCAGCTCGTAGAAGCCGTGCACGCGGCCATCGACGATGTCCGGCAGGTAGTGCGCGAGCGCCTGTCGCGGGCCCAGGCCGTCCGGCCGCGGCAGGCTCAGCTCGAAGGACTGGGGCTCGCCGCGCAGCGCGGCGTCGATGTGGGGGCGGCACTGGGCATACAGCGCCGGGCCAAGCAGATCCCCCAGCGTCTTGTCCGCCAGCCGCCGGGCGCGTTGGCCGAACCACGTCTCGTAGGCGTGGTTGGCGAAGCGGTTGTGGAGGTTCTGGTCCCAGTAGCCCACCACGGACGGCAGCGCGTCGAGGATGTTGCGCAGGTCTCTTCGTGCGGCCTCGAGGCCGGCGGTGCGCTCGATGACCTTGGCTTCGAGCTCTGCCGTGAGCCGCTGCAGGCCGCGCTCGGCCTGCTTGGCCGCACTGATGTCGCGCATGGTCTTGACCATGCCGACCACGCTGCCGTTCTCGTCGCGCATCGGCGCGACGGAAATGGCCACGTCCAGCGCGTGGCCGTCGCGCGTGCGACGGGTGGTGTCGTAGGTCAGCACGGGCGCGCCCTGGCGGATCTGCTCCAGCGTCTGCTCCGTGTCGTCCGGGTCGTTGGGGGCCATCAGCAGCTGCTGCAGCGTCTGGCCCAGCGCTTCGTCGCGTCGATAGCCGAACATCTGCTCGGCTGCGGCATTCCACGACGTGATGCGACCATCCAGCGAGACCGCGATGAAAGCGTCGGCGGCCGTCTCCACCATCGCGGCACGCCGCTCATGTTCGAACAGCTCGGCGCGGCGCTTGGCGCGCGCCTGACCGTAGAACCAGGCCAGCATCGTGAAGAGCGCCGTCGCTGCGCCACCTTCCAGCATCAGCTCGGCGGGCGGGCGCAACTGCAGCGCCTGGATGAACGACGGGCGCGCCTGCACTTGTGCGAGCCAGGTGCGCCCGAACACATCGACCGGCGCCTGCCGGGCCCATTCGGCGGCAGGCTTGGCGCCGGCCGGCCCCGCCGTGGTGTAGAACGGCGCGGCGTCGGTGATGCCATCGGTCACGTCGGTGAGCGTCAGGTCGTAGCGCTGGCGCTGCAGGTCGAGATCCGCGAGCACCTCGCTCGTCGTGAGCGGCGCGTAGGACCAGCCCAGCGATTCCGCCTCGCGCGCAGCGGCCGTCGAGGGCATGGCGACCGTCCGATAGATGGGCAGCAGCAGCAGGAAGGACTGGCTGACCTTGCCGGTGACCTGCGCGAGCGTGATCGGCCGCGTCAGCACGGCGCGCCCGTCGCGCACGGCGCGGTCGGCGGCCTCGCGGCGTGCGGCTTCCGATGCGATGTCCAGCCCGACGGCTTGTTCATTGAGCGCTTGCGGCTCGATGTACTGGATGACGTAGCGATCACCCGCATGGGCAGAAAACTGGCGGATTCGGAAGTCGGGCGCGCCGTCGCGGCGTGCCGCGGCGACGAAGGCGGGCTCCTGCGCCTCGGTCACCCGCCGGATGAAGCCGAAACCACGCGCGCCGGGGAATTCCGATTCGATCTGTCGCGTCTGCGAGTAGTGCCAGAAGTCCTCGCGCGTGATGCGGTCGGCGCCGGCCGCGATGATGGCGCCACGCGCGCCGCGCAAACCGTATTCGTATCGGCGCATGCGGGCGCTGACCTGGGCCACGGCCTCGTGCGACAAGGCGTCCAGCTGTCGGTCCCGCTCACGTGCATTCGCCTGCGTCTGCAGTGTCGCGGCCACCCAGGTGAGCAGCGCCCCCAACAGCAGTGCCGCCGCCGCGTAGGTCCCGCCGCCGACCCGCCAGGCTCGCTGTCTCCGAGGCACGGTCGCTCCGCTAGCCTTGACGCGACCCGGCGATCACGCGGCGCGACCTTGGGCGGCAACATCGACGTCGAGCAGGTCACCCGCCGGGGCGGCCGCATCTGCGGCAAGGCGCAGCTGAACCGTGAAGCAGCTGCCCACGCCCACCTCGCTCGTGACGGCCAACTGGCCCCCCATCGCCTCGATCAGCTGCCGCGTGACATACAGCCCCAGGCCCGAGCCGACGATGCCCGAGCCCTGGCGGCCGAGCCGGTTGAAGGGCTCGTACAGCTGCGCAATCTGCTCCTCGTTCATGCCCATGCCGGTGTCGGCCACGGCGATTTCCAGCATGCCGCCGCGGTTGCGCAGCGCGATATCCACATGGCCGTCGGGCTTGTTGTACTTGACCGCGTTGCTGATGAGGTTGATGAGGCACTGCCGCAGCCGGTTCTCGTCGGCCAGCGTCAGCGTGTGGGCGCCATCCTCCACGGTGTGGCCCAGCACGACCTCGGCCTGCTGGGCCAGTGCCGACGTGGTCTGCAGTGCCGAGAGCGTCGTTGCGACGGCATCCGTGGGCTCGCTGTTCACCGAGAGCCTGCCCAGCTCGAAGTGACCGAGATCGCGCAGGTCCTGCATCAGCGAACTCAGCTGCATGCAGCCGGCCTCGATCATCTTCAAGCGGTGCGCCTGCACGGGCGTCAGCAGGTTGACCGTGTCATGGGCCAGCAACTGCGCAAAGCCGAGGATGCAGTTCAGCGGATTGCCGATCTCGTGCGCCACGTAGGACATCATCAAGGCCTTGGTGCGGTTCGCCGCTTCCGCAGCGGCGCGGGCCTGCGACTCCGCGGCCAGCCGCTCGCGGTCGCTCAGGTCGCGGATCATCAAGGTTGTCAGGCGCAAGGCGTCGTCGCCCACCATCGAGACCGATACCTCGGTCGGCAGCGGGTCCTGGCCGGGGCGCACCAGCTCGGCCCGGCGTGCCATGCTGGGTGCCGCCAGGTCCACGTCGGGCAGCCTATTGCCCAGCAGCTCGGCGGCGGCCAGGCCGGGCGCCGTGCGGTGGTCGATGCCGAGCAGTCGGCCGGCTGCGGCATTCATCAGCGCGACATGGCCTGATGCATTCACCGTGATGATCGCGTCGGAGGCGCCGTCGATGACGGCCCGCAGACGGTCCGCCGTCAGCCGCTGCCCCTGGGACGCTGCGGCGGCCAGCTCCAGGTCCGTGCGGTGCTTGAGCTCCAGCAGGTTGCGCACGCGCGCCTTGAGGATGGCGGGCGAGTAAGGCTTGGTGATGAACTCTGCCGCGCCGACCTCCAGGGCCTGCGCCTCGTAATGCACGTCCGCGAGCCGCGTGACGAAGATGACGGGCACGTGGCGAAGCCGGTGGTCGGCCCGCACACGCCGGCACAGCTCGAAGCCGTCCATGCCCTGCATGCGCGCGTCCACCAGCACCAGATCGGGCTGCCAGGCGTCGAGGATGCTCAGCGCCGTCTCGCCGTTCTGCACCGCACGCACCTCGCCGATGCCACGCAGCGTGTGGCGCAGCAGCTCCAGCGCGCCGACGTCATCGTCGACGACGAGCAGGCGCGAGGGGCCGCTGTGCGGCGGCAGGGCGTCTTCACCGCTGGCAGCCACGGCGGTCTTGGCCTGCTCCAGCAACGCTGAATCGCGCAGCATCGCCGCCACGCGGGCTTGCAGCTGCTCGGCCTGCACGGGCTTGGTCAGGTAGCCCGCCGCGCCGAGCTGCAAGGCCTCAAGCCGGGTCTCTTCGGTGTCGTCACTGGTCACGAACAGCACCGGCACCCGGGCCAGCTGCGGGTCGCCCTTCAACTGGGCGCACAACTGCACGCCCGACATGCCTGGCATCTGCATGTCGATGAGCATCAGGTCGGGGTGGCAGCTTCGGGCCAGTTGCAGGGCCTGCTCGCCCGATGTCGCCAGCCGTTGATCCGGGTAGGCCGACAGCATGCGACTGAGCACGCGCAGCGACGTCGCGTCGTCGTCCACCAGCAGCAATGTGGGTGCTGAAGACTTCATGACCATGCCCCCTTCCAATGGCGGCATCGTGGGACGGCCGGCTTGGGGGCGAGAGGCCCTGACCGGTCTCGTCGTGCCGCGAAGCCATCCTAAACCTGGCGTTGTCGAGCGGGACAGAGGGCCGCGGCCCGAACGGCGCCGGTGTGTCCGAGCCGTTGCGTTGCCGCCCACAACCAAGGCTGCGGGCCTTGCGGCCTCCGATCGAATTCGGCTAGGCGATCAGTCTTGCACGACGGCGGCGGTGCGCAGCCGCTTGTTCACGCGCAGCGCAACCAGCGTGCACACCACGCCCGACAGCAGGTAGACGCTGAGCGACACCAGCCCGAAGCGGGACGACAGGTACAGCGCCACCACCGGCGCGAACGCCGCGCCGAGCAGCCAGGCCATGTCCGCCGTAAGCGCCGCACCGGTGTAGCGGAAGTGCGGTAGGAAGTTGGACGTGACCGAGCCGGCCGACTGGCCGTAGGACAGGCCCAGCAGCACGAAGCCGATCAGGATGAAGGCCGCCTGCCCGGGCTTGCCGCCGCCCAGCATCAACGGGGCGAACAGGGCGAACACGCCGATCGCGATGGCCAGCGTGCCCAGGAAGCTGCGACGGCCGATCTTGTCGGCGATCAGGCCGGACATTGGCATCGCCGCGGCGGCGAAGGCGGCGCCCAGCAACTCCATCTTCATGAAATCACCAACGCTCTGCGCGGAGAACAGCGCAATCCACGACAGCGGAAAGACGCTCACGAGGTGGAAGAGGGCGTAGCTGGCCAGCGCCGCGAAGGCGCCGATGACGATGTGGTGGCCTTGCGCAGGCAGCAGCTCACCGAGGTGGGCGGGATCGAGCTCGTGCTCTTCCATGCGCTTCTCGTATTCGTGCGTGACGACCAGGCGCAGCCGGGCGAACAGCGCCACCACGTTGATCGCGAAGGCGGTGAAGAACGGGAAGCGCCAGCCCCAGGTCAGGAAGTCACGCGGGTCCAGGCTGCCCATCACGTACAGGAACACGCTGGACGCGACGAAAAACCCAAGGGGCGCGCCCAGTTGGCCCAGCATGGCGTACCAGCCGCGCCGGTCAGGCGGGGCGTTCAAGGCCAGCAGCGAGGGCAGGCCGTCCCAGGAGCCACCGAGCGCCAGGCCCTGGCCGATGCGGCACAGCGCGAGCAGCACGATGGCCGTCTGGCCGGCTTCCCCGTAGGTGGGCAGCAAGCCCATGCCAACGGTGGAGCAACCCAGCAGGAACAACGCACTCGTCAGCTTGGCCGAGCGACCGAAGCGGCGCTGGATCTCCATGCCGATCAGCGTGCCGACCGGGCGCACGACGAAGGCCAGCGCAAACACGAGGAAAGCATAGATCGTGCCGGTCAAGCGGTCTTCCGCGAACGGGAAGAACACGTGCGGGAAGACGAGCACCGACGCGATGCCGAAAACAAAAAAGTCGAAATATTCCGACGCACGGCCGATGATCACGCCCACGGCGATGTCGCCGGGAGCCAGTTCCTCGTCGGTTTGGCTGTTCAGAGGGCCGGACTGAGGTGTCTTGAGCGTACTGCTGGAGGTCATGATGGTCTTGTCTCCGTCGTTGCCTGGGACAAAATGTCCACTCGTTGATTTGGCTCAATCAACTTACATTCCAGCCCCACGTGCAAGATCGTTAACCCTCGCGCGTTAGACCGGATGTACCTCAACAAGTCTCTCCTCTCTCGCGTCCTGGCTGTGTCAGCCAGCGTCGCTTTGTGTGGCTGCAACGGGATCGTGATGAAGCCGCATGGCGACATCGCCCAGCAGCAGGCCAACCTCATCGTCACGTCGACGTTGCTGATGTTGCTGATCATCGTTCCGGTGATCGCGCTGACGCTGTTCTTCGCGTACCGATACCGGCAGTCCAACACGGAAGCCACTTACGCGCCCGACTGGGATCACTCCACGCGCTTGGAGCTGGTCATCTGGGGCGCACCGCTGCTGATCATCATCGCGCTGGGCGCGATCACCTGGATCAGCACGCACAAGCTGGACCCGTTCCGCCCGCTGGATCGCATCTCCGAAGACAAGCCGCTCGCCGCCGACGTGAAGCCGCTGCAGGTCTACGCGGTCGCGATGGACTGGAAGTGGCTGTTCATCTATCCCGAGCAGGGCGTGGCACTGGTCAACGAACTGGCGGCGCCGGTGGATCGTCCGATCCACTTCCACTTCACGTCGACGTCGGTCATGAACACGTTCTACGTGCCGGCCTTGGCTGGCATGATCTACGCGATGCCCGGCATGCAGACGCAACTGCACGCGGTCATCAACAAGGCGGGCATCTACGACGGCATGTCCGCGCAGTACAGCGGCGCCGGCTTCTCCGACATGCGCTTCAAGTTCCACGGCCTGAGCGACGAGCAGTTCGCGCAATGGGTGGAAAGCAACAAGGCTGGCGGCAACACGCTGACGCGTGCCGACTACCTCAAGCTCGAGCAGCCCAGCACCAAGGACCCCATCCAGCGCTTCGCCAGTGTGGAGCCGGGTCTGTGGGGCGCCATCGTCGACCGCTGCGTCGACGGCAAGAAGATGTGCTCCAGCCAGATGATGGCCATCGACGCCGCTGGCGGCGCCGGCAAGGGTGGCGTGGCGGGCACGATGCGCAGCGCCTGGCGTGACGCCGACGGCGCCGCTCGCGAGCGCACCGTCGTGGCAGCGCTTTGCACGCCGACCAATCCGCTGGGCCTGGCGCAGGCCGGCACCTCCGCCGAGACCGCTGCGCAGAAGAACTGAGTCCGACCCATGTCCAATCCCATCGTTGCGCAGCACCAGGCTGCCGATCAGCTCCACCCCATCCTCGGCCGCCTCGGCTGGGATGCGCTGCCCCTGCACGAGCCCATCCTCGTCGCCACGTTCATCGCCGTCGCGCTGGGTGGCGCGCTGGTGCTGGCGCTGATCACCAAGTTCCGCCTCTGGGGCTACCTGTGGCGTGACTGGCTCACCAGCATCGACCACAAGAAGATCGGCATCATGTACATGCTGCTCGGCGTGGTGATGCTGCTGCGCGGCTTTGCCGACGCGCTGATGATGCGTGCGCACCAGGCGATGGCCTTCGGTGACAGCGCCGGCTTCCTGCCGCCGCACCACTACGACCAGGTCTTCACGGCCCACGGCGTCATCATGATCTTCTTCGTCGCGATGCCATTCGTGACGGGCTTCATGAACTACGTCGTGCCGCTGCAGATCGGTGCCCGTGACGTCGCCTTCCCGTTCCTGAACAACTTCAGCTTCTGGATGACGGCCGGCGGCGCGGTGCTCGTGATGCTGTCGCTGTTCATCGGCGAATTCGCCAAGACCGGCTGGCTGGCCTATCCGCCGCTGTCCGGCCTGATGGCCAGCCCCGACGTGGGCGTCGACTACTACTTGTGGTCATTGCAGATCGCCGGTGTCGGGACGACGTTGTCAGGCATCAACCTGATCGCGACCATCATCAAGATGCGCGCGCCCGGCATGACGTTGATGAAGATGCCCGTCTTCACGTGGACGTCGCTGTGCACCAACGTGCTGATCGTCGCCACCTTCCCGGTGCTGGCCGCCACGCTGGCGCTGCTGACCGCCGACCGCTACCTCGGCACCAACTTCTTCACGAACGACCTCGGCGGCAACGCCATGCTGTACGTGAACCTGATCTGGATCTGGGGCCACCCTGAGGTCTACATCCTGGTGCTGCCGATCTTCGGCATCTTCTCGGAAGTCGTGTCCACGTTCAGCCGCAAGAAGCTGTTTGGCTATGCGTCCATGGTCTACGCCACGGTCGTCATCACGATCCTGTCCTACCTCGTCTGGCTGCACCACTTCTTCACGATGGGCTCCGGCGCCAGCGTGAACAGCTTCTTCGGCATCACGACGATGATCATCTCGATCCCGACGGGCGCGAAGATCTTCAACTGGCTGTTCACGATGTACCGTGGCCGCATCAAGTTCGAAGTGCCCATGCTGTGGACGGTCGGCTTCATGGTGACCTTCGTCGTCGGCGGCATGACCGGCGTGCTGCTGGCCGTGCCAGCGGCCGACTTCGTGCTGCACAACAGCCTGTTCCTGATCGCGCACTTCCACAACGTCATCATCGGCGGCGTGGTGTTCGGCGTGTTCGCCGGCATCAACTACTGGTTCCCGAAGGCCTTCGGCTTCCGCCTCGATGCCTTCTGGGGCAAGGTGTCGTTCTGGTGCTGGTTCATCGGCTTCTGGGTGGCCTTCACGCCGCTGTACGTGCTGGGCCTGATGGGCATCACGCGTCGCGTCAGCCACTTCGACGACATGACGCTGCAGCCGTACTTCGTCACGGCCGCCATCGGCGCCGGCATCATCGCGCTGGGCATCGGCGCGTTCCTGGTGCAGATCGCCGTCAGCGTGCTGCGCCGCAAGCAACTGGCCGACACGACGGGCGACATCTGGGGTGGCCGCACGCTGGAATGGTCGACGGCTTCGCCGCCGCCTGACTACAACTTCGCGTTCACGCCCATCGCCCATGAAATGGACGCCTGGCACGACATGAAGCAGCGCGGCATCGAGCGTCCGACGACCGGCTTCGTGGCCATCCACATGCCCAAGAACACCGGCGCCGGCTTCGTCATCGGCATGCTGGCCACGGCGATGGGCTTCGCGCTGATCTGGCACATGTACATCCTGGCGGCGCTGGGCCTGCTGGCGGTCGTCATCGCGTCCATCGTCCATACCTTCAACTACAACCGCGACTACCACATCCAGGCCGACGCGGTGACCCGCAGCGAGGACGCCCGCACGCGCGCCCTGGCCGCCGGCGCCTGATCGGGAGACCCTGACATGACTGCAACCGTTGCTACGCACGTGAACGGCGCGCCGGTCTATTACGACCGCGCCGGTGAGCACCACCCGCCCAACAGCACCATGCTGGGCTTCTGGCTCTACCTGATGAGCGACTGCCTCATCTTCGCGGTGCTGTTCGCCGTCTACGCCGTGCTGGGCCGCTCCTACGCGGCCGGCCCCTCGGGCGCCGACCTGTTCGACCTGCCGCTCGTGGCCATCAACACCGCGCTGCTGCTGTGCTCGTCCATCACCTATGGCTTCGCAATGATCGCGATGCAGGCCCGCAAGAAGAACCAGCTGCTCGCCTGGCTGGCCATCACGGGGCTGTTCGGTCTCGGCTTCCTGGGCATCGAGCTGTACGAGTTCCACCACCTCATCCATGAGGGCGCGGGCCCGGGCCGCAGCGCCTTCCTGTCCAGCTTCTTCACGCTGGTGGGTACGCACGGCCTGCACGTCACCTTCGGCTGCATCTGGCTCGTCACGCTGATGTTCCAGGTCAACAAGCTGGGCCTGACGCCGGCCAACCGCCGCCGCCTGATGTGCCTGTCGATGTTCTGGCACTTCCTGGACGTCGTCTGGATCGGCGTCTTCACCTTCGTCTATCTCATGGGAGTGCTGTGATGGCTGGCTCTTCTCACGCACACCACGCTCACGACGACCACCTCGACGGCGAGGAAGACTTCCACGTCAGCTACAAGGGCTACGCGACCGGCTTCATCCTGTCCGTCATCCTGACCGCCATCCCGTTCTGGCTGGTCATGGGCAAGGTGCTGCCCACGCCGCAGATGACCGGCCTCGTCATCCTCGGCTTCGCGGCCGTGCAGATGGTGGTGCACATGGTGTACTTCCTGCACATGAACGCCAAGGTCGAAGGCGGCTGGTCGCTGCTCGCGCTGCTGTTCACGGTCGCGCTCGTGGTCATCATGCTGGCCGGCTCGGTGTGGGTCATGTATCACATGAACGCCAACATGATGCCGACGCCCGACCCGGCAGCCATGCGCAACATGCCCTGAACCTGGCATGGGTCGCGCCGCGCGAATCGCCTTGATCGTCAGCGCGGCGCTTGCCAGCGTCGCTTTCCTGGCGCTGGCGGCCTGGCAGGTCCAGCGCCTGGGCTGGAAACTGGATCTGATGGCACGCGTCGAGGCGCGTCTGAAGGCGGAGCCAGTCGCGCCACCGCCGCCAGGCGCTGCCGTCACCAAGGACGACGAATACCGCCGCCTGTGGCTGCACGGCAGCTTCGAGCCGCGCGAAGTGCTTGTGCAGGCAACCACCGAGCTGGGCGGTGGTCATTGGGTGTTGGCGCCACTGCGTCTGGACGACGGCAGCACCGTGCTTGTGAACCGCGGCTTCGTGCCGCCGGAGCAACGCGCACCCGCCCAGCATGCGGCGCCCAGCGGCCCGGTGGCCTTGATCGGGCTGCTCAGACTCACCGAAACCGGCGGCGGCCCGCTGCGTGCCAATGTGCCCGCCGAAGGGCGCTGGTATTCCCGTGATGTCGCGGGCATCGTCGCGCAGCTGGCGCTGGCCGGGCCCGTCGCGCCATATTTCGTCGACGAGGCGGCTGATGCCGCTCAGCCACAGCGCTGGCCGCGCCCGGGGCTGACGGTGGTGCGTTTCACCAACAATCACGCCGTCTACGCCGCCACCTGGCTGGCGCTCGCGGCCATGGCGGCTGCGGCCGCGGGTTATCTGGTGCGCGAGGAACGCCGCCGGGTGCCCGCTTGAACCTCTTTTCCACGCCCGTCACTGCCGAGCCTGTCGACGCCGCGCCCGAGCGCCGCGCCGGCCGCGCCAATCTGCGCCAGCTCATCGAGCTGCGCTGGCTCGCCGTTGGCGGGCAATTGGCCACCGTGCTCGTCGTGCACGCGGCGCTGGGCCTGGCGCTGCCCTGGGCCGAGATGATCAGCCTGCTGGGCATCCTCGTCGCCTTCAACCTGTTCAGCATCTGGCGCAACCGGCTCACGCAGCCGGTGTCGCAGCTGGAGCTGTGCGTCGCGCTGCTGGTCGACGTGGGCGTGCTGACGGGACAGCTCTACCTCGCCGGCGGCAGCGACAACCCGTTCATCTATCTCTACCTGCTGCAGGTCGCCGTCGCGTCGGTGCTGCTCAGCCCGGCCTACCTGGGGGCCATCGTGCTCAGCACGATCTCCGGCTTCGTCGTGCTGACGCAATGGCACCGCCCGCTGGTGCTGGACCCGACGTCGCCCACGACGCTGTCGCCCAACTACCTGGGCGGCCTGTTGATGTGCTTTCTGCTCAACGTGGGGCTGCTGACGATCTTCATCGTGCGCATCAACCGCAACCTGCGCCAGCGCGATGCCGAGCTCGCCGCGCTGCAGCAGCGCGCCGCCGAGGAGATGCACATCGTGCGCATGGGCCTGCTGGCCAGCGGCGCCGCGCACGAACTCGGCACGCCGCTGGCGACGCTCAGCGTCATCCTCGGCGACTGGGCGCACATGGCGCCATTCGCGGCCGAGCCCGAACTGCGCGAGGAGATCGACGAGATGCAGCGCCAGATCCTGCGCTGCAAGGCCATCGTCACCGGCATCCTGATGTCGGCCGGCGAGATGCGCGGCGAGGCGCCGCAGCTCACGCCGCTGGAAGGCTTCATCGACGAACTGGCCGCCCGCTGGCGCCTCACGCGCCCCGCGGCCACGCTGAACGTGCGCAAGGATGACCTGCCCAACATCGCCATCGTGGCCGACAGCGCGCTGCAGCAGGTCGTTGGCAACCTGCTGGACAACGCCGCCGAGGCCGCGCCCGGCACGCCGCTGACCTTGCGCGCCGCCTGCCCCGACGAGCACACGCTGGCGCTCAGCGTGCTCGACGACGGCCCCGGCTTCGACGCGCACCGGCTCAAGCACTTCGGCGAGCCCTACCAGAGCAGCAAAGGCCAGCCCGGGCGCGGCATGGGGCTGTTCCTGTCGGTCAACGTCGCCCGCACGCTGGGCGGCCGGCTGCAGGCGCACAACCGCGAGGGTGGCGGGGCGGAAGTCAGCCTCACGTTGCCGCTGGCATCGCTGCTGCCCCGACAATCCGGAGGTGCCGATCTCCGCTCCGATGCCCGTCTCTGAAGACGACCGCCTGCTGCTCATCGTCGAAGACGACGACAGCTTCGCCCGTACCCTGACCCGTTCGTTCGAGCGCCGTGGCTGGCGCGTGTTGCGCGCCACCGGCCTGGACGACATGAAGAACCTGCTCGACGAGCTGCCCGAGGACGAGGAGCTGGGTCACGCGGTCGTCGACCTGAAGCTCGCGGGTGGCGCCTCTGGCCTGGCCTGCGTGCAGGCGCTCAGCGGCTGGGACCCGGAGGTGCTCATCGTCGTGCTGACCGGCTATGCCAGCATCGCCACGGCGGTGGAGGCCATCAAGCTGGGCGCCTGCCACTACCTCGCCAAGCCGGCCAACACCGACGACATCGAGGCTGCCTTCGCGCGCCGCCAGGGTGATGCGGCGGTGGAAGTCACCGAGCGCCAGACGGCCTCGATCAAGACGCTGGAGTGGGAGCGCATCCACGAGGTGCTGGCCGAGACGGGCTTCAACATCAGCGAGACCGCCAGGCGCCTGGGCATGCACCGCCGCACGCTGGCGCGCAAGCTCGAGAAGCAGCGCATCAAGTAGCGAACGTCAGCAAGGAGCCCCATGCAGCGCCACGACCCGCTTCCCCGATTCCAGCGTGAGCTGTCGGACTGGCGGCTGTGGCTGACGCGAGCGGTGGTCATCCTGTTCGCGGCGCTGGCCGGCCTCACGGTCTTGTTCTTCACGTGGCTGGGCGAATCGGCGCTGGCGCTCTTCTCGCGCGGGCGTGAGGCCTGCTGGTGGGCGCCGCTGGTCTGGACGCCACTGTGCACCGTCGTCATCGTCCATGCCACGCGCCGTTGGTGGCCAGGCGCGGCGGGCTCGGGCATCCCGCAGGTCATGGCCGCGCTGGACCCTACCGTGCCCGCCGGGCAGCGGCATCTCTTCGTCTCGTTGCGGCTGGCCTGCGCCAAGGTGTGGCTGACCGCGGGCGGGCTGCTCGGCGGGCTGTCGCTGGGGCGCGAGGGCCCGTCCGTGCAGGTGGCCGCTGGCGTCATGCATGCCGCGCGGCACTGGCTGCCGGCGGGGGCAGCGGTCAGCCCGCAAGGCTTGCTGGCGGCGGGCGGTGCGGCCGGTATCGCGGCGGCCTTCAACACCCCGCTGGGCGGCGTGATGTTTGCCATCGAGGAGCTGACGCGTCGTCCCGAGCAGCGCAGCTCCGGCCTGTTGATTGCCGGCATCGTGCTGGCCGGCCTCGTGGGTGTCTCGTTCTACGGCAACGGCACCTACTTCGGCGTCATCCATGTCGTGGAGCTGACGGCTGCGCTGTGGTGGCCGGCGCTGCTGCTGGCGCTGGGCTGCGGCGTGCTGGGCGGGCTGTTCTCGCGGCTGCTGGTGTCCAGCCTCGCGGCCCCCGAGCCGGGCCGCCTGTCGCGCTGGCGCAGCCGGCGGCCGCTGGCCTTTGCGGCGGGCTGCGGCCTTGTCGTGGCCATCATCGGGGTGGTGACGGCCGGCGCCGCGTTCGGTGGCGGCTACGAGCACACGCAGGCCTTGCTGCGCGGCACCGAAGCGACGGCCGGCGCGGAGCCCGCCTGGCTGTTCGCGCCGCTCAAACTGGTGGCGACCTGGCTGACGACCTGGGCGGGCGTGCCGGCCGGCATCTTTGCGCCGTCGCTGTCCATCGGCGCGGCCTGGGGTGCCGACGTCGCGCGCTTCAGCGGGCTGGACGCCAGCCATGCCCCGGCACTGATCGCCCTCGGCATGGCCGGTTTTCTGGCCGCCACGACGCAGGCGCCGCTGACGGCTTTCATCATCGTCATGGAGATGGTCGACGGCCATGCGATGGTGCTGAGCCTCATGGCTTGCGCGCTGGTCGCCAGCGGCGTGTCGCGGCTGATGTCGCCGCCGCTGTACGCCGCGCTCGCTGCGGTGCAGCTTGGGCGGTTGCCGGCCGCACCGCCAGAAGAGCCCGAGGAGCCCGGAGAGCCGGGGGCGGGCGAGCGGGCCGACGACGAGGCTCAGCCCGCCAGCGCGGCGAGCAGCTCGTAGGAGCGGCGGCGCGCGGCGTGGTCGTGCACCGCGCAGGCGACGATGAATTCGTCGGCACCCGTGCGTTCCGCCGTGGCGGCCAGGCCGGCGCGCACAGTCTGCGGCGAGCCGACGATGGATTCGGCGAGCATGCGCTGCACCTGCAACTCCTCGGCGGGCGTCCACAGGCCGGCCATGCCCGTCACCGGCGGCGGCAGCTTGCCGCGCTGCCCGCGCACCATGCCCAGGAAGCGCTGCTGCACCGACGTGAACAGCCGGCGGGCTTCGTCGTCGGTCGGCGCCACCACCACGTTCAGGCCGACCATCGCGTACGACTTCGGATGCCGCGCACTGGGCTGGTAGGTCGCGCGGTAAATCTGCAGCGCCTGCATCAGCATGTCGGGCGCGAAGTGCGACGCGAACGCGAACGGCAGGCCCAGATAGGCCGCCAGCTGCGCGCCATAGAGGCTGGAGCCCAGCAGCCACAGCGGCACCTCGGTGCCCTGGCCCGGCACCGCGCGCACGGCGGCCTGGCCGTCGCCGCTGGCGAGGAAGGCCTGCAGCTCCAGCACGTCGCTCGGGAAGGCGTCTTCGCCGCTGGTCTCCAGGCTGCGGCGCAGTGCGCGCATCGTCGCCCGGTCGGTGCCCGGTGCGCGGCCCAGTCCCAGGTCGATGCGGCCGGGGAACAGCTCGGCCAGCGTGCCGAACTGCTCGGCAATCGTCAGCGGCGCATGGTTGGGCAGCATGATGCCGCCCGCGCCGACGCGGATGCGCCGCGACGCGGCCGCCAGTTGCCCGATCAACACCGCCGTGGCCGAGCTGGCCACACCTTCCATGTTGTGGTGCTCGGCCACCCAGTAGCGCTGGTAGCCGAGTTCATCCGCCAGGCGCACCAGGTCCAGGCTGTTCAGCAGCGCGTCGCGGGTCGTCGAGCCCTCGACGACGGGGGCCAGGTCAAGGATGGAAAGCGGGGGCAGGGCAGTCATGTCGACATCTTGCCCAGCCGGGCTTGACCCTGTCAGGGCGGGGGCTTGCGCAACTGTGCGTGCAGCCAGGGGGCCAGCCGCGCTTCGTAGGCTGCGGCATCGAAGTCGTGCAGGTCCACGTGCGCCGCACCCGGCACCGGCCACAAGGCTTTGGGCGCATGGGCTGCGGCGAACAGCGCCTCGGTCTCGGGCCAGCGCGTGTGCAGGTCCGCGGTGCCTGACGCCACGATCAGCGGTGCGCGCACCTGGGCGATGGCGTCGACGGGGCGCAGCCGCTCGGCACTGAAACCCAGCCGCAGCGGGATTTGCGCGAGCAGCAAGGGCGCCAGCGCATGGCCCGTGACAGTGCCCAGCCGCATCGACAGCCGGTCCTGCACCGCATCGTTGATGGTCGGGTAGACCGACTCCAGCACCAGCGCGTCCAGCTCGGGCCGTCGCTCGGCGAACAGCAGCGACGCGCCGCCCAGCGACACGCCGATGGCGCCGACCTTCTCGCCCGGCACGCGTTGCCGCAGCCAGGCCAGCGCGGCGTCGGCACCGGCCGCCTCGTGGCGGCCAAACGAGATGCGCTCGCCACTGCTCTCGCCGTGCGACGGCAGATCCACGATGAGGCTGGCGATGCCTTCGCGCTGCAGCCAGCGGGCGCGCGCCAGCATCTGCAGCCGGTTGCCGCGCACGCCATGCAGCATCAGCACAGCGCCTTCGCCAGCGCGGCCGGGCACGAACCAGCCGGCGAGTTGCTGGCCGTTGCCATCGGTGATGCGGACGGCTTCCGCGCCCAAGTCGGGTGAGGGGGCGCCGATGCTGACACGAGCCGGCCTCGTCAGCAGTTCGCCGGCGAGCAGGCTGGCACTCAGTGTGAAGGTCAGCAGCACAAGGCCCGCGATCAGGATGGTTCGCATGCCGACATCATCGCGGCGCACTGCAACGGCCCCCCTGGCGCGCCGGTGTTGCAAATATTGCCGCTTCGATGTCTCACGGGGGGCTCTCCTGGATCCGTACACTGCGCCCCGCCGCCGACGGCGATCGGGAAGATCGGCCGCGCGTGTTCAAGCAATGCACAGGGAAAGATAGTGATGAAGGTAGTGGGATGGGCAGCAATCTGCGCCCTGGCGGTCGTCCTTGCGGGATGTGGCGGCGGTGGGGGCGGCGCCGCGCCCGCGCCGGATGTTCAGCCCCAGCTGACCCTCACGACCACGGCTCTCAAGGAAGACATGGCCGTGGGCGATGAGTTCGCGCTGAAGATCGACGGCCGCTGGAGCTTCGCCGGCACCGGAACGCTCTACCTGCAACTGCGCGACGCCGGCGCCACCTTCAGCCTGCCTGCCGTCCAGGCAGCCAATGCCGACAACAGCGTCAGCCTCAGCGTTGCGCCGCTACCGGCGTTGGCAGCGGGCAAGCACACCGGGACGCTGGAGTTGCGCGCCTGTAAGGACGCAGCCTGCGCCCAGCCTTTCAGTTCAACGGTGAGCCTGCCCTATGAAGTGACCGTCAGCACCGTTCCCGATTGGGAGACGCACCAAGGCAATGCCCGCCATTCCGGCGAGGTGCCGATCCGGCTGAATCCGGCGAAGTTCAGCAAAGCCTGGGAGTGGCGGCGGCCTGCGAGCACCGACCCCATTGGCGGCATCAACCCGGTCGTGACCCGCGCCGGCAAGGTTTATGTGACCACGGACGTGTATTTCAGCGAGGCCCGCCTCTACGCGCTGAACGAGGCGACCGGCGCCGAAGTCTGGTTCCAGTCCATGGGCAACGCGCCGGCCTTCAATCCGCCGGCCATTGGCGCGGGCAAGGTGTATGCCGCGGTTACGGGCCATGAGGCGACCTTCCTGTGGGCCTTCGACCTGAACACCGGCACGTTTCAGCACAAATCGGCCTTCACGGGGCAGTGGCCGCATTTCCTGGCGCCGACCGTCGTGGACGATCAGGTCTATCAAGGCAGCGGCTACTACGGCGGCGAGATCAAGGCCTTCTCCACGACCGACGGCAGTCTCAAATGGACGGCCGTGGCGGGGGGCACCTGGGACATGTTCACGCCCGCAGTGGACAGCCAGTCGGTCTACCACCACGACGGTGCGTCGCTGTTCGTGTTCGACAAGGTCACGGGAGCTGAGAAGGCCCGCATCGCCGACCCCTTTGGATCGTCGTCTGGCTACGACTACCACGGTGCGCCCGTGCTGGGCGGAAGAGGCAACGTCATCTCCTTCGCGGGCGGCGCGTTCAGCGGGCGGGCCAGCGCCAACGTCGAGCATTACGAACAGCGCAAGCTGTCGAGCTTCTCCATCGCTGATGCGAAGTACGAGTGGTCAACGGCTGGCGCCTACCTGACTGCACCCGCGGTGGGCGGTGGTGTGATCTACGCCGCCCGTAACAGCCCGATGGCCTTGGACGCGATTGATGAGGCAACTGGCAAGGTGCTGTGGACCTGGAGTGCGCCAGGCACCTCGGACACCAGCTTTCACCGCAATATGGTGCTGACGAGGACGCATCTGTTCGTCAGCACGAACAGCAACGTGTACGCCATCGACCTCAAAACCCGGCAGTCCGCTTGGAGTTATGCGGCGCCTGGCATGCTGGCCATCTCAGCCGATCGGACGCTTTACATCGCGACCGGGGCGAGTGAGAGCGATGGTCGTCTGGTGGCGGTGCGGCTGAAGTAGAGCCGGCAACTTACCGGCGACCAGGCTGAGCAGCACCGGCGCGGCAATCAGCAGGGCGAGCAGCGGAGCAGTCTTCTTCATGCAGTGGCTGTCGACGCGGCGCGGATGATGCCAACGTGCCTCGGCTGGCCCACACCACAACGCCGGCAACCGCTGTAGGCCGTCTTGATGTGGCTCTCATGCCGCGACGGACAGGCCCCCGATGCTCTACACGGGCGCGCCGCGCCTTGGATCTGCGCGACCCAGTTGCGGACCGCGCGCCCAGCGGGTCACCCGTTCTGCGCCGAGTTCGATCGCCAATTCAGTCGCCCCTCGGCAAGCACATCGTCAAGGCAATCGCGCTCAATGAGCGCGCCGTGCTGGGCAGCAAGATGATCAAGGAATTCGGCGACGGCGGCGCAGTGATGGGGCGTCAACAAGGAAAACCTTGTGCAGGATGGGCCCTCAGAAACGTTCATAACGAAGTGCGTCATGAACAGATCGCCCGATTTGTCGCGCGCTTGCGAGCATGCAAGCTCCATCAGCCGAGGCAGCAGATACGCAGTGGCCTGCGGCGTCAGGTCGTGCAATGGTCCCCAGGCCACGGTGCCAAAGTTGGCGACCTCAAGCAATTCACGCGGAAGTCCCCCGAGCATCTCCTCGTAGTCATGGCGCTCCGGTTCATACAGATCGCCAACAACGTAAGTCTCGGGTTTTGCAAAGCACGCAAAAGCCAACGCGACGTTCTCAAGCGAGAAGGGCGTTGCCGCTCCGAATTGCTGCGCGCAGGTCGTCACGTTGCGGAAACTTTTCGGCTTACCCGGCCAACCCCGCGTACACGTGCTGCACGTCGTCGTTGTCGTCCATCGCGGCCAGGAAGCTTTCCACCTCTTCCAGTTGCTCGGCGCTGAGGCTGCTGGCGGCGATGGGGTTCTTGGGGCGGTAGCCCAGCTTGGCGCTGAGCACGGTGAAGCCCTGGGCGGGCAGCGCGCGGCTGACGAGGTCCAGGTCGGTCGGGTCGGTCAGGAAGACCGTGACGCCGTCCTCGTCGGCCGGCAGCAGGTCTTGCGCGCCGGCCTCGATGGCGGCGGTGTCGGCATCGGCGCCGGGCGTGGCGGCTTCGGCCTCGATGAGGCCCAGGTGGTCGAAGTCCCAGCTCACCGAGCCCGGCGTGCCTTGCTGGCCCTTGCGGAACAGCACGCGCATGTCGGAGGCGGCACGGTTGGTGTTGTCGGTCAGCACCTCCACCATGACCGGCACGCGGTGCGGGGCGAAGCCTTCGTAGATGACCTGCTCGAAGTGAACGGTCTCACCGGTCAGGCCCGCGCCCTTCTTGATGGCGCGGTCCAGCGTGTCCTTGGGCATGGACACCTTGCGCGCCGCCTCGACGGCCATGCGCAGCTTGGCGTTGTCCTTGGGGTCAGCGCCATTGCGCGCCGCGATCATGATGTCCTTGGCCAGCTTGCCGAACAGCTTGCCCTTGGCATTGGCCGCGATGTCTTTGTGTTTGGCTTTCCATTGGGCGCCCATGGGGTGTCGTCCTGTCTATGTCTATTGAGCCCGGCGTATCGTGGCCTGGGTAGGGGCGATACTTTACGAGCTCATTGCAGGTTGCTCGTGTGGTTCGACAGACAGGGATCAGCCGACAACTGTTGATGCCGGAACCAGTGCGGGGAGCCGTTGTTCCACTGCTAGGCAGGCGTTGGCGAGCTGAAGCGCCCCTGACTCCAACTTCGCCTTCTCCCCTGTATTCGAGGCGGCCAGCTTTGTCGTCGCATCAATAAGGTTTTGCATTGCTTCAAGAAGTGCGGGAGGGCCTGCGATTTGGTTCATGGCAGCCTGCAGTTTGGCGACCTCAGCAGGTAGCCGCGCCGAATCGACCGGAACCGCGACATGGAGGAATAGCTTGCCGGTCACGGACTGTATTGAGAACTGTAGTTGGGTCGCTTCCATGTCGATCCGCAGCTTCTTTGCTTTGGCCAGTGCTTTCTGCTGCGCCGGGCGCATGAAGACGAAATGCACTAACAACACAATCACCATGAAGGCGGCAGTCACGCCAAGCTGGTTCCAGCGAACTGAGCTCAAAATTTCAGCAAACATGTTTCACATTCCTGTGGCGCGCAAGGTGCGTCGATTTGCCGGGGTGTCCCGAAAAAACGCTGATGCCGAGCCTCAATCCGAACTCCCCAACGTCGCCACCACCTTCCTCGTCTGCCCGCTGCGCCACACGGTCAGCGTCACCTTCTCGCCGATTTGACGCGTCTCCAGCAGGGACAGCATGTCGTCCAGGTCAGCCACGGCCTGGCCGTCGACGGCGGTGATGACATCGCCCGGCACGATGCGGCCCAGCCGGTCGCGGCCGAAGGGTTTCAGGCCGGCGGCGGCTGCAGGGCTGCCGTTGCCCACGTCCACCAGCAGCACGCCCTTCGGCGCCCCCAGCGCCTTGGCGAGGTTCTCCGGCCCGGAGGTGACGCCCAGCGCGGGCCGGATGAAGCGCCCGTCGCGGATCAGCCGCGGCACGATGCGATTCACCTCGTCCACGGGAATGGCGAAGCCGATACCGGCGCTGGCGCCGCTGGGGCTGTAGATGGCGGTGTTGACGCCGATCAGCCGGCCGGCGGAATCGAGCAGCGGCCCGCCGGAGTTGCCGGGGTTGATGGCCGCGTCGGTCTGGATGGCGCCCTTGATCGTGCGGCGCGTGACGGACTCGATCTCGCGGTTCAGCGCCGAGACGATGCCGGTGGTCAGCGTCTGGTCCAGCCCGAAGGGGTTGCCGATGGCGTAGACCTTCTGGCCCACCTGCAGGTCGCGGCTGGTGCCCAGTTGGATGGCGGGCAGCTTGTCGCGCGGCGCCTCGATGCGCAGCACGGCGATGTCCCGGTCGGGATAGGCGCCGACCAGCTTGGCGGGGAAGCTGCTCTGGTCGTTCAGCGTGACGGTGGCACGGTCGCCGCCCTGGATGACGTGGAAATTGGTGACGACGTGGCCGTCGCCATCCCAGACGAAGCCGGTGCCGGTACCGCTGGGCTGCTCGCTGGTGCGCAGCGAGAAAAAATCTCTTTGCACGGCGAGCGTGGTGATGTGCACCACGGACGGGCTCGTGCGTTTGAAGACGCTGATGTTGTTCTGTTCCTCGGCGTCCAGCGCGCCGCGCAAGGTGGCGGTGCGGGGCTGGGCCGCCTTGTTCTGGGCCTCGGCGGCGCCGGTGCCGGCGCCGAGCCCTACGATGAGTGCCAGGGTGAGCAGACGCTGGTGCATGGATGGGGTGGCGGTTGCGATACCGCCCATTGTGGTTGTTAAAGGAGGGCCGACGATGAAGCGGACATTAGTGAGCCTGGGGCTGTGCCTGGCGTTTTCGGGCGCCGGTGCGCAGCAGGTGTGGAAGTGCGAGGTGGCCGGCAAGGTCAATTTCAGCGACAAGCCCTGCCCGCAGGCGGGCAACCCGGTGCCTGAGCGCAGCCTGCGGCCCAACGTGGCCGAGGCGCTGAGGCCGGAGGCGGTGCAGACGGCGCTCGGGCGGCCGGCGGCAGCGGGCGGGGCCTCGTCGCCGCAGGGCACACCGGCGGCGGCGCCATCGGCCAACCGTTGCCCCAGCGAGGCCGAGATCCGCAGCATGGAGACGCGCGCGAATTCCACGTCGCTGGGCGACGCCGAGCGCCAGTTCATGCAGGACGAAGTGCGCCGCGCCCGCCAGTGCCGTGCCGGGCAGGGCAGCTACACCGAGGCCGACTGGGACATCAGCCGCGAGGCCCAGGCCGCGCAGAGCCAGCTGGGCGACCGGGCCCGGGCCGATGCGCGGGTGCGTGCCGAGTCGGTGCACAGCGCCGCGGACGCGCTCGAGGGCGACCGCATCGCCCGCCGCCGCATCGAGGAAGAGCGCCAGCGCCGCGCCCAGCAGTTGCAGGCCCAGCGCGCGCAGGCTGGGCAGGCTGGGCAGGCTGGGCAGGCGGCCCAGGGGCCGCAGAATGCGGCCTCAACACCGCTTCGCTGAACCCACTTGTCCTCGACCCGTTCCGACCGCCTCGACGCGCTGCGCGGCGCCGCCATCGTCTGGATGGCGGCGTTTCATTTCAGCTTCGACCTCAACCACTTCGGCTGGATCCGGCAGGACTTCTACCGCGACCCGGTCTGGACCTGGCAGCGCGCCTGCATCGTCAGCCTGTTCCTGTTCTGCGCCGGAGGCGGGCAGGCCCTGGCCTTGCAGGCAGGGCAGACGACGCAGCGCTTCTGGCGCCGCTGGGCGCAGGTGGCCGGCTGTGCGCTGCTCGTGACGGCGGGCTCGTGGTTCATGTTTCCCAAGAGCTGGATCAGCTTCGGCGTGCTGCACGGCATCGCGCTGATGCTGGTGTTGCTGCGGCTGGGTCTGGCGCGGCTGCCGGCGGCCCCGCTGCTCGCGCTGGCTGCGGTGGCCGTCGCACTCCCGGCGCTGGTTCAGCACCCGCTGTTCGACAACCGCTGGACGAACTGGATCGGCCTGGTCACGGCCAAGCCGATCACGGAAGACTACGTGCCCGTGCTGCCCTGGCTGGGCCCGATGCTGCTGGGCTTCGTCGTCACGCGGCGCTGGCCGGCGCTGTGGCAGGGGCGGGCGCCGCAGCCGCTGGCCCAGCTGGGGCGCTGGTCGCTGAGCTTCTACATGGTTCACCAGCCGGTGCTGATCGGCGTGCTGATGGCGGTCAACGCGGTGCGATGAGGCGCTCGGCCCACCTCGAAGCCTGTTTCGGGGCCAAGGCGTGCGGCCGCGCGACGGGAAACGCGCGATGGCGGGCCGGCCGCCGAGGCGAAGCGCGGACAATGGCGGCATGAGCTCCCCCAAGTCCGTCCTGTTCGGCTTCCACGCCGTCACCGTCCGCCTCAAGACCCATCCCGACTCCGTCGCCGAGGTGCATTTCGATCCCGCCCGGCGTGACCAGCGCATGCGGGCCTTCATCGAGCGTGCAAAGGAGGGCGGCGCCAAGCTCGTGGAAAGCAGCGATGAACGGCTCACGCAACTGGCCGGCAGCCCGCGCCACCAGGGCGTGGTGGCCCGCGTGGCGACGCTTGCACAGTCGCATTCGCTGGACGACGTGCTCGATGCCGCTGAATCGGAAGGCAAGGGCCCGCCGCTGGTGCTGGTGCTCGACGGTGTGACCGACCCGCACAACCTGGGTGCGTGCCTGCGCGTGGCCGACGGCGCCGGCGCGCATGCCGTTGTCGCCCCCAAGGACCGTGCCGTGGGCCTGAACGCCACGGTGGCCAAGGTGGCCAGCGGCGCGGCCGAGACCGTGCCCTACCTGATGGTCACCAACCTGGCACGCACCTTGAATGAGCTCAAGGAACGTGACATCTGGGTCGTCGGCACGTCGGACCAGGCCGAGCGCTCGATCTATGACCTCGACCTGAACCGCCCCATCGCCTTCGTGCTCGGGGCCGAAGGCGAGGGCATGCGCCAGCTGACGGCCAAGACCTGCGACGAGCTGGTGCGCATCCCGATGGCCGGCGCGGTCGAGAGCCTGAACGTGTCGGTGGCGTCGGGCGTGTGTCTTTATGAGGTGCTGCGCCAGCGCACGACGGCCGGACGTCGATAATTCTGACTGTTTAGAAAAATTTGGAGCAGCCACCATGGCCGTCATCGAAGTCAAGCACCCGCTCGTCAAGCACAAGATCGGCCTGATGCGCGAGGCGGACATCTCCACCAAGAAGTTCCGCGAGCTGACCGGCGAGATCGCGCGCCTGCTGGCCTACGAGGCCACGGCCGACTTCGTCACCGAGAAGGTCACCATCGAATGCTGGAGCGGCCCGGCCGAGATCGACCAGATCGCTGGCAAGAAGGTCACCGTCGTGCCCATCCTGCGCGCGGGCCTGGGCATGCTGGACGGCGTGCTGGACATCCTGCCCAACGCCAAGGTGTCGGTGGTGGGCCTGGCCCGTGACCACGAGACGCTCAAGCCGGTGAACTACTTCGACAAGTTCGTCGGCAACCTCGAAGCCCGCACGGCGCTCATCATCGACCCGATGCTGGCCACGGCGGGCAGCATGATCGCCACCGTCGACTTGCTGAAGGCACGCGGCTGCAAGGACATCCGCGCGCTGGTGCTGGTGGCCGCGCCCGAGGGCGTGAAGGCGCTGACGACCGCCCACCCCGACGTGCGCTGCTGGACGGCGGCGATCGACAGCCACCTCAACGAGGTGGGCTACATCATCCCGGGTCTGGGCGACGCGGGCGACAAGATCTTCGGCACGACCTGAACGGCCTGGCGGGCTGACGAACCGCTAGCGGCCGGCCCAGCGCGCCAGGGCCTCGTAGACCAGGTAGCGCACGCGCTCGAAGCCGGCCGTCGACGGGCACCAGACGTCGAAGTCGAACAACTCCTGCGGCCGCAGGCCCACCGGCGCCGCGCGCACGCTGATGCCCAGCGGCACGGCCTCGGCCTCGAAGGCGCGCATCGCGCGGCGCATGTGTTCCTCGTGCGTCACCAGCAGGATGTGCCGCACGCCGGCCTGGGCCAGCAGCGGCACCGTGTTGGCCGCGTTCTCGCGGGTGTCGCGGGAGCGGCCCTCCGCCCAGCGCAGCGGCAGGCCGTAGTCCTGCTCGGCCACGCGCGCGACGATGCTGGCCTCCGGTTCCCGCAACTCGCCGGCCGTCCAGCCGATGCCGCCGGAAAACGCCAGCGGCCAGCCGCTGCGCCGCGACAGCCACACGCCGTAGGCCAGGCGGTCCCCCGTGATGGCATTGGGCCGCCCCTGGCCGAACGGGCGCACCCAGCGCCGCACGCCGCCGCCGAGCACCAGCACGGCGCCGTGCGGCTGGCCGCGCAGCGCGACCACCTCCTCCGGGCCCAAGGCGGGCGGCAGACCGGCGGCGCGGCTCAGCCACTCGGCGGCGACTTCCGTTGACGACAGCCACAGCAGCACCAGCGCGGCGGCGAGCATCCAGCCGCCGGCGCGCCGGCCTCGTTTGAGCCGCCAGCCGCCCCAGGCCGCGAGCGCCAACAGCGGCGCGGGCGGCAGCAGCGCGGCCAGCATCAAGGTCTTGAATCCGGAATAGTCGAGGGCGAGGCTCACGTGGCCATCATCGCCGACAACAATAATGCCCCCCGCGACCATGAACCTCTCTCGTTCCCCTCTCCGACTCGCGCTGTGGGCCCTCCTGGGCCTGTCGGCCCTGCTGACCTTGTTGCTGCTGATCGTGACGCTGGCGCTGCCCGGCTGGGTCAGCGGGCGCGGCGCGGCGCTGGCCGCCGAGGCGCTGGGCCGGCCGGTCAGCATCGGGCACGCCCAGTTCCAGCCTTGGCGGCTGGCGCTCGTGCTGGACGATGTGCAGGTCGCCGGTGCGGCGCCCGACCGCCCGGCGCTGTTGACGCTGGCGAAGCTGGATGTCGCGCTGTCGCTGCGCTCGCTGGCACGCGGCCGGCTCATCATCGAGTCGCTCGCCCTGACACGGCCTGAGCTGCGCCTGGCGCGCACGGCGGACGGGCACTACGACATCGACGACATCCTGCAGCGCTTTGCCAGCAAGCCGGCCGGCAGCGGCAACGACGGCGGTGAGCCCCCCGAGTTCGCCGTCTACAACATCGAGCTGGACCAGGGCCGGCTGCTGTTCGACGACCGGCCGGTGCAGCGCCAGCATGAGCTGGCGGCCCTGCATCTGGCGCTGCCTTTCGTGTCGACGCTGGCCGCTGACGTGGAGGTCAAAGTGCTGCCGCGGCTCAGAGGGCGTCTCGACGGCGTGGCTTTCGACAGTCGCGCCGAGGCGCTGCCATTCCAGGACGATGCCAGCGGCCGGCTGACGCTCAAGCTGGCCGGGCTCGACATGGCGCCGCTGGCGGCCTACCTGCCGGCCAGCCTGCCGCTGCGGCTGAACGCGGGGCGGCTCGATGCCGACCTGGCGCTGGATTTCGCCGAACTGCCGCAGCAAGCCCCGAGCGTGAAGCTCAGCGGCACCCTGCAGATGCATGAACTGGCCCTGGCGCAGCCCGACGGCCAGCCGCTGCTGACGCTGCAGCAGCTGAGCCTGCCGCTGCTGGGCGTGCAGCCGCTCCAGCGCGAGCTGGCCTTCGGCCAGATCCAGCTGCAGTCGCCGCGGCTGTGGTGGCGGCCGCAGCCGGCCGGCAGCGGCGGCGGCGACGGGGGCAGCGCCACACCCTGGCGCGTCAGCCTGGCTGGCGCTGAGGTCAAGGACGGGCGGTTGGCGCTGCGCGAGGTCGAACTGGAGGCCATCGAGCTCAAGCTCGGTGCGGCGGCCTGGCCGCTGAAGTCTGCGGCTCAGCTGGACGCGAGCCTGCGTTTGGGCGAGGGCTCGCTGAGCGCGCAGGCCAAGCTGTCGCCCGAGGCGCTGCAGGCGCAGGCCGAGCTGCGTGACCTGGCGGTGGAGCGCCTGGCGAGCTGGTTGCCGTTGCCGGGCGGCGCGCAGCTGGCCAGCCGTCTGTCCGGGCGGGCCGAGTTGCGCGTGAAGCAGCCGCTGGCCGACGCGGCCGTCGACCGCACCCAGCTGACGCTGCGCGAGGTGCAGCTGCGCGACGGTCGGCTGAGCCTGTCGGCCGCGCCGGTGCTGGCGCTTGCCGAGGCGGCGCTGGACCAGGCCGAGATCGACCTGGCCGGCCGACAGGTGCGCCTTGGCATCTTGAAACTGGAGGCGCCCCGCGCCCAGCTGGCGCGCGCCGATGACGGGCGCTGGAACATCGACGCGCTGCTGCCGGCCGCTGCAGCATCGGCGCCAGCGGCAGCGGGCCCGGCCTGGAAGTTCCAGTGGGCGGGCCTGCAGCTCGCACGCGGCGCGCTGCGCTGGCGTGACGCCGCCGTGCCGGCGGGCGTGCCGTCGGTCGCCTTGGCGGTGGAGCCGTTGCGTGTTGAACTGGGGGCCGCTGCCTGGCCGGCCGCAGCAGCGGTGCCGACCCAGATCACGGCGCAGGTGGCAGCGCTGGGCGCCGACGACCGGCCCATCGCCGCCACGTCGGGCAGCCTGCAATGGCAGGGGCGGCTGGGGCTGGCCCCGCTGTCCGCCAAGGGCAGCCTGCAGGCCCAGGCGCTGCCGCTGCGCCTGCTTGACGCCTATCTGGACCCCGCCTGGGGCCTGCATCTGCAACGCGCCGAACTGGGTGTGAAGGCCGACATCGATGCCACCCGCCGCCCCAGCGGCGCCTGGCAGGCGACGCTGAGCGGTGACATGCGCGTGGGCCCGCTGGCGTTGATGCAGGCGCGTGTCGTGGAGGGGCAGCGCGTTGTCGGCGAGGACCTGCTGAGTTGGCAGCGTCTGCAGCTGGACGGCTTGAACGTCGCGCTGGCGCCCGACGTGCCGCTGCGGGTGGCTGTGCGCGACGCCGCGCTGGACGACGCCTACGCACGGCTGATCGTCAACGAGCAGGGGCGCTTCAACCTGCGCGACGTCGGCCCGGCGCAGGCGGCCTCGGCACCGGCCAGCGCGCCTGCACCGGCCGGCGCCGCGTCGGCACCGGTGTTCGCCGTCGAGCGGCTGCGCGTCAGCCGCGGCACGGTGGATTTCAACGACCGCTTCGTGAAGCCCAACTACAGCGCCCGGCTGACCGAACTGCAGGGTTCGCTGGGCGCGTTTTCGTCCGGCGGTACGGCCATGGCGCCGCTCACGCTGCGCGGCAAGGTGGCCGGCACCGGGCTGCTGGCGATCGATGGCCAGCTCAAGCCCGGCGCGCCGCTGGCCATGGACGTGCAGGCCAATGCCAGCGACATCGAGCTGGCGCCGCTGTCGGGCTATGCGGCCCGGTACGCCGGCTATGCCATCGAACGCGGCAAGCTGTCGGCCCGGCTGCGCTACAAGGTCGAGCCCGGCGGCCAGCTCGAAGCCAGCAACCAGATCATCCTGAACCAGCTGACCTTCGGCGATGCGGTCGAGAGCGCCGATGCAACCTCGCTGCCCGTGCGCTTTGCTGCGGCGTTGCTGAAGGACCGTGACGGGGTCATCGACGTGAACCTGCCCATCAGCGGCTCGCTGAACGATCCCGAGTTCAGCGTCGGCGGGCTGATCGGCAAGCTGTTGCTGAACCTCATCGGCAAGGCGCTGACATCGCCGTTCTCGCTGTTCACGGGCAGCGACGCGGCGCAGGAGGCGCAGGTCATCTTTGTGCCGGGCAGTGCAGACCTGGCGCCGACCGATCGGCTCGACCACATCGCGCGGCAGCTGGCCGACAAGCCCGGCGTGCAATTGACGCTGACCGGCTGGGCCGACGCCGAGACGGAAGTCGCCGCCATCCGCGAGAAGCGCCTGGACGCGGCCCTCCAGGCCGAGACGGCGGCCACGCCCGACGCGGCCTTGAAGCGGCTCTACGAGGCCAGCAAGCTGCCCAACAAGCCTCGCAACCTGCTGGGCCTGGCCAAGGACCTGCCCCCGGCGCAGATGCGTGGCATGCTGATGGGAAGTTATGAGGTGGGCGACGAGGCGCTGCGGCAACTCGCCGTCGCCCGCGCGGTGGCGGTGCGAGACGCGCTGCTGGCCCGTGGCGCGCCGAGTGCGCGCGTTTTCCTCGGCGCGCCCAAGCTGTGCGACGGGGCTTGCGAGGGCAACTGGCGCCCTCATGTGGAACTCTCCCTGGGCGCTCATTGAAAATCACGGCATGAACCTTGAACGCATCACCCTGGCTGGCGGCTGTTTCTGGTGCACGGAAGCCGTCTACGAACGCGTGCGCGGCGTGCATCGCGTCGAGAGCGGCTACAGCAACGGGCAGGGGCCGGCCCCCAGCTACGAAGCCGTCTGCGGCGGCAACACCGGCTTCGCCGAGGTCGTGCGGCTGGACTTCGACCCCGCCGAGGTGTCGCTGCGCGAGCTGCTGGAGGTGTTCTTCACCATCCACGATCCCACGTCGCTGAACCGGCAGGGCGCCGACGTCGGCACGCAATACCGCTCGGGCATTTACTGGCACACGCCCGAACAGCGCGAGCTCGCCGAGCAGGTGCTGAGAGAAGCCAATGATCACTACGGCGGTCGCGTCGTGACGGAACTCTTGCCAGAGACCAACTACCACCCGGCCGAGGCCTATCACCAGCACTACTACGCCCGCCATCCTGAGCAGGGCTACTGCGCCTTCGTCGTGGCCGGCAAGGTCGACAAATTCATGTCCAGCTTCAAGCGGTTGATCAAGTGATGCTCGGTTGGAGCGGGCTCGTCCATCACTACGCGGGCGCCACAGACACTCTGCGCTATGTCGATTTCTCGCTGGGCCGCGGTCGCCACCTGCTGCTGCGTGGCGCGTCGGGTGCCGGCAAATCCACTTTGCTGGCGCTGCTGTCCGGTTTGCTGCGCGTGCAGCAGGGTGAGCTGGAGGTGGCCGGCACCTCGCTGGCGGGCATGAGCGCACGGGCGTTGGACGCCTGGCGCGGCGAGACGCTGGGCGTCGTGCCGCAGCGGCTGCATCTGAGTGACGCCTTGACGGTGGCCGAGAACCTGGCGCTGCCCGCGCTCGCGGCCGGCCAGCGGGCCGACACCGCCCGCGCCGCCGAACTGCTCGAGGGCTTGCAACTCGCCGAGCTGGCCGAGCGGCGGCCGCATCAACTGAGCGTGGGCCAGGCCCAGCGCGTGGCTGTGGCACGCGCCCTGATGCGCCGCCCGCGATTGCTGCTGGCCGACGAGCCGAGCGCCAACCTGGACGACGACCACGCGCTGCACATGCTGGCGCTGTTGCTCGACGCCGCCGAGCGCGAAGCCTGCACGCTGGTCATCGCCAGCCATGACGGTCGCGTCATCGAGGCCCTGAGCGCCCGCGAGGACGTTGCCGAGGTCGTGCTGCGCGGCATGCAGCCATCGGGGCAGATGGAGGTGCCGACGGGCAGTTCCACCAGCTACTGGGCCGACGAGGGGTTTGCATGATCCGGCTCGCTTGGCGTTATCTGTGGTCCAGCCCGCTGACGACCGCACTCAATCTGTTGCTGCTGACTCTCGGGCTGGCGGCGGTGACCTTCGTGATGCGGGCCAGCAACCAGGTCGAGGCGGGCCTGCGGCGCGATCTGGCGAGCATCGACCTCGTCGTGGGCGCCAAGGGCAGCCCCATGCAGATCATGCTGGCTGGCGTCTTCCACCTCGACGCCCCCACCGGCAACATCCCGCTGGCCACGCTGGAGGCGCTGAAGCAGCAACCCCTCGTGGCCCAGGCCGTGCCCATGTCGCTGGGGGACAGCTACCAGGGGCACCGCATCGTCGGCACCACGCCGGACTACCTCGACCTGTACGCCGCCAGCCTCGCCCAAGGCCACGTGTGGGCGGCGCCGATGCAGGCGGTGCTGGGCGCTGAGGTGGCGCGCCGCAGCGGGCTGCGCGTCGGCGACCACTTTGCCGGCAGCCATGGCCTCGGAGAGGGCGGAGAGGCGCATGGCGACCACCAGTTCGAGGTTGTGGGGGTGCTCGCCGAGTCGGGCAGCGTGCTGGACCGGCTGGTGCTGACGGACATTGCCTCCGTGTGGGCTGTGCATGCCGGCCACTCGGAGCGGCGTGAAGCGCATGCCGACGGGCATGACGACGACGCGCGCGAGATCACGATGGCCCTGGTGCGCTACCGCAGCCCGCTGGGCGCGGCACTGCTGCCGCGCTGGGTCAATGCACAGGAAGGGTTGCAGTCGGCGGCCCCGGCGCTCGAGACGGCGCGGCTCATGCGCCTGGTGGGGGCCGGTACCGAGGTGCTGCAGGGCTTTGGCATCGTGCTGCTGGCGGCGGCGGGGCTGTCGGTCTGGGTGGCGCTGCTGCACGCCGTTCGGGCGCGCCAGGGCGATCTGGCCATGCTGCGCATGCTGGGGGCTCCGGCACGCCGCGTTGCCGCGCTGATCGCGCTGGAAGCGCTGATGCTGGCCGGGCTGGCCACGCTGCTGGGCCTGGCGGCCGGCCATGGCCTCGTGCTGCTGCTGGAGCAGTTGCTGGCGCAGCGGCAGTCGCTGCGCTTGGGAGGACTGGGCTTGAGCGAGGCCGAGTGGCTGGTGCCGCTGCTGGCGCTGGTCATGGCGCTCGTCGCGGCGGCCTGGCCGGCTTGGCGCGCGTATCGGCTGGATGTGACCACGCTGCTGCAGGCGCCGCGCTGACGCACGACAATCGCCGCACCATGAAGTTCAAGCCGCTTTTCTCCATCGCTCTTTGCCTGGCCGCCGCCTCGGCGCTCGCCCAAACGCCGCCGGCACTCGGCCAGGGCCCCGGCTATCACGACCCGCGCAGCCCCTTCAAGCCGCTGGAAGAGCGCGCCGACATCGTGTCGTGGACGCTGCTCGCGCAAGTCACCGCCCGGGCCGAGAAAAAGAAGATCGTGCCGACCTTCCCCGCGGCCGTGCAGGCGCTGGACCGCAAGACGGTCAAGGTGCAGGGCTTCATGATGCCGCTGGAGGCGGGCGACAAGCAGCAGCATTTCCTGCTGTCGTCGGTGCCCACGACCTGTTCGTTCTGCGTGCCCGCCGGCCCCGAGGGGCTGGTGGAGGTGCGCACGAAGAAGCCGGTGCGCTATACGCTCGAGCCCGTCGTCGTCGAGGGCCAGCTCGCCGTGCTGACCGACGATCCCTACGGCCTCTACTACCGCGTCGAGGACGGCAGCGCCGTCAACTGAGCAGCGTCTCGGGCTAGGGTGCCAGCCGGTCGCGGGCCCAGCCGTCGTCACCGAGTGTGAAGCGCAGCCGGTCATGCAGCCGCGAGCGGCGGCCCTGCCAGAACTCGAAGCGGTCCGGCAGCAGGCGATAGCCGCCCCAGTGCGGCGGCCGTTCCGGGTTCAGGCCATGCTGCACGGCGGCCTTGGCGGCGTTGGCCACGAGCACCCCGCGGGAGCTGATCACGCGGCTCTGCGGTGAAGCCCAAGCGCCCAGTCGCGAGTCCAGCGGGCGGCTCTTGAAATAGTCGTCCGACTCCTGCGCCGATGTCTTCTCGACCCGACCTTCGATGCGCACCACGCGCTCCATCTCGACCCAGTGGAACTGCAGCGCCGCGAACGGGCGATGCGCCAGCTCTTCGCCCTTGCGGCTTTCGTAGTTCGTGAACCAGACAAAACCGCGCCCATCGCAACCCTTGAGCAGCACGACGCGGGTCGACGGCCGGTCGTCGGCCCCCACCGTGGCCAGCGTCATCGCCGTGGGTTCGGACACGTCATGGGCGATGGCTTCCTCCATCCAGCGGTTGAACAGCGCCAGCGGCCCATCGGCGGCTTCGGCCTCATCCAGTTCACCCAGTTCGTAGCTTTTTCGGAAATCACTCAGCTTGCTCATGAGGCCGAAGTATGCAGACCTTCCCTTAAGTGAACGCCCCAGTTTCTCAACGCCGCGCCCGCCCGGCATGCTTGCGGCACTGCAGCAAGGATGAACAGGTCTCCCTGATGATCGAACGACGCCCCGCCGTCGTGGTGCTGGCCGCAGGACGCGGGTCACGCTTCCGCGGCACAGGACACAAGCTGGAGCAGGCGCTGGCCGCCACGCCCGGCGCCGACACCTTGCTGACGCGCACGCTGCGCCATGCCATCGCCACGCAGTTGCATGTTGTCGTCGTGACGACGCCCGCGCTGGCGCCGGCCGCCCATCAGTGGGTGGCGGCACGCGATGTCGTGACGCTGCCGGAACGTGACGCCGAGGACCGCCCCGTGCCCATCGGCATGGGCCATTCCATCGTTGCCGGCGTCAGTGCGGCCGGCGACGCGGCGGGTTGGTTGATCCTGCCCGCCGACATGCCGCTCGTGACGCCCGCCACCATCACGGCGGTGGCCGAGGGCTTGTCGCGCTACCCGGTCTGCTATGCCCAGTACCGCGGCATGCAGGGCCACCCGGTGGGCTTCGGCACGGAGCTGTTCTCGGAGCTGATGGGCTTGCAGGGCGACGAGGGCGCGCGGCGCATCGTGGCGCGCTATCCGGCCCAGCCCATCCCGGTGGACGACCCCGGCGTGCATGTGGACGTCGACACAGTCGAGGACCTGGCCCGGCTGGTCGGCTGAATCAAAGCGGCGCGCACAGGCCGTGGCGGGCCGCCAGATGCGCCTGGCGCTCGAGCTCCCGGTCACGGATGCCGTGCTCGCGCAAACCCTGGACGGTGCGCAGCAGGTACTCGAGCGTCGTGCCATAGCGCCCGCGCGCATGCTGAAAGATGTGCAGCAACTCGGGTTCGTGCAGCGGCCCCGTCCAATTGGGGCTCTGGCGGGACAAGGTGAAGGCCAGCGCGCGCAGCCGGCCGGTGCCTGGCGCATCGGTCGCGCAATTGAGCCAGCGCGGCTCGTAGACGCCGTTGGGCATCTCGCGCGCCCACAGGCGCGGCAGCACCTCCGCCCCGGCCGCACGCGGGATGCGATAGACCAGGCCGCGGCAACTGCCGCCCGACACCAGCGCCAGCACCAGCCCGGGCTGCTGGGGCGAGCCGCGATTGACGCTCGAGCGCATGCGCAGCACACGATGAAAGCCGGTGACCTTGGCCTGCAGGGCCTGGGCATACTCGAACTCCGGCCGCCAGATCAGCGAGCCGTAGGCGAACAGCAGCAGGTCGTCGCCGCTGTCCTGCCATTCGGCCGTCGTGCGCTGCAGCAGCTGGGCGCTGCGCGCCGGGCCGTGAGGAATGTGGATTGCCTGGGAAGCCATCGCCACTCATCTTGTCATGGCGGTACCCAGGTCGTAACCCGGGAGTCGTTGCGGGGAAGTAATATGGTTACCTAAAATTCCATGGGGTGGTTACAAAATCCCGGAGATACAGCGATGAATTCCGTACTCAAAGAAGTCACCCACCGCATCAGCGAACGCAGCGCCCGGCTGCGCGGCGATTACCTGGCCCGCATCGGCCGCATGGACGGCCGCCAGCGCGGCTTCGAGCGCATGGGCTGCGCCAACGTGGCGCATGCCGTGGCGGCGCTGCCGGCGAACGACAAGCTGCGCATCGTCGCCGAAAAGGCGCCGCACCTGGGCATCGTCACGGCCTACAACGACATGCTGTCGGCCCATCAGCCTTACGAGGGCTACCCCGACCTGATCCGCGCCGAAGCGCACCGGCTGGGCCTCACGGCGCAAGTCGCCGGCGGCGTGCCGGCGATGTGCGATGGCGTCACGCAGGGCCTGCCGGGCATGGAGCTGAGCCTGTTCTCGCGCGACACCATCGCGATGAGCACGGCCGTGGCGTTGACGCACGACGTGTTCGACGCGGCGCTGCTGCTGGGCATCTGCGACAAGATCGTGCCGGGCCTGCTGATCGGCGCGCTGCATTTCGGCCATCTGCCCTGCGTCTTCGTGCCGGCCGGGCCGATGAGTTCGGGCATCTCCAACAGCGACAAGGCCAAGGTGCGCGAGTTGTACGCGCAGGGCAAGGTCGGCCGCGACGAGCTGCTGAAGAGCGAATCCGCCGCCTATCACGGCGCCGGCACCTGCACCTTCTACGGCACGGCCAACAGCAACCAGATGCTGCTGGAGGCGATGGGCCTGCACGTGCCGGGCAGCGCGTTCGTGCATCCGCACGACGACCTGCGCGTGGCGCTGACCCGCGAGGCCGTGGCCACCGCGCTCGAGATCAGCGGCCGCGTGGCGGGCAAGGCGGCCAAGCCCATCGGTAAGGTGGTCGACGAGCGCAGCATCGTCAACGCGATGGCCGCGCTGCTGGCCACGGGCGGCTCCACCAACCACCTGATCCACTGGGTCGCGGTGGCCCGCTCGGCCGGCATCCTGATCGACTGGACGGACTTCTCCGACCTGTCGTCCGTCGTGCCGCTGCTGGCCCGGGTCTATCCGAACGGCAGCGCGGACGTGAACCAGTTCCAGGCCGCCGGCGGCCCGGGCTTTGTCATCCGAGAACTGCTGGATGCCGGCCTCATGCATGAAGACGTCATCACCGTTGGCGGCGAGGGCTTGCGCCCCTATGCCTTCGTGCCACGTGCCGTGGGGCAGGGCGGCGAGGTCTTGCGCGAGCCCTTGCCGGCCGCCAGCGCCGACGACAGTGTCGTGCGCACGGCCGCTGCGCCGTTCAGCACCACGGGCGGCTTGAAGCTGCTGGCCGGCAACCTCGGTCGTGCGGTCATCAAGTCGTCCGCCGTGCCCGAAGACCGCCACACCATCGAGGCACCTTGCCGCATCTTCACGACGCAGGAGGCGATGCTGGCCGCGTTCAAGAACGGCGAGCTGGAGCGGGACGTCGTCGTCGTCGTGCGCTTCCAGGGGCCCCACGCGAACGGCATGCCGGAGCTGCACAAGCTGACGCCGCCGTTGGCCGTGCTGCAGGGCAAGGGCTTCAAGGTGGCGCTGGTCACCGACGGGCGCATGAGCGGCGCATCGGGCAAGGTGCCGGCGGCCATCCACGTCAGCCCCGAGGCCCTGGCCGGCGGCCCGCTGGCGAAGCTGCGCGACGGCGACGTCGTGCGCGTGTGTGCGGTCAACGGCGTGCTGGCCGCGCTGGTGGACGATGCGGCCTGGGCGGCGCGCGACAAAGCCAAGCTCGACCCGGCCGAGGCCGACGTCAACGCACACGGCCTGGGGCGTGAGCTCTTCGCCGGCCTGCGGCGCAATGTGCTGAGCGCGGAAGAGGGCGCCATCACCTGGCTGTGAACCTCCGGGCTGCAGCGCGCGGCGCGCCGTGAACCCGGCGACGCAGGCTGCCGCCCTTCAACAAGGAAGAGAACCGATGCTTGAAACCCTGAGCCTGGCCAGCCACGGCCCCGTCATTCCCGTCATCGTCATCCAGCGCCTCGAGGACGCCGTGCCGCTTGCCGAAGCGCTGGTCGCCGGCGGCGTCAAGGTGCTGGAGGTGACGCTGCGCACCCCGGTCGCGCTGCAGGCCATGGAAGCCATGGCGCGCGTGCCCGGTGCCATCGTCGGTGCCGGCACGCTGCGCACGCCGCAGGACGTCACGAACGCCCGCAACGCAGGCTGCCAGTTCGGCGTCAGCCCGGGCTACACAGATGCGCTCGCCGCCGCGTGCAAGGCCGAGGGCCTGCCGCTGCTGCCGGGCGTGTCGACGGCGTCGGAAGTGATGCAGGCCAATGCAGCCGGCTTCGGTTTCCTGAAGCTGTTTCCCGCCGTGGCCGTGGGTGGCGTGAACCTGCTCAAGGCGCTGGCCGGTCCGTTCCCCGATGTGGCGTTCTGCCCGACCGGCGGCATCTCGCTGGAGACCGCGCCGCAGTTCCTGAAACTGCCCAACGTCAAGGTCTGCGGTGGTTCCTGGCTCACGCCGCAGGATGCCGTCGATGCCAAGGACTGGGCGCGCATCACCCGCCTAGCCGCCGAGGCCGCCGCATTGCGCGGCTGAAAGCGCTGTCAGCGCGTCGGTGCCGTGGGCGCTGACGTGCTGTCTGGCCGGATTCAGGCCGCCAGACGCACTGCCGCCGTTGCCGCCCGGCGCGGCGACGCCAGCCGCCGTAGCTCATCCAGCACTGGCCCCTGCCAAGGCAGCAGATACACCAGCGTGGCCAACGTCGCCCGTCGCCGCGACGACAACAGCGGCCTGCCACGGGCATCGAGCAGTAGCACGTTGGAGCGCACGCTGAGCGGATCGGCCTGCGCGATCGTGCCTTCGCTGAGCTCCACCCAGTCCCATTCCAGCCAGGCGTTGACGTCGGCATAAGCCCGCTCCCAGCGCGTCACGCCGGCCATGCGCTCCTCGCCGCCGGCCGGGCGCACCACACGCGTCTGCGCATGGTTGACCTCCGCCGCCGCGCTCGACAGCGCGGCCACGGGCCAGCAAACACTGCCTTCAGGCAGTCGGATCAAGCGTGACATGGGCAACTCCTCACGTTCGTGCAATTCGAACTGGAGGACAGTTTGTGTTCACCGTAACGACCGTACAAGCTGGCAGACTTGGCAGGTATGGGTGCTTTCGAAATGAACTATCAACAGCTGATCGACGTTGGGATGAGTGCCAACTTCGACAGTTTCGAGCGCCAGTTGGTTTCCGCAGCAGGTGCCATGGGCTTTCCGATCATTTCCGGAGCGTTGATGCGAGGCCAGCTGGCATCCGATGGCATGGCCGGGAGAACCTTCGGCAATACCCCGCCGGGGCATGTGGATGCAGCGCGTGACCTGGGTGACGCCCTGCGCGATCCCGTGCTTGAGCGACTCATGGCTCAGCCGCTGCCAGTGGTGTACGACCGGCAGACCTATGTCGAAGCGGGTGCAAGTGAGTTGTGGGAGCGCCAGGCACCCTACGGCTACAAGACCGGCATCGCGATCAAGCTCTACCTTCCCGGTGACAAGACCTTCTTGCTCGGCGTGGATCGCGAGGAGAGTCTGCCGTCGCCGGGTGAGGGGCTGACGCAACTGGTGGGCGGTTTGCAGACGCTGGCTTCGCACGCCATGGTGGCGGCAGATCGGCTGGTGAGCCTGAAGCTCAACGAGCGTGAGCTGGCCAGGCTGCCAAAGCTGACGAAGCGGGAAATGGACGTTTTGACCTGGACGGCGCAAGGCAAGACGGCCTGGGAAGTCAGCGTCATCCTCGGCATGAGCGAGAAGACGGTGAACTTCCATCTGGGCAACACGATGCGCAAGCTCGGCGTGAGCTCCAAGCACCAGGCCGTTATCAAATGCTTGTCTGCGGGTCTTCTTTGATGGGCGCAAGCTGGCAAACCTGCCAGGTTTCAGGTGGGGTCAAAGCGTGCAAAGTCAGGGCTGTTGTTCAACCCCTGCCACTCTTTGCCGGAGCTTTCAAATGAGCCTCATCGATATCATTCTTGAAGTCCTCAGCATCCCGCGTTTCGGCTTCTAATTGCAGCCGAGTTTGGCGGCCTTCATTTCGGTGAAGGCCGCCAATTGCTTTTTCAGGGTCCGAGTGCCTGACGCGTTGGCAACTCGGTCTTGCTCACACTGTGTCCATATCTTCTGAAACCTATGCCCGGCTTCTGAGCCTCGCCGACCAGGCGCCGCTCGAATGCCTGCCGCTGACCGCGCGGACGCTGGATCGGGCCAAGACGCTTGGCTACAACCAGATCGGCCAAGTTCGCTCGGCGCCCACGAGCCGACTCGTTGGCGACCTCGGCGAGGAACGCGCGGAAGAGCTGCGCCGAGCTCTCTACGACTTTGGCATGCGCCAGCCAGGCACGGCCGACGCGCTCGTCTGATCGGGCCTTCTTCCGCCGTTCTCACGGCGCCACTGTCAGGCTGTGATGGCGTTGCCGTCATGGCCTGAAGCCGCTGGGCACCAACGCCGCGGCGGCGTGTTCTTTCCTCGGTCGGTCCGCATGCATGCGAGCATGCGGGGCTTGAAACCGGCAGCCCAGGCTGCCCAGCCCCGCTTTCCCCGCCATGCAAGACCGTGACCTCCCTCTCGAATCGTGGCCGCGCCGCGCCGCGTTGCAGCATTTCCAGCACATGGCGCAGCCGGCGTTCAGCGTCACCGCGCCGGTCGACGTGACCGGCCTGCGCGAGCGCGCGGCCGCGCATGGCGCCACACCCTGGTTGGCCTATCACCATGCGGCGCTGGAAGCGGCCAATGCCGTGGACGGCATGCGGCAGGCGCTGCGGGCCGATGGCGGCGTGCGGGAGTTCGGGGCCATCCATGCCAGCACGACGGTCTTGCGCGACGACGGCAGCTTCGGGTTCCTGACGCTGCCGCGCGAGCCGTCGCTGGCGGCCTTTGCGGCGCGCGCGCGTCCCGGCATCGAACGGGTGCGCCGTGCGACAGGTGATCTGTTTGCCGCCGACGAGCCCGGCGACGTGCAACCGCAGACGCTGGTGCACATGACGACGCTGCCCTGGCTCGCCTTCACGGCCTTCACCCATGCGCGCGGCCAGGGCGACGACCGGCCCAAGGTGGCTTTCGGCCGTTTCACGGCGCAGGGCGGGCGGCTGACGATGCCGGTCTGCGTGGATGTGCACCACGCGCTGTGCGACGGGGTGCACGTGGGCCGATTCTTCGAGCAGCTCCAGGCAAGGCTGGACGCGATCTGAACGCTATCGGAACGCCGCGCCGGCGTCAGCCGTCGATCGTCACGATGACGGGGGCGTGGTCGCTCGGCCGCTCGTTCTTGCGCGGCAGCTTGTCGATCTCGCAGGCCGTGACGCGGGGCTTCAGCGCGTCGCTGACGAGGATGTGGTCGATGCGCAGGCCCTGGTTCTTGCGGAATGCCAGGTTGCGGTAGTCCCACCAGCTCCAGCTCTTGGGCGGCTGCTCGAAGAGGCGGAAGGCGTCGGTCAGGCCCAGCGCCAGCAGCTGCCGAAAATGCTCGCGCTCCTCGGGCGTGCAGTGGATCTGGCCGGCCCAGGCGACGGGGTCGTAGACGTCGCGGTCTTCCGGCGCGATGTTGAAGTCGCCCATCAGCACGAGCTGTTCGTGCTGCTTCATCTCGTCGGCCAGATAGGCGCGCAGGCCCGTCAGCCAGTTCATCTTGTAGGTGAACTTGTCGCTGTCCGGTGCCTGCCCGTTCGGAAAGTAGCCGCCGATGACACGCACGCCGCCGACCGTGCCGGCGATCACGCGGGCCTGTTCGTCGGCGAAGCCGGTGATGTTCTTCACCACGTCGTCGGCACGCTCGCGGCTGATCAGCGCCACGCCGTTGTAGGTCTTCTGGCCGAACCACTGCACCTGCCAGCCGGCCTCGCCGATCTCCTTGGTCGGGAATTTGTCGTCGGTGAGCTTGGTTTCCTGCAGCACCAAGGCATCGACGGGATGAGTGGCCAGCCAGTCCAGCACTTGCGGCAGGCGGATGGCCAGCGAATTGACGTTCCAGGTCGCGAACTTCTTCATGCGGGCATCCTAGTCCAGCGAATCAGTGAAATTGGTGGTGCGTGAGCCCTTGGCCAGCCGCAATCAAGGCGCAAGCGCGCAGGCGTGTAGGCACCCGGCAAGCGCTTGCAACGCGGAGTGCGGCTGGCCAAAGCCTCACGACGGCATCGCCCGGCAGGCGCTGCAATCCCTTGCACAAGCCTGGCTTCAGCGTGCTTTTTGACTGGTTTTCCCTCCGATGGGCGTGGAGGGCCACCGCTATTATCAAAACGCCCTCCATTGACGCCAGTGATCCGTCCCGCCTGGTTTGCCAGCATGAGGTACGAGCCGCCATCGACGCATGCGTGAAGCCATCCTGCTGTTCCTGCGAGCCAATCGCCGTCATCTGCTTGATCTGGCACTCGCGAGCCTGCTGGTCAATGCCTTCGTGCTGACCCTGCCGCTGTTCTCGATGCTCGTCTACGACAAGGCGGTCGGCAACGAGCTGCACGAGACGCTGTGGGCCCTGTCCATCGGCATGATGCTGCTGTTCGCGCTGGAGCTGGTGCTGCGCCTGTCGCGCGTGCTGCTCGTGGAGCATGCGGGCGCGCGCTGGGACATGCATCTGGACGAGCGCCTGCTGCGCGGCGTGCTGGCCGCGCCGGCCTCGCGGCCGCTGCCCGTGGGCACGCTGCTGGCGCGCTACCGCGAGCTGGGCGCCACGCGCGACGTGCTCTCCGCACAGTTCCTGCTGCCGCTCGCCGACGTGCCGTTCGCCGTGCTGTTCGCGCTGGTGCTGGCCGTCATCGCCGGGCCGCTGGTGCTCATTCCGCTGGGCACGGGCCTGCTGCTGCTGGCGGCTGGCGCGGTGCTGCAGGCGGCTGCCGCACGCCGCTCGCAGGTGGCCAGCAAGGCCACGGCGACCAAGCTGTCGTGGCTGGTCGACGTGTTGACGGCGCGCGAAAGCGTCATGTCCGCCGCCGGCGCGCGCGTGGCCGAGCGCGGGCTGCGCGAACCCTCGGCCATCGCGGCGCGTGCGTCGTCGCGGGCGCGGGTGTGGCAGCAGGTCAGCCAGCAGCTGCTGCCCGTGGGCATGTCGGCATGCACGGTGCTGACGCTGCTCGCAGGCGTCTACCGCATCGAGGCGCAGGCGCTCAGCGTGGGCGGGCTGATTTCGACAACCATGCTGGGCGGCCGGCTGGTCAGCGCCATCTGCCTGTTCGCGCCGGTGGTGCTGCGCTGGCAGGAGTTCATGCGGGCCCTGCGCGACATGACCCAGACGGTGGCGCTGGACGCCGCCGCGCTGCCCGAGGGCGAGACCACCAGCCAGACTGCGCCCTTGGGTGCGGCGGCCGGGGAGGGCGTGCGGCTCAGCGGCGTGGGCTTCGCCTATCCCGACAAGCCGCCGGTGCTCGCGGATCTGAGCGTCACGCTGCAGGCGGGCGAGATGGTGGCCGTCGTCGGCAGTTCCGGCGCCGGCAAGTCGACGCTGTTGAAGCTGCTGGCCGGGCATGTCGCACCCAGCTCGGGCCAGTTCGCGCTGGGCGGTCGCGTCGTCTGTGACGATCTCACGCGCCGCTGGCTGGCCGGTGCCGTGGCCTACAAGCCGCAGGAGCCGGGCTTCCTGGCCGGGCGGCTGCAGGACGTCGTCGCCCCCGGTGAGGGCGATGCCCGCGAGGCGGCGCTGCTGCAGGCCTTGCGCGTGGCCGGTCTCGGGCCGCAGCTGGACCGTGGCGAGCTGGGGCTGAACACCGAGCTGGGCCCCAACGGCGCGGGCTTGTCCGGCGGCCAGCGGCAGATGCTGGCGCTGGCGCGCGTGCTGCACCAGACAGCCGACCTGATGCTGCTGGACGAACCCACGCTCGGCCTGGACCGGCAGGCGCAAGAGGGCTTTCTGGCCGCGCTGCCGGGCTGGAAACAAGGGCGCTGCGTGGTTGTCGCCACACACAGCGCCGAGCTGATCCAGATCTGTGACCGCGTGCTCGTGCTGGAGCGCGGCCGCCTCGTGGCCGATGCGCCGCCGCAGCGCCTGCTGGCGCCCGGCGCGGTCACGCCGCGCACGCCCGTGCCGCGCACGACGTCCGCCTGAAGGGATGCGACACATGGTTTTCTCACCGCGTAGCCCGGCTGCTGGCCGCTCGCTCGCCGCCAGCGGGCTGATCGCGGCCGGTCTGGCACTGTTGGGCCTGGCGCCCACGATGGCCCAGGCCCAAGCAGAGGCGCCTGCTGCTGCCGCCTCGGCGCCGGGCTCGCCCGCGCTCGTGGACATGGCCAAGCCGCGCGTCGCCAGTCTGCAGCCGCTGCTGGGTGTGCCGGCCGTGCTGCCGCTGAGTGGCAACGGGCCGCCGCTGTCGCTGGGAGACGCCTTGCAGCTGGCCTGGCAGAACAGCCCCGAGGTGGCCGCCGCGCGCTTTCGCTCGCTGAGTTTTGACTACACGCGCAAGGCCGCGCGTGGCGCGCTGCTGCCGCGGCTGGAGACGCGCTTCTCGGTGGGCCGGGGGCATTTCGAGACGCCCGACAGCCAGGTCAATCTGGGGCGGGGCGACCATTCCGCCGTGCTCAGCCAGGCCTTGGTCGACGAGGCGGCGCGCAGCGAATGGACACGCCAGGACCTGCTGGCCGCGTCGGCCGAGGTACAGGAGGCCGGCGTCGAATCGCAGACGCTGCTGGACACCGGCTCGGCCTGGTTCGCCGTGCTGCAGCAGCGCGTGGGCGTGGAGCTGGCGCAGGACTACGAGAAGGCGCTCAACGAGTTGCTGCGCTACATCGGGGACCGCGTCGCTGCGGGCGGCGCCAGCCCGGCCGAGCGCGAGCGCATCGCCGCGCGGGTTGCCAACGTGCGCTCCGGGCTGGCGGACTCGCGCGCGGCGCTGGCGGCGGCGTTGCGCAACTTCCAGCGCCTGTCGTCCGTCGCGCCGTTCGGCCTGTCGCTGGATGCACCGCTGGACCTGTATTTGCCGGCCAACGCCGAAGCCGCGATGACCGAGGCCGACGCCGGCAATGCCGACATCCTGTCCGCCCGGCTAGAACAGCAGGCGGCCGAGTTCGAGCGCCGCGGCAATCGCGCCGCCTTCCTGCCGCGCGTGGCGCTGGAGCTCACGCACTCGCAGACGCGCAATTCCTCGGGCACCGAATCCAACCAGCGCGACAGCAAGGCCATGCTGGTGGTGACGCTGCCGCTGGCCAACGGCGGCGCCGACTACGCGCGCATGCGGGCCGCCGAGGCGCGCCGCAACGAGCTGGAAGCGCGGGCCGAAGGCACGCGGCGGCGCGTCGTGCAGGACCTGGAGACCAGCTATGCCAACCTGGCCGCTGCGACCGAGCGTTTCTCGTCGGTGCGCGACGAGCTGGAGGCCAACCGCAAGGTAGTCGACGCGTTCCGCACGCAGCTGAGCGGCGGCAACCGCCAGCTGCTGGATGTGCTGGACGCTTACCAGCGCCTGCACCAGAGCCGCCTGGACATCGTGCAGGTCATCGTCAGCGCCGCGCAGAACGAGTGGCGCATCGCCCACCTGACCGGCGCGCTGCGCCAGGTCGTTGCGAGGTGAATGTGAGCCTCTCGCCCAAGCTCGCCTCGCTGGACGCGGGCAAGCGTCGTCGGTCCCCCGAGGGGACGGCGATGCTCGCTGCATCGAGCGGCGAGCACATCGCCAGCCGGGCTGGCTTGGGACGGCCCGGCGCTCGGGCCGAAGACTCTTTCAGCCGCGAATGCGGCATGGACAACTGACATGGCAGGCGGCGGCGGCAAGGGCGGCGGCGATTACTGGCCGGGCTTCGTGGACGCGTTGACCAACGTGGTCATCGCGATGGTGTTCGTCATCGTCGTGCTGGCGATCGCCTTGAGCTTCTCCGCGCAGATGCTGGCCAAGCGCATGGCCGCCAAGATCGCCGAGCAGCAGGCGGAGCTGGGCCGGGCCCGCGCGGCCGTGATCGCGCCGGCGGCCCAGAAGGAGCAGCCGCCGGGCGGCGCGCCGGTCATCGACACCCCGACGGCCCAGCGCACCCGCATCCCCGTGGCCGGCAACGAGGCCGCGTTGGCGGCGAGCGCGGCCGCGGCCAAGCTCAAGCCGGCGGAGCACTACCTGCAGCTGGACTTTGCGCCGGGCGCGCTGACCGTCGACGCGACAGCGGCTAAGGCGCTGGGCGAAGCGCTCGCGCCGCTGAAGCAGCGCCTGGCCGAGTCGCCGACGCTGCGGCTGGAAGTCGTCGCCCTCGGGCCCGAAATCCATCTCAGCGAGAACCAGCGCGCCGCCTTTATCCGCGCGATGGCAGTGCGCAACGAGCTGCTGGGGCAGGGCATCGCGGGCGAGCGCATCGTCACCCGCATCGACATGAACGCCAGTGCGACGGCGCCCGCTGTCGCCGTGCGGCTGGGAGACAAGCCATGACGACCGCGCCCAGCCCGGTGCAAAGCGCCAGTGCCAGTGCCGTGCCGGTGGACCTGCTGCTGTCCTACTTCGACAACACGCTGGGCCAGACCCGCCGCCTGCGCCGGCCCCGCGCGCTGATCTACAGCGTGGCGGGCCTGTGCGCCGCGTTGCTGGTCTGGACCGCGCTGGCCAACGTGGATCTCGTCGTGCACACGCAGGGGCGCATCGTGCCCTCGGGCAAGCAGCAGCTGGTGCAGCACCTGGAGGGCGGCATCCTGTCCAAGGTGTTCGTGCGCGAGGGCGACGCCGTGAGCGCCGGCCAGGCGCTGGTGGCGGTGTCGGACCTGCAGGCCAGCTCATCCCGCGCCGAGAAGGGGGCGCGGCTCTCGGGCATGGCCGCGCGCGTGGCCCGGCTGGAGGCCGAGGCCAGCGGGGCGTCTCGCTTCGTGCCGCCCGCTGGCGCGCCGGCTGCGGACCCGGCGGTGCGCGCGGAGGCCGAGTCCTTCGCGGCGCGCGCGGCCAAGCTCGCACAGACCACGCGGGTGCTGGAGGAGCAGGCCACGCAGCGCCGCCAGGAGGCGGCCGAAGCAGCGGCACGCGGCAAGGGCTTGCGCGCGGAGCTGGACGTCGCCCGCTCGCAGCTGGCGCTGGTGCAGAACATGGTGGCGCGCAATGCCGGCTCGCAAAGCGAGCTGCTGGATGCACGCGGCCGTGTGGAGCGCCTGACGACGCAGATCGCCGAGAGCGAGGCATCGCTGCCGCGCATCGCCGCCGCCGCTGCCGAGCTGGCCGCGCGCCAGGCCGAGACGGCCGCGCAGTTCCGCAGCGAGGCCCGCACCGCGCTGAGCGATGCGCGCGTCGAGCTGCGCCGGCTGGAAGAAGACATCAAGACCGAAAACGACCGCGTGCGCCGCACCGTGCTGACGGCGCCGGTGGCCGGGGTCGTCAACAAGCTCGCCAGCAACACCGTGGGCGGCGTCGTCAAGCCCGGCGAGACGCTGCTGGAGCTGACACCGCTGGACGACGCCATCGTCGTCGAGACCCGCGCGTCGCCCGCCGAACGCGGCACGCTGCGCGTCGGGCTGCCCACGCGCGTCAAGGTGGCGGCGTTCGACTACACCAGCTACGGCACGCTGGAAGCCCGGGTCAGCGAGATCAGCGCCGACAGCCTCGTCGACGAGCGCGGCGAGCGCTACTTCCGCGTCGTCGCGACGGTGGACCCGGCCAGCGCCCGCCGCTTCGGCCAGCCGCTGGGGCCCGGCATGAGCGTCAGCGCCGATGTCGTCACCGGCCGCCGCACCGTCCTGCAATACCTGCTGTCACCCATCCGCGGGCTGGCCGACGGCGCACTCCGGGACCGCAAATGAAGCCGCACCTTGCGCAGTGCCGGGCCTTGCACCGAGCGCTCTCAACCGAACCGAGATCAGCGTCATGAGCGATATCGCCACCGCCCCCGTGCACGAGCCGCTGCCCCATCGTGCCTCGCACTCGCTGCACGAGCACGGCATGGGCAAGCGGCACATCCTGTTCGTCGCGCTGCCGCTGCTGGCCATGCTGGGCGGCGCGGCGTCGATGTGGCATTTCGTGTCGTTCGCGATCATGTCCAACCCCCTGCTCAACGGCATCATCATTGCCGTGCTGTGCTGGGGCATGTGGACCATGGTGGGCCATCTGATCGAGATGTTCGGCGAAGACCGCGTGTTCCGCGCCGGCATGCGCTGGCTGCGCGAGGGCGATGCCAGCGGCGAGCAGCACCCGCGGCTAGGCCCGCGCGCCTTCGTCACCGGCATGCTCGACCGCCTGCAGAAGCTCGGCCTGGGCCACCAGGTCTACATCCACAGCTCCGCGATGGAGCCCGAGATCGAGGCGTTGGAGCAATACCTGAACAAGCGCCAGGAGCTGAGCCAGTTCCTCGTCGGGCTGATGGTGGGCCTGGGGCTGCTGGGCACCTTCGTCGGCCTGCTGGAGACGCTGGTCGAGACCTCCGGCCTGATCGCCACCATCGCCAAGAGCGCGGGCGGCGGCGCCGACATGGAGGGCGAATTCGCCAAGATCGTCGGCGGGCTGCAAAAGCCGCTGTCGGCGATGGGCACGGCTTTCTCGGCGTCGATGTTCGGCCTGGTGGGCTCCATCGTGCTGGGCTTCCAGATGGTGGCCGTGCGCAAGGCGGCGGGCGACCTCGTCGACTCGGTGCGCGGCCAGGTGCTGTCGCTGGCCGAGAAGAGCAGCGTCAACGAGAACGTCGAGATTTCCGAGCGCTTCCTGGCCACCTTGCTGGCCGACATCCTGGAGCAGCACCGCGCGTCGTCGGCCGGTCTGGCCGATGTCGTCGCGCGGCTGGACCAGCTGGTGCCGCAGGTGGCGCAGATGGCGGGTGCGGCAGCCCAGCTCAGCGTGCGCCTGGCCAGCCAGGAGGCCGTGCTGGAGCGCACGACCGCCACCGTTGGCGGCGTGGGCGACGTGGTGCCGGCGATGTCCCGCCTGGCGCATGCCGCCGAAGGCATGCTGCAGGAGAGCGGGGCGTCGAACGAGAAGGTGGCGCGCATGCTGGACTTCCTGCCGGCGCAGGAGGCGCTGGTCGGCGACGTGCGGCTGGCGCTGAACCGCGTGGAGAAGCTGGAGCGCGAGATCACGACGCTGACCGCCGCCAACCGGGACCTCAAGGATGAGGTGCTGCAGCAGGCCGCGCTGGTCAAGCGCATGGACTCCACGTTGTGGAACCTCGAGAAAGACCAGCTGCGCGACGCGCTGTCCGACGACAAGGGGCCGCTCGCATGAGCACGCCGGCGTCGATCATGGACGGCGTGCGCGCGGCGGCCGGTGGCCAGCTGCAGCTGCCCTCGGTGCCGCGCGTGGTGCGCCGGCTCATCAGCCAGCTGCGCGACCCGGCGGCCTCCGTCGTCGACCTGGTGGACGAGCTGGAGCAGGAGCCCCAGCTCGCGGCGCGCACGCTGCGCATCGCCAACTCGCCCTACTACTGCGGCCGGCGCAGCCTGGCCAGCCTGCAAGACGCCGTGGCCATCATCGGCACGAACACGCTGAGAACCCTGGTCATCAGCGGCGGGCTGGAGGCCGTGTTCGTCGCGGTGCCGGGCGTGAACCTGCGGCAGTTCTGGCTGGACGCCACGATCACCGCCAAGGCCGCGCGCAGCCTGACACGCCTGGCCGGCGGCGACGCCGAGGCGGCCTTCCTCGCCGGCCTGCTGCACAACGTCGGCCATCTCATCCTCTGCCAGGCCTTCGCCGACACGCTGCCGGCCGTGCTGGCGGGGGCCCGGTCGGCGCGCGGCAAGGAGCTCGCCGCCGTCGAGCGCGAGGCCTGCGGGCTGGACCACGCCCAGGTCAGCGCCGCCTGGCTGGACGAGCTGGGCTTTCCGTCGGTCATCGTCGATGCGGTGGCCCATCACCTCGACAGCGACATCGCCCCCGGCACACTGGCCCCGGTGCTGGCGCTGGCCACGCAGGTGGCGGCGTCCATCGAGGCCGGCGACAACGCGCAGCGCGCGCTGCACAAGCTCGACGTGAGCCTGGTCACGGCGGCCTCGCTGGTGGCGGAGAAGCTCGACGAGCGCTTCGGGCCGCAATACGAGCAATTGGCCGCAGGGGGTGAAGCGTGAACATGGGCAGCGCCACGCGGCGAGCCGCCGGGGTGGTGGTGGCCGGCTTCGTGCTGGCCGCGCTGGCCACGCTGTGGCTGCTGCACGGGCTGTTGACGCCGCGCCAGTTCGGCTGGGTGCTGGTGCTGCACGGCGTGGCGCTGCTGGGCACGCTGGGCGGGCTGGCGCTCGTGCTGCGCTGGTGGCGGCGCGGCGGTGAGCCGCTGATGGCCCAGCTCGACGCCGCCGGCCTGGGCCGCATCGCCGAGCGCCCGCAGGCCGGCCCGGTGGAATGGGCGCCGATGACACGCGTCATCAACGTGGCATTGACCCGCATCAAGGCGCAGCTGGACGACCGCGACCACCGGCTGGGCGAGCTGCATGCCGAGATCTCGGTGGACCCGGTGACCGGCCTGGCGGCGCGCGCGCAGTTCATGGACCGCCTGGCCGTCGTGCTGCACGACCCGGACGAGACGGCCGTGGGCGGCGTCGTGCTGCTGCGCGTGGACGACCTCGCCGGCCTCAACCAGCGCGCCGGGCGCGAGCGGGCCGACGAACTCCTCAAGCAGGTGGCGACACTGCTGCGCACGCGGGCCTTGCGGCTGGATGCCAGCGGCGGCATGGTGGCGCGGCTCAACGGCGCGGACTTCGCCGTGCTCGTGCCGCGCGTGCAGGCCGATGCGCTCGACACCTGGACGCGTGAGCTGGCGGAGGCGCTGCACGGCCTCAAGCAGCGCGAGCTGACCGACCGGCCCCGCGTGGGCTGGCTGGCGGCCAGCGTTGTCAGCAGTGGCGAGACCATCGGCGCCGTCATGTCGCGCGTCGACCGCGGGCTGCAGGCCGGCGAGGGCGGCGACACGGCCTGGCAGATGGTGCGCGCCACGCGCTCGGGCCCGACCGTCTCGCTGGCGCAGTGGCGCAGCCTCATCGACGAGGCGCTGCTGACCGGCCGTGTCGAGCTCGACCTGGCGCCCGTCAAGGCGCTCGATGGCACGGTCACGCAGCAGCTCGCGCAGGTGCGGCTGGAAAACGCCGACGGCCGCCGCTTCGGCGCCGACGAGGTGTTGCCCGCCGCGCTGCGCACGGCCCGCATCGCCGACATCGACCTGCGCGTGGCCGAGCTCGCGCTGGCCCGCATCGCCGGCCATGCCGAGACGTTCGAGAAACTGGCCATCCGGGTGTCGCCCCGCTCGGCCGAGCGGCCCACCTTCGTCGGCCGGCTCGACGAGGCGCTGACGGCGGTCGGCACGCTGGCGCAGCGCTTGTCGGTGGAGTTCGACATCGAAGGCGAGCGCCACGTCGTGGCCGTGCTCGGGCCGTTGACGGCCATGCTGCAGCGGCATGGTGTGCGCATCGGCATCCGCCGCATCGTCTCGCCGCCTGAAGACCTGGCGCTGCTGCGCCGCCTGGGCGTGGGCTATCTGCGCCTCGGGCCCTCGCTGAGCACCGGCCTGGCCGGCGACGGCAGCGCCGGCAAGCGCCGGCTGCTGCAACTGATGGCCGAGCTGGGCGCGTCCGAACAGCTGCGTGTGCTGGCCGATGAGGCCGCCACCAGCGCCGACGCGCAGTTGCTGCGCAGCGTGGGCATTCCCTGTGCGGACGCCAGGGCCGAAGAAGAAGTACGGAGCACCTGATGGACAACGCTGCGGGCAAAGTCGTCATCCACGCCCCTTCCGGGGACGCCGCCATCAAGCTGGCGCTGTCGCGCGCCAGCGTCGCCAAGGTGCAGGTCGCCGGCGTGGACCTGGTGCTGATGATGGCCGACGGCACGCAGCATGTGCTGCAAGGGGCCGCGCTGCGTGCGCTGGCAGAGCCCGACTTCAAGCTGCAGTTCCAGGACGGCGCCACCGAGGCCGCCACGCTGATCACGCAGGCCGGGCCGGTCAACATCACCGACACGCTGCTGCGCACCATCGAGAAGAACACCACCGTCGACGATGCGCCCGCGCCGACGGCGCGCGAAAGCGTCAGCGAGCTGCCGCCACCGCCCAAGCCGGCAGAAAGCGGCCTCACCGCCGGCAGCGGCGGCGGGGAAGGCGTGGCCAAGGCCGAGTACCACGACGAGGCGCGGCCTTTCTCGGTGGTCATCCAGGTCGCGCCGCGGCCCTCGTCGTCGGGCGGCGGCACGCCGCCACCGCCGCCGGCCGCCATCACGCTGAACGTGGCCGGGCAGATGCACAACGTGACCGGCCAGGACGTCGCGACGTCGGCCACCGGCGCCACCATCACCGGCTCGGGTGGCTCGGCCGAGTCCGCGACGGACTTCTCGGCCGCCGCGCAGGCCGCTTCCGAGGTCATCCATGGCACGTCGGGCGATGACGCCATCAGCGGCGACGGCGGCCAGGGCATGGGCTCGGGCTGGGCGCGCCAGTTCGACATCTCGCTGTCGTCCAAGCTCACGCCGCTGGTCAAGTCGGTCGTCATCAGCGGCCTGCCAGACGGCTTCGAGGTCGTCGGCGCCACCAAGGGGGCCAATGGCTGGGAACTCGCGGTCGCCACCGACGGCTCGTCGACACGGCTGAGCGTCATGATCCGCTACGCCGTGGCGTCCGACAGCGCCGGTGCGGGTGGCACGACGTTCGACCTCGTCGTCACGGCCACGGCCCAGGTCGGCCGCGCCATGCTCGAGGGCAAGCTCACGCTGCCGGCCATCGTCCGCGACGTCACGAGCGCGGCCGACATGAGCTATGAGTCGGGCGGCAAGGCCGGTGTCGTGTTCCCGGCCTATGGCCTGGGCGACCTCATCGACGGCGGCGCCGGCAACGACACCATCCTGGGCCTCGTCGGCGCCGACCGCCTGTATGGCAACGCCGGCAACGACAAGCTCGACGGCGGCGCCGCCAGCGACTGGCTGGTGGGCGGCGAAGGGGCGGACCAGCTCATCGGCGGCACCGGCAGCGACACGGGCAGCTACGAGGGCTCGGGGGCCGGCGTGGACGTGGACCTCGCCGCGCACACGGCCAGCGGTGGCGACGCTGATGGCGACACGCTGGACGGCATCGAGAACCTCAGCGGCAGCGGCGGGGCCGACACGCTTCGCGGCGACGACGGCGCCAACCGGCTGGACGGCGGCGCCGGCAACGACGTGCTCGAAGGCCGTGCCGGCGCCGATACGCTGGTCGGCGGCGCGGGCCTCGACACGGCCGTCTACAGCGGCTCGTCGGCGGGCGTGACCCTCGACCTCGCGGCGGGCACCGGCAAGGGCGGCGAGGCCGACGGCGACACGCTGACGCAGATCGAGAACGTCGTTGGCTCCGAGCACGACGACACGCTGCGTGGCGACGCGCTGGCCAATGTGCTGCAGGGCGGCGCGGGCGACGACCTGCTGGAAGGACGGGCCGGCGCGGACGCCCTGCAAGGCGGCGCCGGCAACGACACCGCCAGCTATGCCAGTTCGGCGGCGGGCGTGAATGTCAGCCTCGGCACCGGCCAGGGCAGCGGCGGCGACGCCACCGGCGACCGGCTGCAGGACATCGAGAACCTGACCGGTTCGGCCCAGGCCGACCTGCTGATCGGCGACGCCAACGACAACCGGCTCGACGGCGGTGCGGGTGACGACGAGCTCGAAGGCGGCGGCGGGGCCGATGCACTGACGGGTGGCGACGGCAACGACACGGCCACCTACATCGACGCGCAGACCGGCGTCGTCGTCAGCCTGGCCAATGCGGCCTTGAACACCGGCGAGGCCAAGGGCGACACGTTCTCCGGCATCGAGAACCTGGCCGGTTCGGAGCTGGACGACACCTTGATCGGCGACGGCTTCGACAACGTGCTGACCGGCAACCCCGGCAACGACGCGCTGCAGGGCGGCGCGGGCGACGACACGCTGTTCGGTGGCGCGGGCGCCGACCAGCTCGACGGCGGCGACGGCAACGACACGGCCAGCTACGCCGACTCCAACGAAGGCGTGAAGGTGGACCTGAGCGGTGCCACCGCCAGCACCGGCGGCGACGCGGCCGGCGACACGCTGGCGAACGTCGAGAACCTGACCGGCTCGCGCTTCTCGGATCGCCTCGCGGGCGACGCCAATGCCAACGTGCTGGACGGCGGGCGCGGCAACGATGTGCTCATCGGCGGTGCCGGCGCCGACACGTTGATCGGCAGTGACGGCTCCGACACGGCCGACTACAGCACCGCCACCGTGGCGTTGCAGATCAACCTGAGCACGGGCGTCGTCACCGGCGGCGACGCGACGGGCGACAGCTTCCAGTCCATCGAGAACCTGACCGGCGGCAGCGGCGACGACCAGCTCACCGGTGAGGCCAGCGCCAACACGCTCATCGGCAACGCCGGCAACGACACGCTGGCCGGCATGGCCGGCAACGACCGGCTGGACGGCGGTGATGGTGACGACCTGCTGGACGGCGGCTCCGGCGGCGACCAGCTGACCGGCGGCGCCGGCACCGACACGGCCACCTACGCGGCGTCGGGCACGGGCGTGACCGTCAACCTGGCCACCGGCGTCGGCAAGGGCGGCGACGCCGAGGGCGACCAGCTGGCCGGCATCGAGAACCTCATCGGCTCTGAAAAGGGCGACGCGCTCACCGGCACGGCGGGCGTCAACAAGCTCATCGGCGGCGCGGGGGACGACACGCTGGACGGCGGCGACGGCGCCGACGTGCTGGACGGTGGCGACGGCAGTGACACGGCCAGCTACGCCAGCGCCACGGCCGGCGTCAGCGCGAGCCTGCTGAACCCGGCGACGAACACCGGCGCGGCGGCGGGCGACAGCTACATCAGCATCGAGAACCTGGCCGGCTCCAACTACAACGACACGCTGGTCGGCGACGCCAACGCGAACACGATCAGTGGTGCCGACGGCGACGACTTCATCGAGGGCCGGGGCGGCGCCGACGTCATCCACGGTGGCCTTGGCAACGACACGCTGAGTTATGCCGCGTCCGCCGCCGCCGTGCAGGTGGACCTCGTCGCCGGCACCGGCAGCGGTGGCGACGCCCAGGGCAACACGCTGGATGGCATCGAGAACCTCATCGGCAGCAATTTCGCCGACTCGCTCAAGGGCGACGCCAACGACAACCGGCTGGACGGCGGCAACGGCGACGACCTGCTGGAAGGCGGCGCGGGCGCGGACCAGCTCATCGGCGGTGCCGGCAACGACATGGCCACCTACGCGGGCTCGGCCGCCGGCGTGAAGGCCAGCCTCGTCAATGCGGCCGGCAACGCGGGCGACGCGGCCGGCGACAGCTTCTCCGGCGTGGAGAACCTGACGGGCTCCGCCTTCGACGACACGCTGGAAGGCGATGCCGGCGTCAACCGGCTGGCGGGCGGTGCCGGCGACGACGTGCTGATCGGCGGCGCGGGGGCCGATGTGCTGGTGGGCGGCGCGGGCAGCGACACCGCCAGCTACGCGGGCGCCACCAGCGGCTTGACGGTGAGCCTGGCCGACACGGCGCTGAACACCGGCGACGCGGCCGGCGACAGCTTCGACGCCATCGAGAACCTGACCGGCTCCGGCTTCGACGACGTGCTGATCGGCACCAGCGCCGCCAACCGGCTGGACGGCGGCGCCGGCAACGACCTGCTGATCGGCGGTGCGGGGGCGGATGCGCTGATCGGCGGCGCGGGCATCGACACGGCCACCTATGCCGCGTCGGGTGCCGCCGTCACCGTCAACCTCGCCACCGGCCGCGGCAGTGGCGGCGATGCCCAGGGCGACACGCTCGCCGGCGTCGAGAACCTCATCGGCTCGGCCTTCGACGACGTGCTGACCGGTGCGGCCGGCGTCAACGTGCTGACCGGCGGCGCCGGCAACGACAGCTACACGGTCGACGACAGCGCCGACGTCATCGTCGAGGGGGCGGGCGAGGGCAGCGACAGCGTCAATGCGTCGGCCAGCTATGTGCTGAGCGCCAACGTCGAGAACCTCACGCTGACCGGCAATGCCGACATCGACGGCACGGGCAACGTGCTGGACAACGTGCTGACCGGCAACGCCGGCAACAACGTGCTGGACGGTGGGCTGGGCAGCGACAGCATGGCCGGCGGCGCGGGCAACGACAGCTATGTCGTCGAGTCCAGCGGCGACGTCGTCACCGAGAACTTCGGCGAGGGCACGGACACCGTGCGGTCGTCCATCAGCTATGCGCTGGGCGCCAACGTCGAGAACCTGACGCTCACGGGCAGCGCCAGCATCAGCGGCACGGGCAATGCGCTGGACAACGTCATCCTCGGCAACGCCGGCAGCAACCTGATCGACGGCGGCGCCGGTGCCGACACGCTGGCTGGCGGCGCCGGCGACGACACCTATGTCGTCGACAACCTCGGCGACACCGCGACGGAGGCAGCCGGCGAAGGCACGGACCTCGTGCGCAGCAGCGTCGGCTTCACGCTGGGCGCCAACCTCGAGAACCTGACGCTGCTGGGCACCGCCAACATCGATGGCACCGGCAATGCGTTGAACAACATCCTGCTGGGCAATGCCGGCAACAACCTGCTCGACGGGCGCGCCGGGGCCGACCAGATGGCCGGTGGCGCGGGCGACGACACCTACGTCGTCGACAACGCCGCCGACCAGACCACCGAACTGGCCAACGAAGGCACGGACAGCGTGCGCGCCTCCATCAGCTGGACGCTGGGCGACAACCTCGAGAACCTGCTGCTGACCGGCAGCGGCAACATCGACGCGACCGGTAACGCCGCCGACAACGTCATCACCGGCAACGCGGGCGCCAACCTCATCGACGGCAAGGCCGGCGCGGACACGATGGCCGGCGGCGCCGGGGACGACAGCTACGTCGTCGACAACAGCGGCGACACCGTGGCCGAAGACGCCAACGCCGGCTACGACACGGTGCGGAGCAGCGTGAGCTTCGTGCTGTCGGCCAACGTCGAGGAGTTGCAACTCACCGGCACGGCCAACATCAGCGGCACCGGCAACGAACTGGACAACCGCATCGTCGGCAACAGCGGCGCCAACCTCATCGACGGCGGTGCGGGCGCCGACGCCATGCTGGGCGGTGCGGGTGACGACACCTACCTCGTCGACGACGCGGGCGACACGGTGACCGAGGCAGCCGGCGGCGGCACCGACCTCGTGCGCAGCAGCGTCAGCTTCACGCTCGGGGCCAACATCGAGAACCTGGTGCTCACCGGCACCGCGCCCATCAGCGGCACCGGCAACGATCTCGACAACAGCCTCACCGGCAACAGCGGCAACAACCTGCTGGATGGCGGGCTCGGAGCCGACGGAATGGCCGGCGGCGCTGGCAACGACAGCTATGTGGTCGACAACGCGGCCGACGTGGTCACCGAGAACGCCGGCGAAGGCACGGACACGGTGCGGGCCGGTTTCAGCTACGCGCTGGGCGCCAACCTGGAAAACCTCGTGCTGACCGGCACCGGCGACTGGAGCGGCACCGGCAATGCGCTGGACAACGTCATCACCGGCAACAGCGGCAACAACGTTCTCGACGGCGGCCTGGGTGCCGACGCGATGGCCGGCGGGGCCGGCAACGACAGCTACCTCGTCGACAACACCGGCGACACGGTGACCGAAAGCGCGGGCGAGGGCATCGACCTGGTGCAGTCCAGCGTCAGCTTCCGGCTGGGCGACAACATCGAGCAGCTGAGCTTGACGGGCAGCGCCAACATCGACGGCACGGGCAACGCGCTGGCCAACGTCATCACCGGCAACAGCGGCAACAACGTGCTGGACGGCGGCGCGGGCGCCGATGTGCTGACCGGCGGCGCGGGTGACGACACCTACGTCGTCGACAACAGCGGCGACGGCGTCAGCGAGCAGGCGGGAGAGGGCACGGATCTGGTGAGGAGCAGCGTCTCCTGGACGCTGGGCGCGAACCTGGAGAACCTCACGCTGACCGGCGGCGCCGACATCGACGCGACCGGCAACGCGCTGGCCAACGTCATCACCGGCAACGGTGGCAACAACCTGCTGGACGGCCGGGCCGGCGCCGACCAGATGGCCGGCGGCGCGGGTGACGACACCTACGTCGTCGACAACGCCGGCGACACCGTCACCGAGAAAGCCGGTGAGGGCACGGACCTCGTGCGCTCGTCGCTGAGCCATGTGCTGGGCGCCAACGTCGAGAACCTGGTGCTCACCGGCTCGGGCGACAGCAACGCCACCGGCAACGAACTGGACAACCAGCTCACCGGCAACAGCGGCAACAACGTGCTGGATGGCAAGGCCGGCGCCGACCAGATGGCCGGCGGCGCGGGTGACGACACCTATGTCGTCGACAACGCCGGCGACACCGTCGCCGAGGCGGTTGCCGAGGGTGCCGACCAGGTGTTCGCGAGCGTGAGCTTGCGCCTCGGCGAAAACATCGAGGACCTGACGCTGACGGGCAGCGCCAACATCAACGCGACCGGCAACTCCGCCACCAACCGCCTGACGGGCAACGCCGGCAACAACACGCTGGATGGCGGCGCGAGCGCCGACCAGATGACCGGCGGCGCGGGCGACGACATCTACGTCGTCGACAACGCCGGTGACGTGGTCACCGAGAACGCTGGCGAGGGCACGGACACGATCCGTTCCTCCGTCACGCTGGTGCTGCCCGCCAACGTCGAGAACCTGACACTGACCGGCTCGGCCAACATCGACGCCACCGGCAACGCGCAGGACAACGTCATCAGCGGCAATGCCGGCAACAACACGCTGGACGGCGGCGCGGGTGCCGACACGATGGCCGGCGGCGCCGGCAGCGACATCTACGTCGTCGACAACGCCGGCGACACCGTCACCGAGGCCGCCGGCGAGGGCACGGACCTCGTGCGCAGCAGCGTCTCGTTCACGCTGGGCCCCAACATCGAGAACCTGCTGCTCACGGGCAGCGCCAACGTCGACGGCACCGGCAACGAGCTGGCCAACCAGATCACCGGCAATGCCGGCAACAACACGCTGGACGGTGGCGCCGGGGCCGACACGCTGGCTGGTGGCGCAGGAGACGACGTCTATGGTGTCGACGACCTCGGCGACACCGTCACCGAGTTCAGCGGCCAGGGCACGGACACCGTGCGCAGCAGCGTCAGCTTCGCGCTGGGCGCCAATGTCGAGCGCCTGTTGCTCACCGGCACCGGTGACATCAACGCCACCGGCAACGAACTCGACAACACCCTCACCGGCAACATCGCCAACAACACGCTGGACGGCGGCGCCGGGGCCGACACGCTGGCCGGCGGTGCCGGCAACGACACCTATGTCGTCGACAACGCGGGCGACACCGTCACCGAAAACGCCGGCGAAGGCACGGACACCGTGCGCAGCAGCGTCAGCTACGTACTCGGCGCCAACGTCGAGAACCTGGTGCTGACCGGTACGGGCAACCTCAGCGCCACCGGCAACGAGCTGGACAACACGCTCACCGGCAATGCCGGCGCCAACCTCATCGACGGCGGCACCGGCGCCGACCGCATGAGCGGCGGTGCGGGGGACGACACCTACCTCGTCGACAACCTCGGCGATGCCGTCACCGAAGCGGTGGGCGAGGGCACCGACCTCGTGCGCAGCAGCGTCAGCTTCACGCTGGGCGCCAACGTCGAGAACCTGATCCTGCTCGGTACGGCCGACATCGATGGCACGGGCAACGGCCAGGCCAACCAGCTCACCGGCAACAGCGGCAACAACGTGCTGGACGGCGGCGGCGGCGCCGACATCATGACCGGCGGCCTGGGCGACGACACCTACGGCGTCGACAACGCCGGTGACCAGGTCATCGAGGCCAGCGGCGAGGGCACGGACACCGTGCGCTCGGCCATCAGCTACACGCTCGGCGCCACGCTGGAGAACCTGGTGCTCACCGGCACGGGCAACATCAGCGGCACGGGCAATGCCGGCAACAACCAGATCACCGGCAACGCAGCGGCCAACGTCATCGACGGTGGCACCGGCGCCGACACCATGGCCGGCGGCGGCGGCGACGACACCTACAGCGTCGACAACAGCGGCGACGTCGTCGTGGAGGACTTTGCGGCCGGCACCGACACCGAGATCTCGTCCGTCAGCCGCGTGCTGGCGGCCAATGTCGAGAACCTCGTCCTCACCGGCACGGCCAACCTGAACGGTACCGGCAACGAGCTGGCCAACCAGATCACCGGCAACGCCGGCAACAACCTCATCGACGGCGGCGCGGGCGCCGACACCATGGCCGGCGGCGCGGGCGACGACAGCTACGTCGTCGACGACTCGGGCGACCAGGTCATCGAAAACGGCGGCGAAGGCGTCGACACCGTGCGCGCGGGGGCCAGCTTCGTGCTGGGCGCCAACATCGAGGACCTCGTGCTCACCGGCACGGCGAGCGTCGACGGCACCGGCAACGAGCTGGCCAACACCATCACCGGCAACAGCGGCGCCAACGTGCTGGACGGCGGCCTGGGCGCCGACCGCCTCATCGGCGGCACGGGCAACGACACCTACGTCGTCGACGACGCGGGCGATGTCGTCACCGAGAACGCCGGCGAAGGCACAGACACCGTGCGCTCCGCCATCAGCTACACGCTGGGCGCCAACCTCGAGAACCTGGTGCTGACGGGAGTGGACCGCATCGACGCCACCGGCAACGCCGTCGCCAACCAGATCACCGGCAACGGCAACAACAACGTCATCGACGGCGGCGCCGGCGCCGACACGATGAGCGGTGGCGCCGGCAGCGACACCTACCTTGTCGACAACGCCGGCGACGTCGTCATCGAAGCGGCCGGCGAGGGCGTGGACCTCGTGCGCAGCAGTGTCAGCTTCACGCTGGGCAACAACGTCGAGAACCTGATCCTCACCGGCACGAACGACCTGAACGGCAGCGGCAATGCGCTGGCCAATGTCATCACCGGCAACAGCGGCGCCAACGTGCTGGACGGCGGCGCCGGTGCCGACCAGCTCACCGGCGGCGCGGGCGACGACAGCTACGTCGTCGACAACGCCGCCGATGTCGTCACCGAGAACGCGGCCGAGGGCAACGACACGGTGCAGGCCTCGGTGAGCTGGACGCTGGGCGCCAACCTGGAGAACCTGCTGCTCACGGGCAGCAACAACATCAATGGCGCCGGCAACGACCTGGCCAACACGCTGACCGGCAACACCGGCAACAACGTGCTGGATGGCGGCCTGGGGGCTGACACGATGGTCGGTGGCTCGGGCAACGACACCTACGTCGTCGACAACGTCGGCGACGTCGTCACCGAGAACCCGGGCGAGGGCAGCGACACGGTGCAGGCGTCCATCAGCTATGCGCTCGGCAACGAGCTGGAGGACCTGACGCTGACCGGCTCGGCCAACCTCAACGGCAGCGGCAACGCGCTGGACAACGTCATCACCGGCAACAGCGGCGCCAACGTGCTGGACGGCGGTGCCGGCGCCGACCGGTTGGTGGGCGGTGCGGGCAATGACAGCTATGTCGTCGACAACGTGGGCGACACGGTCGTCGAGTCCGCCGGTGGCGGCACCGACACCGTCACGGCCACCGTCAGCCACACGCTGGCCGACAACGTCGAGAACCTCGTGCTCGGCGGCACGGCCGATCTCGACGGCACCGGCAACGACCTGAACAACCAGATCACCGGCAACGCCGGCGCCAACGTGCTAGACGGCGGCGCCGGCGACGACCGCCTCGTGGGCGGCGCCGGCGACGACACCTACGTGGTCGACAGCGCCGGTGACACGGTCACCGAGAACAGCGGTGAAGGCACGGACACCGTGCGCAGCTCGGTCAGCTGGGTGCTGGGTGCCAACCTGGAGAACCTGGTGCTGACGGGCGCCGACGCCATCGACGGCACCGGCAACGGACTGGTCAACCTCATCACCGGCAACGAAGGCAACAACGTGCTGGACGGCGGCGCGGGCGCCGACGAGCTCACCGGCGGCCTGGGCGACGACACCTACCTCATCGACAACGCGGGCGACCTCGTCGTGGAGTTCGCCGGCGAGGGCACCGACACCGTGCAGACCGGCGCCAGCTACACGCTGACGGCCAACGTCGAGACGCTGGTGCTGACCGGCAGCGCCGACATCAACGGCACCGGCAACGCCCTGGGCAACACGCTGCTGGGCAACAGCGGCGCCAACGTGCTGGACGGTGGCGCCGGCGCCGACGTGATGACCGGTGGCGCGGGCAACGACAGCTATGTCGTCGACAACGTCGGCGACCAGCTCTACGAACTGGCCGGTGGCGGCACCGACACCGTCAACGCCAGCGTGAGCTGGGTGCTGGCCGCCAACTTCGAGAACCTCACGCTGACGGGCAGCGCCAACGTCAACGCCACCGGCAACAGCGGCGCCAACGTGCTGGTCGGCAATGCCGGCAACAACCTCATCACCGGCGGCGGCGGTGCCGACACCATCAGCGCCGGCGGTGGCGCCGACACCATCGTCGTCAGCGACCTGGCCTTCGCGTCCATCAATGGCGGCAGCGGCATCGACAGCGTGAAGCTCGACGGCCTGGGCGTCACCAACGTCAACCAGCTGACCGCCAAGGTCACCGGCATCGAGGTGCTGGACTTCTTCGGCGGCACCGTCGAGACCGTCACCGTCACGGCGGGCAGCGTGAACACGAGCGGCTTCGTCGGCAGCGACGGCGGCGGCAAGCTGGAGGTGCTGCTGGACGGCAGCGACCAGCTGCTGCTCAACAGCGCCGACTACAACAACGTCACGACGATCAACGCCGCCCCCGACGTGCTGCTGTCCAACGGCAACACCGGCAAGCTGCTGACCGCCATCGCGGCCGGCGGTGTCAACCTCGCCATCGACGTGAACGGCCTGGTGCTGCCCAGCCTGTCGGACCTGCGCACGCTGTGGGGCATGAGTGCGGACCCGACCTTCGCCACCATCGGCGGAAAGATCACCTGGCTGGACGCCACCGACCTGGACGGCAACGGCACGTCTTCGGGCCTGGCCGAGGGCGGGCTGATCAACGGCAACGGCAACCTCGGCACCTGGGTCGACAAGAGCGGCAGCGGCAACAACTTCACGCAGGCCACCGCCAGCGCGTCGCCGCAGCTGCAGCTCGCGGGGCTCAACGGCATGGCCACCGTCAGCTTCGACGGCAGCGACTACCTCAACAGCAGCCTGTGGGTGGGGCAGAACTACTCGCTGTTCGTCGTCGGCCAGATGACCGGCACGCAGAACGGCCGGCTCGTGTCCTCGTCCACCGACAACTCGCTGGTCGGCTGGCATGGCGGCTACCAGGACCAGCTCTACGGCCAGAACTGGGTGTCGCAGACCAACGGCACGGTGCAGGCCAACACGCCGCTGCTCTACACCGCGAACGACCAGGTCGGCTCCGGCACGCTCTACAAGAACGGCGTGGCGCTGGCCGCCACCGGCAGCAGCACGACGGACCTGTGGCTGGGCAAGATCCAGCTGTCCGGCTACCAGGGCGCGAGCGAGCTGAGCAAGGGCTCGGTGTCGGAGCTGCTGGTGTTCGACCATGTGCTGTCGCCCGGCGAGCAGCGGGTCATCGAGAACTACCTCGCCGCCAAATGGGGTGTCGGCACCGCCATGGACCTGACGGGCGGCGCGCTCGGCACGGTGGCGCTGGACACCACCTGGACGGCCGCCAAGCTGAGCTTCGGCACCAGCGCCGGCGAAACCCTGACCGCCACCTACACGGCCGCCTCCGCGCGCGGCACGGGCAAGGTGGATGCGGTCGTCTTTGGCGGTGACGGCGACGACACGCTCAACGGCGCGGTGCGCGTCGACGCGCTGTTCGGCGGCACGGGCAACGACACGCTGGACGGCAAGGCCGGCGCCGACTGGATGGTCGGCGGCGCGGGTAACGACACCTACACCGTCGACGACATCGGCGACACGGTCGTCGAGGATGCCAACGCCGGCACCGACCGCGTGCTGTCGTCGGTCAGCTTCACGCTGAGCGCCAACATCGAGAACCTCACGCTGACCGGCACGGCCGCCATCAACGGCGCCGGCAACGCGCTGGCCAACAGCATCCTGGGCAACAGCGGCGTCAACCGCATCGACGGCGGCGCGGGCGCCGACACCATGACAGGTGGCGCGGGCAACGACGTCTACTTCGTCGACAACGCGGGCGACCTCATCGTCGAGAACGCCAGCGAGGGCACGGACGCCGTCTACGCCAGCGTCAGCTACACGCTGGCCACCAATGTCGAGAACATCTACTACGTCGGCCGCACGGCGGGCACCATCACCGGCAACGCGGCGGCCAATGCGCTGTACGCGAGCGTCTACGCCGGCATCACGACAACGATGGCTGGCGGCGCCGGGGACGACCTCTACTACCAGCAGGCCGACAGCCTCGGCAACTTCAACCTCAACCTCAACGTCGTGGAAGCGGCGGGCGCCGGCACCGACACGGTCTACCTGCAGCGCACGACGAACAACGCGACCGTGCTGACCTACACGCTGGCCGCGAACGTCGAGAACATCGACATTTCCTCGGCCTACAACATCAACGTCATCGGCAACGCGCTGGACAACGTCATCACCGGCCCCAACAACCTCGGCACGCCCAACGCGGTGACGCTGAGCGGCGGCGCCGGCAACGACACCTATGTCGTCACGCTGCCGTTCACGGCCATTGTGGAGAATGCCAGCGAAGGCACCGACCTGATCCTGGCCAACGTCGATTTCCGGCTGCCCACCAACGCCGAGAACCTGACGGCCAACAACCAGAACAACCTGAACCTGTTCGGCAACGGCCTGGCCAACACACTGACCGGCACCCAGGCCAACGAGCGCCTGGATGGCGGCGCCGGGGCCGACACGCTGACGGGTGCGGCCGGTGACGACAGCTATGTCGTCGACAACGCCGGTGACGTGATCACCGACACCACCGGCCTCGACAGCGTCGAGACCACGCTGGCCAGCTACACGCTGGGCGCCACGCTCGAACGCCTCAGCTTCACGGACACCGGCACCCACACCGGCACCGGCAACGCGCTCGCCAACCTGGTGGTCGGCAACACCGGCGCCGACACGCTGGCGGGCATGGACGGCAACGACACGCTGTACGGCGGTGGCGGTGCCGACAACCTCAGCGGCGGCAACGGCGACGACCTGCTGATGTCTGCCGCGCGGCCCAGCTACCTGTCCGGCCTGCAGCAGAGCGGCCTGCGCGCCGAGTACTGGAACAACCAGACCTGGCTGGGCGCGCCGGTGCTCACGCGCCAGGACGCCGACATCAACTTCACCTGGGGCAGCGGCTCGCCCGCCACCGGCGTGGTCGGTGTCGACAACTTCTCGGCGCGCTGGACGGGCTACCTGAACATCACCACCGCTGGCGTCTACACCTTCGCCATCAAGGCAGACGACGCCGCCTCGCTCTACATCGACGGCCAGTTGCTGGCCAACACCACCTACGCGGCCGGCCAGGTCACCGCGCTGCCGCTGACGCTCAGCGCCGGCCAGCACACGCTGCTGATGCAGTCCAACGAAGGCACCGGCGGCGCCTACACCCAGCTGCTCTGGACGACGCCCAGCGCCAGCACCCTGGTGGCCGTGCCGTCCTCGGTGTTCAGCTACGGCGATGCGGCCGTCAACGACACGGTCGGCGACACGCTCAATGGCGGCGCCGGCAACGACACGCTGACCGGTGGCGCGGGCGTGGATACCTTGATCGGCGGCACCGGCAACGACACCTACGTCGTCACCAACAGCGTCGACACGTTGACCGAGAACGCCGGCGAGGGCACCGACACCGTGCAGTCCAGCGCCGCGTACACGCTGGCCAGCCTGCCCAACATCGAGAACGTGACGCTGACCGGCAGCGCTGCCGTCAACGCGACCGGCAACGCGGTGGCCAATGTGCTGACGGGCAACAGCGCCGCCAACACGCTGGACGGCGGCGACGGCAACGACACGCTGATGGGCGGCGGTGGCGCCGACCAGCTGATCGGCGGGCTGGGCAACGACAACCTGACGGCCGACGGCGGCAGCACCCTGCAGGGCGGCGACGGCGACGACGTGCTCCGGCTGGGCAACGTCGCGGCCTGGACGCCGGCGCAGTTCGGCAGCAACCTCGCGCTCTGGCTGGACGCGGCCGACATCGACGGCGACGGCGTGCAGGAAGGCCGCAGCGAGACCGGGCTGACGGCGAGCGGGCGCGTCTACCTGTGGCGCGACAAGAGCGTCGGCGGCCACGACGCCACGACCGGCAACGGTGCCTACGAGCCGCAGCTGGTGCTGGACGGCATGAACAACCTGCCGACGGTGCGCCTCGACGGCCTGGACGACCGCCTGAGCCTGAGCCTGCCGACCATCGCCTCCGGCGGCAGCATCTACTGGGTGCAGCGCTCGGGCGACAGCTTCTACATGCCGATGGCCACCGGCGCCGCCGGCAACCCCTGGCTGCTCATCGCCGGCAACGGCGACAACAACACCGACGTGGTCGGCTCCGGCAACACCAACCTCAAGACGGCCTGGACGGTGGATGGCACGCTGCAGACCTGGACGACGCGGGCCAACGTCTACACGACGCTGACCGAGGCCACGCATGTGGTGTCCACCGTGAACCAGGCGCTGAACTTCAACGGCACGCTGACGATCGGCAACGCCTGGGGCAGCCAGTGGATGTCCAGCAGCGACTACAGCGAAGTCGTCGTCACCAGCCTGGCGCTCACGACGGCGGACCAGCAGACGCTGGACGGCTACCTGGCGTGGAAATGGGGGACCGTCGGCCAGCTGGCAGCGAGCAACCCCTACAAGACGGCGGCGCCGACCGTGTTCACGACGGCCAGCACGGGCGGCTCGCTGTTCGGCGGCAACGGCAACGACACGATGACCGGTGGCAACGGCGATGACCTGCTCGACGGCGGCGCCGGCAACGACGTGATGGCGGGCGGCGGCGGCAACGACAGCTATGTCGTCGACGCGGCGACCGACACCGTCACCGAGAACGCGGGCGAGGGCGCCGACGTGGTGCAGTCCAGCGTCACCTGGACGCTGGGCGTGAACCTCGAGAACCTGACGCTGACCGGCGCCGCCGCCATCAACGGTAGCGGCAATGCGCTGGACAACGTGCTCATCGGCAACAGCGCGGCCAACACGTTGACCGGCCTGGGCGGCAACGACACGCTGGACGGCGGCGCCGGTGCCGACACGCTGGTCGGCGGGCAGGGCAACGACAGCTATGTCGTCGACAACGCCGGCGACGTCGTCACGGAGAACGCCGCCGAGGGCACCGACGCGGTCGCGGCCTCGGTGAGCTACACGCTGGCCGTCAACGTCGAGAACCTGACGCTGACCGGCACCGCCAACCTCAATGGCACCGGCAATGCGCAGGACAACGTGCTCACCGGCAACAGCGGCGACAACGCGCTGGACGGTGCAGTGGGCGCCGACACGATGGCCGGCGGCGCCGGCAACGACAGCTACGTCGTCGACAACAGCGGCGATGTCGTCACCGAAGCGGCCAGCGCCGGCACGGACACGGTGCAGTCGTCCATCAGCTTCGCGCTGCCTGCTAACGTCGAGTACCTGGTGCTCACCGGCGCGGCCAACATCAACGCCACCGGCAATGGCCTGAACAACCAGCTGACGGGCAACAGCGGCGACAACGTGCTGGACGGCGGCGCCGGCGCCGACGCGATGGCCGGCGGCGCGGGCAACGACAGCTACATCGTCGACAACACCGGCGACACCATCGCTGAATCTGCCGGCGCGGGGACGGACATCGTGCAGTCCTCGGTCAGCTACACGCTGGCGGGGAACGTCGAGCACCTGGTGCTCACCGGCACGGCGAACATCGATGCCACCGGCAACGGCCTGGACAACCAGCTCACCGGCAACGCCGGCGACAACGCCCTCAACGGCGGCGCCGGGGCCGACACCATGACGGGCGGCGCGGGCAACGACAGCTATGTCGTCGACAACGCCGGCGACAGCGTCGTCGAGGCGGCGGGCGGTGGCACCGACACCGTCCAGTCGTCGGTGACGCACACGCTGTCGGCCAATGTCGAGAACCTGACGCTGACCGGCAACGCCGCGATCGACGGCACGGGCAATGGCGACGACAACCAGATCACCGGCAACACGGCCGCCAACACCTTGTCCGGCGGCGCCGGCAACGACACCCTCATCGGCGCCGGCGGCGCGGACATATTGCTGGGCGGCGACGGCAACGACACGCTGGTGGCCGCATCGCCGTCCGACCTCGCGGCGGCCGACGGCGGCACGGGCGTGGACCTGCTCAAGTTCACGACCAGCGGCGCGAACTTCGACATCGCGTCCTTGATCAGCGTGGCCAGCAACCTCGAGGCACTGGACGTGCGCAACGGCGGCGCGGGCAACATCAGCCTGTCATCGCTGGGCATCACCAGCATCACCGATGCCAGCCACGCGCTGACGCTCAAGCTCGACAGCGGCGACGTGCTCACCGTGGCGACCGACACGCAGCTGCAGCAGCTGTCGACCGGCACCGATGCCTACGGCAACGCACTGACGGATTACGCGGTGCTGCAGGACCAGTCCGGCACCTGGGTGCAGACGTCGACGCTGCACGTCGTCATGGGCGCGGGCGGGTGAAACCTCGTGGTGGCCACCGCCACCACGGGGCAGGCGCCTCAGAAGGGCAGGCTCAGGTAGTAGCTGCCGAGCTCGGTCAGCTGGCCATTCGCGGCGAGCAGGCTGGTGTAGTGGGTGTCGTTGCTCCAGCGACCCGTGAACCACGCGTAGCGGAACACATCGGCGCGGCTCTCGCACAGCGCCACCATCTCGGCCATCTGGGCCTTCTGCTTGGCCACCGTGTCGATCTGGGCGCTGCCGTCGCCGTTGTGCCAGTTCGCCATCTCCGTCACCCAGAACGGCTTGCCGTACTTGGTCAGCCTGTCGAGCTGGTCCTTGAGGCCGTAGTCGTACCAATGGAAGGCCAGGTAGTCGATCTGCGGCGCCTTGCCGGCGTTGGCGGCGGCATAGGCGGCATAGAACGCGTCCATCCAGACCACCGGGTCGGCATAGCCCGACATCGTGCCCCACGTGATCGCCGGCCCGACGAGCTTCACGCCCGTCTTCTTGGCGACCGCCTCGTACTGCGGCCACAGCTGCGCCGCGGCTTGTGGCGTCAGGTTGGCCTGGTCCACGAGGTTGGGCTCGTTCAGCAGCAGCAGGTACTGGATGCTGGGATTGGCAGCCAGGAAGGCCTCGATGTCCGACGCCGTGAACTCGCGCCACAGCATGGGCACGAAATCCATCGCATACCTGCTGCGGTAGTCGGTCGGGACGGTGGACTTCGGCTTCTGGCCCCAGCCGTACCACCAGGTCACGCCGGGTGACAGGACCTGCAAGTCCTCCGCCGTGGCCAGGTCGTAGGCGATGCCACGCTTGGCGCTCTTGGTCGCCGGCGTAGGTGCCGGCGTAGGTGCCGGCGTAGGTGCCGGCGTAGGTGCCGGTGTGGGTGCCGGTGTGGGTGCGGCGGGGCTGGGCGCGGGGCTCGGGGAGGGCGACGGCGCGTCGCTGCCGCCACCGCCGCAAGCGGTGAGGCTCACGGTGGCGAGGGAGGAGAGGGCGCCGGCCAGCAGCTTGCGGCGGGCCAGGCGGTCGATGTCGGCGGTCATGGCGCTTACAGCGACTTCAGGAAGGCCAGCAGGGCTTCGCGGTCGGCCTTGGACAGCGCGGCAAAGCGTGCGCGGCTGCTGGCGCCTTCGCCACCGTGCCACATGATGGCTTCGGTCAGCGTGCGGGCCCGGCCGTCGTGCAGATAGCCCACCTTGCCAGCCGCGCCAGCGACACGCTCCGTGTAACCGATGCCCCACAGGGCCGACGTGCGCCACATCGTGCCGGTCGCGCGGCCTTCGACGAAGCCGTCGGCCATGTCGGCGCCCATGTCGTGCAGCAGCAGGTTGGTGTAGGGCTTGATGAGCTGGTTGCGCAGCTCGGCGAACTCGGAGCCGTTGCCGGTCTTCATCGACGCCACGTGGCAGGTCGTGCAGCGGCTGGCTTCGAACACGCGCGCACCAGACGCCACCTGCGTCGGGTTCACGTCCAGGTCCGGCAGCGGCGACACGCCCTTCGGGAAGCCGCTCACCTGGCTGCGCTGCGCCGGCACGCCCAGCAGCGCGAGGTAGCGGCTGATCAGCGTCAGGTCGTCTTCGGTCAGGCCTTTCTCGACCTTGGACGGCGTGCACTTGCCCGACAGGCAGTCACGGTTCGGGAAGACGGGCGAGGTGACCGACATGTCCTGCAGCGCCGCACCGGCGGCCTGGTGGCGCAGGCTCACCTTGGAGGCCTTCCAGCCGTAGCGGCCCAGGCGCACGACGCCGGTTTCCGGGTCGTAGGCGAAGTTGGCGATGCCCACCACGCCGTCGGCATCGGGCGTGGTGCGGGCGCGCGCCAGGATGTCGGCGTCGGGCACGGCTTCCAGCAGGCCCATGCCGATCATCGGCTGGGCGGAGCGCAGCGAGTAGGCCGCAGGCGTCGGGCCGTCGAAGGCGACACGCGGCTTGCTGAGCTCGACGACGGTGCCGTCGTCCAGCTTGACGCTGCGCACGTCGAAGCCCGCCACGCGAACGCCGGTGCCCCAGTCCTGCAGCGCGCCGGTGCTCAGCGAGCGTGCGTTCATCTGCACGGCCACGCCGTAGGTCGGGTGAGGCACCTGCTTGCCGTCGGCGTTCAGCGCCGCGGCGCGCACGCCCATCGTGTCCAGGCGTTGGTTGATGGCGGTCGGCGCCAGGCTGCGGCCGTTGCCGATGTGGCAGGCAAAGCAGCTGGACTTGTTGAAGCGTGGGCCTTGCAGGCCGACGGCGGCGTCGTTGCGGTCGTTGCCTGACTCGTTGTGTTCACCGGTCCACATGTCGGTGTGGATGAGGCGGCGCCCTTCGACGAAGCGCTGCATGTTCTGCATGCCGATCTGGTTGTTCGGCTGCTGGAACATGAAGGCGCCGTTGTCGGCGTAGTCATACGACACGGAGCCCGTACCGCCCTGCAGTGTTTCCTCGGGCAGCGGCGCGTTCATCAGGCGCGGCTGCACGCCGTACCAGGGGCGCAGGCCGGAGCCAACGACGTAGGTGACCTCGTTCGTGTAGTAGCGCACCGCGCCGCTGTCGCCGACGGCGTCCATCGCCGCACGCGTCGAGAAGAAGGAGCCGGTGAACTCGATCGCATCGCCGACCTTCAGCGCCCGCGACGCGATGGTCTTGCCGTTGGGCACCATGACGCCATCGGCGTTGGCCGACAGGTCGGAGTGACCCGGCACGGTGTCCAGCACGACGCTGCAGCCGTCGTTGGCGCCCTTGACGCCGGCGTAGCCGCTGTTCGGGCTGAGCAGCGCGTCCTGTGGTGGCTTCTTGATGACGGGGCAGGACGCCACGTCCTTGAAACCGTCGGTGTAGGTGGTGTCGTCCAACAGGTCACCCGGCGACATCCAGCCGTAGCCGGTGACGCCCGGCGTGTCGTAGCGGCGGAAGAACGAGTGGCCACCGCCACGCTGCGCCTGCTGGTAGTACTGGTTGACGATGATGGTGGGCTTCGTGACGCCCGCCACACGGCTGTTGTCGATGAACTCCACACCCCAGGTGCGGTTCTTGAAGTAGTTCGCGACGAAGTTCAGGTAGGCGCCGGGGCCCTTGTCCTTCGCATTGCCGGCCGCGTCCACCGTGTCGTTCACGCCGAAGCCGATCTCGTTCCAGTCCTCGCCGCGCTCACGGGCGTGGCGCGAACGGCCCACCATGCCGAAACGGGTGACCAGCGTGCCGTCGGGCAGCGTGAACTGCACGGTTTCCAGCGGGGCCTGCACGGCCGGCGCGGGCGCCAGCGCCGAGCCATCGGCCGGGAACTGCTGCGCCGTCGTCGCGATGGCCGGCAGCGTGTTGTCGCTGCCCGGCGACTTGAAGCTCACCTCGAACAGCGAGTAGCCGTACTGCGTGGCGCGGGCCACGCCTTGCACGCGCACGTAGCGGACGAAGGCGTTGAGGTTGAAGAACTCCTCGGTGCCGCCCTTGCCGCCCGTCACGTAGCGGATCTGGTACCAGGTGGTGCCGTCGTCCGAACCCTCGATGGCGTATTCCTTGCCGTAGGCGTTTTCCCAGGACAGGCTCACATAGCCCAGTGCCGTCTTGGTGCCGAAATCGAACTGGATCCAGGCGGCATCGTCCTTCGCGCTGGCCCAACGTGTGGTCATGCTGCCGTCGATGGCGAGGCCGGCCGTGTTGGCGCCCTCGACCGCCGAGGACGTGGCGCTGCTCACGCGAACGACCGCGCCGGGCTTGCTGACGTCGGTACCTGCCGGCAGCTGCATGGACACGGGCAGTTGAGAGATCGGCGTGGTGGAGCCGCTACCCGGGAGTTCGACTGGCGTGGTGGCCGGCGGCAACTCCAGCACCGGGTCAGGCGCGCTGGCCGACGATGCCGGCGCCGAAGGCGGCGTGGCGGGCTGGGTCGCCGGCGGCTCGGCCGAAGGCGGCGTGGCAGACCCACCGCCGCCGCCACCGCAGCCGGTGCCCAGGGCGGCGGCGATCAATGCCGCCAGAAGGGTTGGGGCGGTCGCTCGCCAGGGCCGCTTGGGCATCTCGACAGGGTAGGTCATGGTCGGTTCACGTGGTCGGTGTCGCCAGCCCCGGCCAGGTGACCGCAGCATCCCGGCTCCGATCTGGGCCGTTGAACTGCAGTCCTAGGGATGGCTTCAGCGGGCCGGTTCAGGCCGCTTCTGGATGGCGCGCACGATACGACGCGACCGGCGAAGCACCCACACCGCCTTGTCTGCAGCTTGAAACAAGCCGCAACATCCGTTGCCGAATTTGCTAACGCCGAGGCTTGCCGACATGGCGAGCAAACGAGATACCACTTTTCACGCGCTGAGCCGCACCGCTACAGGCGGTGCGCTGGTTTGGCTGCGGAGCGAGCAGTCCAGTCGTCGGGCCGCCTGTTAGGGCCACGGCAGCGCGAGTGGCCAGCGCCGACATGCTTGCGACGAATTCCAACAATTTCGCCAGCGAGGCGCGCACGCCCAGCTGGGTGCCAAAAGTCATCACGCGAGCGCCGCGATGCGGCATTCGACTGGTATGCAAGCCTCGCGCCTGCAAGGCCGTACCACGCGCCACCCTGAACGCCCATGCCGCGGCATCGACATGCCCTTGAGACGTCAAGCCAGGTTCGCGCCGGTTACCGGAGCGCGGCGCGTATCGGTTAGGGCCGGCTCACACCGCAGCAAGCGCGGCCGCCAGATCGCGGCGCAGGTCGGCCACATCCTCGACGCCTACCGACAGCCGCACCAGCGCATCGGTGATGCCCAGCCGCGCGCGCACGTCGGCCGGGATGGAGGCATGGGTCATCAGCGCCGGCAGCGAAATCAGGCTCTCCACGCCGCCCAGGCTCTCGGCCAGCGTGAACAGCTCGACCCGTTGCAGGAAGCGGCGCGCGCCGTCGAGGTCGGTCTTCAGCGCCACGCTGATCATGCCGCCGCCGCCGCGCATCTGTGTTTTCGCCAGTGCATGCTGCGCATGGCTGGGCAGGCCGGGGTAGAGCACGCGTTCGACCTGCGGCTGCTCGCTCAACCACGCCGCCAGCTCGGCCGCGCTGGCGTTGTGCCGCTCCAGGCGCAGCGACAGCGTCTTCAGACCACGCAGGGCCAGGAAGCTGTCGAACGGCCCGGCCACCGAGCCGATGGCGTTGTGCAGGAAGCCGAGCTGCTCGCGCAGCGCCGCCTGCCGGAGCTCACCGCCGACGACGGCCACGCCGCCGATGACATCGCTGTGGCCGTTGAGGTATTTGGTGGCCGAGTGCACGACCAGGTCGAAGCCCAGCGCCAGCGGCCGCTGGCCCCAGGGGCTGGCGAAGGTGTTGTCGGCCACGGCCAGTGCGCCGTGTTCGCGGGCGATGCGCGCGACGGCCGCCAGGTCGGTCAGGCGCAGCAGCGGGTTGCTGGGTGTCTCGATCCAGATCAGCCGGGTGCCTGGCTGCAGGGCCGCGCGCACGGCCGCCGGGTCGCGGCTGTCGACATAGCTGACGCGCAGCCCGGCGCTGTGCTTGCGCACGCGCTCGAAGAGCCGGTAGCTGCCGCCGTAGAGGTCGTCCCCGGCGACGATGTGCGAGCCCGCCGGCAGCGTGTCCAGCACGGTCGCCATGGCCGCCAGGCCCGACGAGAAGGCGTAGGCCTGGGCCCCTTCCTCCAGGTCGGCCACGGCGCGCTCCCAGGCCTGGCGGGTGGGGTTGTGGGTGCGCCCGTACTCGTAGCCGCTGTGCTCGCCGGGGCCGGTCTGCCGGTACGTGGAGCTGACGGAGATGCCGGGCATCACGGCGCCGGTCACCGGGTCCGGGTGCTGGCCCGCGTGGATGACGCGGGTGTCGAAGGCCAGTTGTTCGGTGCTCATGCGGCGAGTTCCTTGCGCAAGTGGTTGATGAGGTCCACACGGGTCACCAGGCCATGAAAGCCGGCGTCGTCGGCGATGACGGCCACCAGACCGCGGCGCAGTTGCTCGGCCAGGTCGGCCAGCGGCGCGTTGGGTGCGAGGGTGATCACGTCGGCGTTCATCGCGCTGGCGACCGGCGCGGCGAAGGCGTGCGCCTCGGTGTGCAGGCGAGCGAGAAGGTCCGATTCGTCCAGCAGGCCGGCGAGCCGACCCTCGGCCAGCACCGGCAACTGCGACACATCGGCCTGGCGCATGCGCGAGAACGCCGTCTTGAGCGTGTCGCCCGGGCTGACGCTGACCACACCGCCGCTGGCCGCCGGCCGGGCGATGAGGTCACGCAGGTCGCCCACGCGCGGGCGCGGCAGCAGGCCCTGCTCGAACATCCAGTGGTCGTTGTAGACCTTGGACAGGTAACGCGTGCCCGTGTCGCAGACGAAGGTGACGACGCGTTTGGGCGTCGTGTGCGCGCGGCAATACCGCAGCGCTGCGGCCAGCAGCGTGCCGGTGGAGGAGCCGGCCAGGATGCCCTCGGCACGGTAGAGCTCACGCGCGGTGGCGAAGCTCTCGGCATCCGGGATGCTGTAGGCGGTGCGCACCGGCCCGAGGTCGGCGATGGGCGGAATGAAGTCTTCGCCGATGCCCTCGACGGCCCAGGAGCCGGCGTCCTTGAGATGCCCGGTGTCGATGTAGTCCTTCAGGATGGAGCCCACCGGGTCGGCCAGCACCATCTCGATGCCCGGCCGCACGCGCTGGAAGTAGCGCGACAGGCCGGTGATCGTGCCGCCCGAGCCGACACCGCAGACGATGGCATCCACGTCGTGTGCCATCTGCTGCCAGATCTCAGGCGCCGTGGTGGTCTCGTGCGCCAGCGGGTTGGCGGGGTTGTTGAACTGGTCGGCATACCAGGCGCCGGGGATCTCCCGCACCAGGCGGGCGGCCACGTCCTGGTAGTAGTCGGGGTGGCCCTTGCCGACATCGGAGCGGGTGAGGTGCACCTGGGCGCCCAGCGCCTTGAGCTGCAGCACCTTCTCGGCCGACATCTTGTCCGGCACGACGAGCGCCACCTGATAGCCCTTGGCGCGGGCCACGAGCGCCAGGCCCAGGCCGGTGTTGCCGGCCGTGGCCTCAACAACGGTGCCGCCGGGCTTGAGCAGGCCGTCCCGCTCGGCCGTCTCGATCATGGCCAGGCCGATGCGGTCCTTGATGGAGCCGCCGGGGTTCTGGGATTCGAGCTTGAGGAAGAGCTGGCAGGGGCCGGTGTCCAGGCGCTGCACGGGTAGCAGTGGCGTGTTGCCGATGAGGTCCAGCACCGCGGGCCGGGCCTCCAGCGGGAGTCGAGCGGTCATGAAAGCGTGGAGCCCGCAGCGAGCGGGCCCGAGTGTCAAGGCCTCGCACGCTACGAAGTCAGCCTTCGCGTGCCAACGATGCGTTCCGCATGAGCTTGTACGGATTTCGTTGATTGGCGACACGCCGGCTCGCCGTCGTATCGGCTGCCGGGCGCCGCGCTGGCATGGCTGCCCCTCAAAAGCTCACCTCGCGCACCAGAACGGCCAGAGCCTGGCGCCCATAGCGGGCCAGCGGAGGCTCCCAGGGGCCGTTGATCGACAGCTGACCACGCCAGGACTGGGCGCCCAGCGTGCGGGGCAGGGGCTCTTGGACAGCCAGCGTCACGTGGTAGGCGCCATGCTCCGGCACGAGCAGTCCGCCTTTCTCACGCACCAGCAGATGTCCGCCGGCCTGCGTTGCCATCTCGGCCCGAGGCAAGGTGCGCGAGGTGTCGCGGTCGATGGCCACGACCTTGAGCCGGACGGCCCGCAACGGCAAGCCTGGCGCGACGAACAAGGCCGCATCCCCGGGGCGGACATGCCTCACCATGTCTTCGTCCACCCAGGTCTCGACGATCCAGCGGCCGTCGTCCCGTACGAGCAGGCCGATGCGCTCGCGTCGGCTCAACCACTGCCCCGCGCGCAGGTCGGGGTCCACGTCGCGCAGCAGGCCTGCGAATGGCGCCGTGGGCCGGTAATTGGCGAGCTCGTCGTCGATGCTCGCCAGCTCGGTTCGCGCCACCGCCGCAGCGTCCTCGTTCACCAGCAGCCGGTTGCGCGCATCCGCATCGAAGCCGGACGTGGCCGCCTGCCATTTCAGGCCTTGCAGTCGTGCCAGCAACGCCACGCGCCGCTGGGCGAGTTCGGGGGCGTGAAGCCGTAGCAGCTCGGCGCCAGCGGGCACGGCCTGTCCCTCCCGAAAGGGCAGGGCGTCGAGCCGCGCCGGGCCCGGTGCGTAGACCGGCCAGATGTCGGCCGGACGCAGCATTGCCGTGGCGGTGGAGCGGGTGGGCCAGGGCAGTGCCAGCAGCAACAGCGCGGCTCCCAGCAGCGCCGCGCTGAACCGGGTGCGCCGTCGAGCCCGGATGACGGCCCAGCGCTGATGCCAGGCCCGCCATTCCTGCAGCAACGGTGCCAGCAAGAACCAGCCGATCTCCACCGCAAACAACACGACGCCCAGGACCTTGAACGCGACTTGATAGACGAACAGGGCGATACCAAGGAACAGCAGGGCGCGATAGATCCAGGTGGCCCAGGCAAAGGCGACCAGGGCGCGCGTGCGTGCTGGCGGCAACAGCTCTGGCGCGGGCTCGGCGAGGTCGAACAGCAGTTCCCGCAGTCGCCATCGCGCCAGCGCGAAGCTGCGCTCGTGCAGATTGGGCATGTCCAGCGCATCGGACAGGATGAAATAGCCATCGAAGCGCATGAACGGGCTCATGTTCACCGCGAGCGTGGTGAGCCAGCTGGTCGTGGCCAGCACAAAGGCGGCTGAGCGCCAGGCGCCGTCAGGCAGCAGCGCCCAGGCGGCCGTCGCCCAGGCGGCGATATGCAGTTCGGTGACGATGCCCGCGCAAGCCACCCGCAGGCGTTGGCGTGCGTCGGTCAGCTTCCAGGCTTCGTTGGTGTCCGTGTACGCCACCGGCCACATGACAAGAAATGCCAGCCCCATCGTCGGAACGCGGCAGCCATAGTGCTTGGCCGTGAACGCATGCCCCAGTTCATGCGCCAGCTTGGTCAGAAACAATGCTGCGCCATAGGCGCCCAGGCCCTCCCAGCTGAACGCGTCGACGAGCGAGCTCTGGAAGGCGTTCCACTGCTGTGCGACCTGCGTGGCGCCGAAGAGCAACGCCGCCAGCGTGAGGAGGCGAAAAGCCGGCCGGCCGAACAGGCGAGCCACCGGCAGCCAGCGGCCCAGCCAGGCATCCGGGCGCAGCAGTGGAATGCGGAAGAACAGGTAGTGGTGCAGCAGCCAGTGGAGTGGCGAGCCCCGCTGTCGGGCCCAGCGCTCGGCCCATTGCCGCGCCAGGCCGGGCTCTGGGCGCGTGAGTTGATGCGCGATGAGGAACTCGCCGACACGCTCCACGTCCTTCGCCTGAATGTCCAGCGTCGTCTGCGCGCTCACCTCAGCCGCGATGGCCTGGCCATCGCGTCGCCACCATCGCTGCAGGATTTCGAACGTGGGCCAGTCCAGTCGGTAGAAAAGCTGTCTCACCGGATCGTGCAGGGTCCAGCTCGGCTGGCCGTCGGGCAGGCATGGGCCCGGCAGCAGGTCCAGTTCCTCGCGCAGCACCGGCAGGCTCATGATCACAGCCCCAGGGTCACTCGCACCGTGGCCATAGGCCGCCGCAGCGCCCAATAGGCCAGAGGCACCCATCCGGCATGAAGTTTCGCGGCGCCCTTGAGACCGACACGGTGCGTCGTGCCAGCGTCGAGCGTGGCCCTGATCCGATAGGCGTAGCTGCCATCTGGCCGCTGCACGGCGTCGTGGGCGAAGTAGCGCAGCCGGGCCGTGACGGGCGCCAAGGGCGTGGCGTTCAGGTAGAGCTTGACCTCGGCATCCGTTGCCAGGTCGACAGCGTCACCGAGCGGAAGCCATGCTTCGATCTCGACGTCATCTGGCGCGGCGATGCGCAAGATGCGCTCCCCGATCGTCACGGGCCGGCCTATCCATTCGCTGGGATCATCCAGCAGCACGATGCCCGCCTGCGGCGCCAGGACCCGGGCGCGCGCCAACTGCTCCTGCAGGTATTCAACCTCTGCGCGCTTCTCGTCGATTCTTCCGGTCAGCAGGGCGAGCTGCGATTTCACGCGCATGTCGGCGAGCGCCTGTTGCGAGGCCTGCCGATACTCCGTCTCGATGGTCGCCAGCGTCTGGCGGGCGACGTCCAGCCGCCCCTGGATGGCCAGTTCATCGAAGCCGAACAACGCCTGGCCCTGACTCACCCGTTGGTTGGGCTGAACCTGGAAGCTGCTGATCACCCCGTCGAGCGGCGCGCGCACCACGGCAGGGTGCGCCGGCACCAGCTCGCCGGGGGCGAGAACGGTCAGTCGCACCGGCAACGCCGCCAGCATCAGCAGCGCGGCGATCCAGCGCGGCCCCGGCCGCCGCCACCAGCGTGCGCGCTCGACATCACCGTCCTGCTTGCCTGGCAGCAGCCGCCGGCGCCAATCGGTCAGGGTCATCAGTCGCTGCTTGCGCAGGGCGAGGAACGCGTGCCACCAGGCATGGGACCACTCACGCGCCAACGCCACGTCCTGTTCGGGCCAAGGCGCTTCGCCGGCCAGCAACCACAGCCCCTGCGGCGGTTCACCCTCCTTGCCCAGCGGCAGCACGAGCGCATATGCCGGCCACCAGGTGTCCCATTCGCTGGCGAGTTCCGCGGGCAGGTCACCGGCACTCATCGCGCCACCAGCCGGCATGCGCGTCACGACGTAGTCGGACAGCCGCGTGAGCCACTGCACATAGGGCGCGTTGGCTTCGGCCTGCACGACGCCCGACAGGCAGTCGATGCCTGCCTCCGCCGACCACAGTGCGGCCTGCCGGAAGTTCAGCAGTGCGAGGCTGTCGTTGACGAGCAGGAAGGCCAGCTCTCGCGGCGTGGCGGCGAGTCGCGCTCGGCGAACCAGCTCGTACAGCCGCGCGACCGGCGCTCCGGCGGCGACCTCCATCAGGCCGCGACTCCCGCGCTGCGACCGCCCAGCCAGCCCGGACGCGAATGCGCGGCATCACGCATCTGCGCGCTCAGGCCGGGGCGTCCCAGCGATGTCTTTTGACCTTTGCCGACCGACATCTTGAAGATGGTTCTAGCCTCCCGCCCTTCGGCGTCGCGGGCGATGATGACGACCTGCAATTCGCCATCGAAGGTCGGCGGAGCGTCGATCTGGAAGGTGCCCGACCGCGCGTCGAACCTCACCCAGGCCGGCAGATCTGCGCCATCCGCCCGCTTGGCGGTCAGGTTGATGCTGGCGTCCGGCTGGGTATGGGCAAACGCATCGGCCGGCAGCGTGAAGCTGCTGACGCGCCCGCCTTGGACGAACTGGTCGGTGATGCCCATGAAGACGGTCAGGCTGGGCGTATCCGCTTCGATCACGACGACGCGAAACCCCGACGACGCGGTCAGCGCATCGGCGATGCGCCCCGGCAACGGCGCCGCGATGTCCGCCGCGATGCGCTCGACCAGCGCGATGGGCGGCGGCAATGCGGTGACCGGTTGCGGCGTCGGCAGCTCGACGGGTGGGACGGCCTCCACCACCGGCGGCGGCACCACGATGGGGGGCTCAACCGGCTTGGGGCGGTCGTCGTCGGCCGCGCCGAGGGTGGCTGTGCCCGTCGTGTTGTCGGCGTTGAAGACGTTGGCGGAGCTGCCGTCATCCTTGATGGTGGCCGTACCTGCCACGCGCGTGCCGGCGGTATTGCGGGCCACGAGCCGCAATGATTCGCTGCCCTCTTGCGCGCTGTCGTTGACGATTGCGACGCGCACCAGCAGGCGACCGCTGGGGCCCACCGTCACGAGGCTCCCCGCCGTGTAGGCGCGCCAGGCGGTGCCGTCGAAGACCTCCAGCGCCGTGCCCGTGTCCGAACCGACGTCAGCCGAGTCCGGCTCCAGCGCCAGATCGATGCGCTGGCCGGCGGCCGCGTTCACGTTGAACAACAGGAAGGGTGACGCCTCGCTCACTGTGGGGCTGTCGACGCTGAGCGGCCGGTCATCGTCCGCAATCGCGCGCTCGTCCACGCTGCCATCGGCATTGAAGATGCTGCCGGTGCCGTCGTCACGGATGGTGGCCGTGCCGCTGGCGGCGCGGCCACCCGCCGGTGTGGCAGTCAGCGTGAACGTCTCGTTGTTGTCCGGCAGGTCGTCATTGATGATGGACGTTCTCGCCAGCAGCAGGCCGTCGGCGGGCAGGGGGACGGGGCCGGCATGGGCGAGCCAGGTGCGCCCACCGTCCACCGAGATCTCGAGGAGCGGCCCGTAGTCCGTTCCATCGCCGGTTGCGGTACCGGCTGCGAGCGTGAGGCTGACCGATTGGCCCGCATTGCCGCTGACAACGAAGACGGCCGTGGCCGACGCTTCGTTGACGAGTGGGCTGCTGACGCTGACCGGACGGTCGTCGCTACGCGACGCGTCCGTGTCGACACTGCCATCCAGCGCGAACACATCCCCGCTGCCATCATCCCGGAGCGTCGCCGTGCCGACGGCGGCGCCGGACGTGGCGGTCGCTGTCAGTGTGAAGGTCTCGTTGTTGTCGCTGACGGTGTCGTCGACGACGGACGTGCGCGCCAGCAGCACACCATGGGCAGGGAGCATCACGCTGCCGCCGTAGTTGGCCCAGGTGTTCCCGCCGTCGACGGAAATCTGGAGATTGCCGGTGCCGGGGCTGCCGAAGTCCGTGCCATCGCCGATCGCCGATCGATCCGCCAATGCCAGCGTCACGGTCTGTCCGGGGCCGCCACTGACCGTGAAGACGGCATAGGGCGACGCCTCGTTGACCACTGGACTGCTGACCGTAGGCGGGGGGAGTGTGTCGACTGCCAGGACAACGCGGTTGTCCGCGTCGCTGCCATCGTCGTTGACATTGCCGGCGGCATCGGCGAACACGCCGCTGGCCACACTGACCATGGCGGCACCCAGCAGAGGCTCGGTCGGCGTGAAGACTGCCGTGTAGCTGGTGCCGCTGCCGGTGAAGCCGCTGAGCATACCGCCGGTGACGGTGATGTCGGCGGCCGTGAAGTCGGTGGCCGGTTCGGACAGCGTGAAGGTGAGGGTGGCGGTGTCGCCGAGCTTGAGTTGGGTTTTGTCGGTGGAGACGACGACGGTGGGGCGCAGGCCGTCGTAGACCAGCGTGACGTTGTTGTCGGCGTCGGCGCCGTCGTCATTGACGTTGCCGGCGGCGTCGGAGAAGCGGCCGCTGGCCACGGCCACGGTGCCGCTGGCGCTGCTGGGCGTGAAGATGGCCGTGTAGATCGTGCCGCTGCCGGTGAAGCCGCTGAGCGTGCCGCCGGTGACGGTGATGTCGGCGGCCGTGAAGTCGGTGGCCGGTTCGGACAGCGTGAAGGTGAGGGTGGCGGTGTCGCCGAGCTTGAGTTGGGTTTTGTCGGTGGAGACGACGACGGTGGGGCGCAGGCCGTCGTAGACCAGCGTGACGGTGTTGTCCGCGTCGGCGCCGTCGTCATTGGCGTTGCCGGCGGCGTCGGAGAAGCGGCCGCTGGCCACGGCCACGGCCACGGTGCCGCTGGCGCTGCTGGGCGTGAAGACGGCCGTGTAGCTGGTGCCGCTGCCGGTGAAGCCGCTGAGCGTGCCGCCGGTGACGGCGATGTCGGCGGCCGTGAAGTCGATGGCCGGTTCGGACAGCGTGAAGGTGAGGGTGGCGGTGTCGCCGAGCTTGAGCTGGGTTTTGTCGGTGGAGACGACGACGGTGGGGCGCAGGCCGTCGTAGACCAGCGTGACGGTGTTGTCGGCGTCGGCGCCGTCGTCGTTGACGTTGCCGGCGGCGTCGGAGAAGCGGCTGCTGGCCACGGCCACGGTGCCGCTGGCGCTGCTGGGCGTGAAGATGGCCGTGTAGCTGGTGCCGCTGCCGGTGAAGCCGCTGAGCGTGCCGCCGGTGACGGCGATGTCGGCGGCCGTGAAGTCGATGGCCGGTTCGGACAGCGTGAAGGTGAGGGTGGCGGTGTCGCCGAGCTTGAGCTGGGTTTTGTCGGTGGAGACGACGACGGTGGGGCGCAGGCCGTCGTAGACCAGCGTGACGGTGTTGTCGGCGTCGGCGCCGTCGTCGTTGACGTTGCCGGCGGCGTCGGAGAAGCGGCTGCTGGCCACGGCCACGGTGCCGCTGGCGCTGCTGGGCGTGAAGATGGCCGTGTAGCTGGTGCCGCTGCCGGTGAAGCCGCTGAGCGTGCCGCCGGTGACGGCGATGTCGGCGGCCGTGAAGTCGGTGGCTGGTTCGGACAGCGTGAAGGTGAGGGTGGCGGTGTCGCCGAGCTTGAGCTGGGTTTTGTCGGTGGAGACGACGACGGTGGGGCGCAGGCCGTCGTAGACCAGCGTGACGGTGTTGTCCGCGTCGGCGCCATCGTCATTGGCGTTGCCGGCGGCGTCGGAGAAGCGGCCGCTGGCCACGGCCACGGTGCCGCTGGCGCTGCTGGGCGTGAAGACGGCCGTGTAGCTGGTGCCGCTGCCGGTGAAGCCGCTGAGCGTGCCGCCGGTGACGGCGATGTCGGCGGCCGTGAAGTCGGTGGCTGGTTCGGACAGCGTGAAGGTGAGGGTGGCGGTGTCGCCGAGCT